>JAHIRQ010000093.1 GCA_018818645.1 Bacillota bacterium
ATCATATTCCAGTACAGCACTTAATTGGACACTCCTATTTTTATGGATATAAGCTCATCGTCAATGAGCACGTACTTATCCCAAGAGGAGAAACCGAACAACTTGTTGAACATGTCTTATATTACTATGACAAATACTTTGAAACCGAAAAAGTTGATGTTCTAGATTTAGGAACTGGTAGTGGATGTATCGGTTTAACACTATCCTTAGAAGAAAAGAATTTGAATGTAACAATTTCTGATATTTCAGAAGATGCATTATCAGTAGCTACACTCAACAAGGAAAACCTAAACGCTAAAGCAAACATCATCTTAAGCGATTTATTTCAAAATATTGAAGGTCAGTTTGATATTATTGTATCCAACCCACCTTATATACCGGATAGCGAAATCGTAGACTTAATCGTAGATAAGGAACCAAGTGTTGCCCTATATGGTGGAAAACTTGGTACTGATTTCTATAAAAAGATATTAGATCAATCCAAATCCTATATCAAAGAAAAAGGATTGATTGCATTTGAACATGGATACCAACAAAGAGCAGAAATCTACACATATGCTAAAGATGCATATCCAGATGCAAATATCATTCAACTCAAGGATTTAGCAGGAAAAGATAGATTTACATTGATTGGAATTGGTGGAGTTCTAGACCAAGAAGATAGTAATTAAAGGAATAACAATAACGATTTAAAGCCTTAACACTGTAAAAATAGATATAATCAACTGTATAGTCATCAAAAGAAGTCATACATCTGAAATAACATCATTTCACGGTACGAAAGACTTCGTTTTGAGACTTTTTTTGTTTTAAAATAAGAAAAGTAGTATATAATAGGTAAGGTTATGAAAAGAGGGTATTTATGGAAATAAGAAACATCGCAATTATTGCCCATGTCGATCATGGTAAAACAACGCTAGTCAATCAACTCTTGAAGCAAAGCGAGAGATATGATGCACATGCGCAGCTCGATGATCGTGTCATGGATTCAAACGACATTGAAAGAGAACGCGGGATAACAATCCTTGCTAAAAATACAGCTATTGTCTATAAAAATTATCGCATTAATATTCTAGACACTCCAGGTCATGCTGACTTTGGTGGTGAAGTAGAGCGTATTATGTATATGGTGGATGGAGTTTTACTTTTAGTTGATGCATATGAAGGCGTGATGCCACAAACAAGATTTGTTCTAAAGAAAGCACTTGAAGCGAAATTACTACCAATCGTTGTTGTTAACAAGATTGATAGAAAATTCGCTGACATTCAAAGAACTGTCAATGAAGTATATGATCTATTTATAGACCTAGGAGCTGATGAACATCAGCTTGATTTTCCTGTTTTATACGCGTCAGGAATACAAGGATTAGCAAATTATATCCCTCATCTAGATATGGATATTAAGATGGAACCTATCCTAGATACCATCATTACAGCAATCCCACAGCCCAATCAAATCGCAGAAGGACCACTTCAATTTCAACCTGCATTAATCGATTATAATGATTATGTTGGACGTATGGGAATTGGAAAGATCTATAAAGGTACAATGCGTGTCAATGATATGGCATCTTGTGTCCGTATGGATGGATCAATTATTCAGTTTAGAATTCAAAAAATTTTACAAAGTATGGGAATGGAAAAAATTGAAGTTCCTGAGGCTTATGCAGGAGATATCGTCTCTGTTGCAGGATTACCTGATATTCATGTCGGAGAAACCGTTACAGCTGTTGGATTCGAAGATGCATTACCTCACTTACATATCGATGAACCAACGGTTCAGATGACATTTTTAACAAACAGTAGTCCATTTGCAGGTAAGGAAGGAAAGTTCGTTACCGCATCTAAAATAGATGAAAGACTCTTTAAGGAAACTCAAAAAGATGTGAGCTTAAGAGTTGATCGTATTGGAACAACAGAAGCATGGACAGTATCTGGACGTGGAGAGCTTCATTTAGGTATATTAATTGAAAACATGAGAAGAGAAAACTATGAATTTCAAGTTTCTCGTCCAAGAGTAATTGTTAAAATGGTTGATGGTGTTAAGCATGAACCGTATGAAGATGTTCAAATCGATTGCCCATCAGAATATATGGGTACAGTTATTGAAATGCTTGGTGAACGTAAGGGCGATTTGATTCAAATGAATCAGCATGGTGACTACTCAAGAATTCACTATATTATGCCTTCACGTGGACTTATTGGTTTTATGACTCAATTCTTAACTGCTACGAAGGGATATGGTATTTTATCCCATATCTTCCTAGATTATAGACCTGTGGTCTATGATGTAGTAGGAAATAGAAGAACTGGGGCCTTAGTCTCCTTAAATAATGGGATGACTACAGCTTACGCAATCGGTAGACTAGAAGATCGTGGAGATATGTTTTTAGACCCACGTATATCGGTTTATGAAGGTATGATAGTAGGCGAATGTAATAAGGATACCGATATGGTTGTTAACGTGACCATGGAAAAACAATTAACTAACATGCGTTCAGCAGGTAAGGATTCTACAGTTGTTTTAAAGAAACCAAGACCGATGAATTTAGAGGCTTGTCTAGCTTTCATTAACGATGATGAATTGATTGAAATTACACCAAAGAGCATTCGCTTAAGAAAAGCAATTTTAAAAGCGATCGATAGAAAGAAAGCTTACTATAACGAAACTCAAGAATAAAGATGATAAACACATCTTTTTTCTTTCGTTTGAGGTAGGTTATACTGGTATAAAAATATATTTTTATGATATAATATCTAAAGAGTCCAATAGAGGAGGAATCATATGAGAATTGTCATTGGTAGTGATCATGGAGGCTATGAGCTTAAAGAAAAAATCAAAGCTTATTTCGACACCGAAAAAATTGATTATAAAGACATTGGCACCAACTCAAATGATTCAGTTGATTATCCTGATTATGGAAAAAAGGTTGGTCTTGCAGTCACCAAAGAAGATTTCGATTTTGGTGTCGCGATCTGTGGAACAGGCATCGGGATCAGTATCGCAGCGAACAAGGTAAAGGGTGTTCGAGCGGCATTAGTCTATGATGAAACCACAGCAAGACTCGCTAAAGAGCACAATAACGCGAATGTTATTGCTTTAGGTGGTAGAACAACAGCACCTGAAAAAGCCATTTCAATCATCAAAACCTTTATGGGATCCACGTTTGAGAATCGTCATCAAACGAGAATTGATAAAATAAAAAATATAGAGGGGAATGAATAGAAATGAGCAAAGTAGTGATTCTAAATCATCCTTTGATCGACCATAAAATGGCGCGTATCAGAGACAAAAGAACCGGAACAAAAGAATTTAGAGAAAGTGTATCTGAAGTTGGTGGTTTGATTACCTATGAAATTACTCGTGATTTCAAAACCAAACCAGTAACGATTGAAACACCAATGTGTGAAATGACAGCCTATGAGCTAGAAAAACAAGTCGTGATCGTTCCTATTTTAAGAGCAGGATTAGGGATGGTTGAAGGCATTCATAACATCATTCCAAATGCTAAAATCGGACATATCGGTCTATATAGAGATGAGGAAACATTACAACCTCAAGTATACTATTCAAAATTTCCTAAAGATATTGAATCAAGCGTTGTATTGGTCGTAGACCCAATGCTTGCTACCGCAGGTTCTGCCTGCAAGGCAATTGAAATACTTAAGGCTAGAGGAGCTACCGATATTCGTTATGTAGGACTAGTTGGTTGTCCTGAAGGTGTGGAAAGACTACAGAAGGAACATCCTGATGTCAGTATTTATCTTGCCGCTCTTGATAGTCACTTGAATGAAAACGGATATATCGTTCCTGGTCTTGGAGACTGTGGGGACCGTTTATTTGGAACCAAATAAGAAAAAGAAAGCTAAAAAGATATTCATGACTTACATGATTGTTATGCAACTGATTTTTACTGTCATTGGACTTGCTATACTAGGATATTATATTGGTATAAAAACAGACCCAGACGGTAATCGATATATCGTTTATACAGCAATAGGACTTGCTGTTGGTGTTTTAGTCGGTTTTATGACCTTGTATCAATGGATGAAAAGTGAGGCACGTTATGAAAGACGTATACGTCATTAGTATTATTGCTTTGATTTATTCTGTAATCTTAGCGATTGTTACACTCATATTCTTTAATGATTATTTACTTTGGGCAATCCTCGGCTCTGCCGTTGCCCTTTTTAACCATAGCTTAATGATTAAAGTTACAAAAAATACAATCACTTCCTATAAGTTAGTCACCCATTTGATTCAACGATATGTGTTTTATATAGTTATCATCGCAATTGTATTTTTTGATACAAAAGAATTAGGAACTCAAGTGATGATTAATTCCTATATATTCTTATTGCTTGGAATTGCTTCCATTAAGTTTGGAGCAATCTTATATTCAACACCATTGATAAAGAAACCTAAAGAAGTTGAGGTTAATCAAAATGATACAGAAAATTCTTGATTATATTACGAATCTTCCTGGATATTTTCAAACCTCAGTTATCTTAATGGCGATTATTTCCATTTTCGCAATCATAGTTGGATATTTAGTGTCCAAGTTGGATGCGAAAGCAAAACCTAATTTATTTATGGTTGGAATCATCTCGTTTATTGATATGTTCAATAAGTTTGTTAAAGGTCATGTGGGAAAGAATTGGAAATTTTTGACACCTATTGTCTTAACGATGGCATTCTATATAGCTGTTTCTAATCTATCAGGCTTGGTTGCAGTGAATTCACCTACTAAGTTTACAGCAATCACATTTTCACTATCGATTACTGCATTTTTAGTTGTTCAAATAACCGGCTTTATTTCACAAAATTGGAGACACTTTTTGGGGGTATTCAAACCGTTCCCCTTCATGTTCCCATTAAATCTTATGGGCGAGTTCACTCCAATTATTTCCATGGCACTCCGTTTGTTTGGTAATATTGCCAGTGGAGCACTCATCTTAACGATAGTCTATCGAGGTGCTGGTTGGATATCCTTGCTATTCACACCATTTTTACATCTATTATTTGATATTGCTTTCGGTTTGATTCAAACGCTTGTATTTGTATTGTTGACTGTAATATTCGCTTCTCAAAAAATTGATGAAGCGGATTTAGAGATAGAATAATTTATAAAGGAGAATAACTATGTTAACATTTTTAAATTCTATTTTGCCATTTATTTTAGAAGTTGCCCCTGGTGATTTATCTAGTGGATTGGCTTATGTTGGTGCAGGGATTGCCGTACTTACTGGTTTAGGTACAGGGATTGGTCAAGGGATTGCTGCAGGTAAAGCTGCTGAAGCTGTTGGTCGTCAACCAGAAGCTGCTGCAAAGATTACATCAACGATGTTAATTGGTCAAGCAGTTGCTGAAACAACTGGTCTTTACGGTTTAATTATTGCATTTATTCTTGTTTCAAAATAAAAGACGAAGGATTTGATCTAAGTGAGTGAGATATTTGATGAAGTCGTAGTGGCGATTGAAGAAGGATTATACTCCGTCTTGAATAGGCCAGATATTGTCGTACTCAATCTAATTGCGTTCGTGCTTTTAGTACTGATTATTAGAAAATTTCTTTGGAGCAAAGTGACAACATTTTTAGAAGCGAGACAAGCTGCGTTAACAGAAGCACTTGACACTGCTGAAAGTGAAAGAGCTCGCGCTAGAGAACTTCAGGAAAAATCGGTAAAAGATTACGAAGCAATGAAAGAAGAAACAAGACAATTAAAAGAAAAATTAATGCTTGATGCGTATAAACAACAAGATGAAATGATAACCAATGCTAAAAAGGAAGCGAAGCGTCGCTTGGAACAAGCAGAAAAGGATATCGAGTATGAAATACTTCAAGCAAATGAAGATATCAAACAATCTATTAAAGAGGTTGCTTTTCTTGCTGCCGAAAAGATTGTTAAAAGAGAAATTGATGAATCCGTTCATCAAGATATCATTGATGAAATTCTTCAAGAGGGTACGAAATAATGAGTATCTCGAATTATGCAAAGGCACTGTTTTCAATTGCTAAGGATGAACAAAAGATTGATACCTTGACCTATCATTTTGATGATTTCAAGGATACAATTGAGAAAAATCCTTCATGGGTGACTTTGATGGATTCGCCAATGGTCAGTTTTACCGATAAGTTAAAAATGATCGAATCACTTGAGTATGACAACTCATTTTTAGCATTTTTAAAAATGCTTGCCGAAAAGCATAATATTCATTTATATCAAGAAATATATAATGAATGGACATTGCTATCTAGAGTGTATCAAAAGATTGCACATCTTCACATTTATTCAGCGAAGCCAGTTTCAAAAGAAGTTGAAGAGAACATTAAAAAAGCAATTTCTCCAAGGTTTCCCAATCAAACGGTTTCACTTCATATTACAATCGACCCAATGCTTTTAGGGGGTCTCAAAATTGTCTATCAAGGACAATCACTAGACCATTCGGTTGCGCGCGAGATAGAAGAATTATATACAACGATTTAAGGTGGTGTAGAAATTGTCAAAAATAAAAGTTCAAGAAATGACAGAGATCATTAAAAAGCAGATCAAGTCATTCGAGCAGGACGTCAAACTAGAAAATATTGGTAAGGTCTTAAGCGTTGGTGATGGTATCGCAATCGTTTATGGTCTCCAGCAAGCCATGATGGGAGAACTCCTAGAGTTTCCTCATGACGTAAAAGGGCTTGTTTTTAACCTTGAAGAACATCATGTCGGTGTTATTCTTTTGGGTGAAAGCGATAAAATTAAAGAAGGCGATTTGGTTAAAACCACTAAACGTATTTTCGAGGTCCCTGTTGGAGAAGAACTCTTAGGTAGAGTCGTCAATCCTTTAGGTGAACCACTAGATGCAGGCGGACCAATCAATGCGAAGCACTACCTACCGGTAGAAAGAAGAGCTCAAGGCGTTATGCAACGTGGCTCTATTAATGCTTCCATGGAAACAGGAATCAAGGTTATTGATGCTTTAGTTCCAATCGGTCGTGGGCAAAGAGAATTAATTATTGGTGATAGACAAACTGGTAAAACAACACTTGCTGTAGATGCCATTTTAAACCAAAAGGGAAAAAATACAATTTGTATTTATGTTGCGATTGGTCAAAAGGAATCCTCAGTTTCCACGCTTGTGCAGCTCTTCGAGCAACACCAAGCGATGGAATATACAATAGTTGTAACTGCAGGTGCATCTAGAGAAGGTACATTATTATATCTTGCTCCATTTGCTGGTGTTACCATGGGAGAATACTTCATGGAACAGGGTAAAGATGTATTAATTGTTTATGATGATTTATCTAAACATGCTGTTGCTTACCGTGAGTTATCCCTACTTCTTAGAAGACCACCAGGAAGAGAAGCTTATCCTGGAGACGTTTTCTATCTACATTCAAGATTATTAGAGCGTTCAGCACGCCTAAATGATAAATTAGGTGGTGGTTCTATAACTGCACTTCCTATTATTGAAACAAAAGCTGGAGACATTTCAGCATACATTTCCACAAACGTTATTTCCATCACAGATGGTCAAATATTTTTGGAAGCTGAATTATTCTATTCCGGTATTCGTCCAGCGATTAACGCAGGACTTTCCGTTTCACGTGTCGGCGGTGCCGCACAGTGGAAGGGCATGAAAAAAGTAGCTGGGACAATTCGTATTAACCTAGCCAACTACCGTGAACTTGAATCATTCGCTCAATTTGGATCTGATCTAGATGCAAGTGCGAAGAAGAGACTTGAACGTGGTAGAAAGACTGTTGAAATTCTAAAACAAGATGTTCATGAACTCGTTCAGATGCCAACACAGATTGTTACAGTTTATGCTTTATCTGAAGGATTTATGGATGATTTAAATATAGAACAAGTCAAGGCACTTGAAAAAGAAATTGCACAAGGTCTTCAAATGAATGACTTAGGCAAAAAGATCAATGCACATTTAGTTGAAACAAAGAGCTTACCAGAAAAGAAAGAACTTGATTCCTTTATTCACGGTCTTAAGAGGTTAGTCTAATGGGATTAAAGGATATTAAGCTTAGAATGACGGCGATTAAAAAAACTGCCTCCATTACACAAGCAATGCATAATATTGCTTTATCCAAAATCAAGAAGTCAACAGAACTCTTAAATCATTCAGTTCATTTTGTTTCAAAGATTCATGAAATCTTGATGTACTCTGATCAGGGAGCGGATCAAGCACAACGCATCACTTCAATCAATGAAGGAAAGACCAAACTTTATGTCTTAGTTACATCCGATCGTGGTCTTGCAGGCAGTTATCATAATCAACTATTTAAAGCCTTTATAGAGGAAACCAAGGATTTACCCAAAGAAAGATTTAAAGTGCTTGTACTGGGTAAAAAAGGGTATTACTTCGCAGTTAAGCGCAAGCTTCCAATCATCAATGAAGAGATTATTTATAATAGAGATGATGTCTCAACAATGTACTTCAGACATTATGCAACACTCATTAAAGAAGTCTTTTTAAATGAAACAATTGATGAAGTGATTTTATATCATAATCACTATGTCAATACAGCAACTCAAGTTGTTAAAAAAGAAACTATACTTCCTGTAATCTTTGATGAAGAGGAAAGTAAGCACAAAGAACAGTATATCTATGATGTAAGTCCAGAAGTAATTCTCAATCAAACAATCGATATTTATATCGAGTCTTCAATCTTTAAGGCTTTATCAGATGCGAAGCTCAGCGAGCATGCAGCGAGAATGGTTGCTATGCGTAGTGCTACAGATAACGCTAATGATATTGTTGAAAGATTACATACGATATACCATAGAGCAAGACAACAAGAAATTACTAGCGAACTCATTGACGTCGTCAATGGTTCGAACGTTTAGGAAAGGAGAAACAAGATGCAAGGTAAAATTACACAAATTATCGGTCCAGTCGTAGACGTTCATTTTGATGACGTTCTTCCTGCTATCTATGACGCTTTAGTCGTAGAAGTATCTAAGGATAAGACAGTAACTCTTGAAGTTGCACTTCACTTAGGTGATCATGTCGTACGTACAATTGCCTTAGAACCAACTGAAGGATTGAAAAGAGATTTACCTGTTCATCCAACAGGTACATCGATTCAAGTTCCAGTCGGTAAAGCCGTATTAGGACGTATGTTTAACGTACTTGGTGATTTAATCGATGAGGGTGAACCACTCATTGATCCTCCAAAGATGAGTATCCATAGATCAGCTCCTCCATTTCATGAATTATCGAGTGAAGTTGAAATTCTAGAAACAGGAATTAAAGTCATTGACCTACTCGCTCCTTATATTAAGGGTGGCAAGATTGGTCTATTTGGTGGTGCCGGAGTTGGTAAAACAGTTTTAATTCAAGAATTAATTCATAACGTCGCTCAAGAAAGAGCGGGTATCTCTGTTTTCGCCGGAGTTGGGGAAAGAACAAGAGAAGGTTATGAGCTTTATCAAGAAATGATCGCCTCTGGTGTTATCGATAAGACAGCACTGGTCTTTGGTCAAATGAATGAGCCACCCGGAGCTAGAATGAGAGTCGCGTTAACTGGTTTAACGATGGCAGAGCATTTTAGAGACGAAGCAAAACAAGATGTATTATTATTTATTGATAATATTTTCCGTTTCATTCAAGCAGGTAGTGAAGTTTCTGCGCTTTTAGGTAGAATGCCTTCAGCTGTTGGTTATCAACCAACACTTGCTACAGAAATGGGCAGATTACAAGAAAGAATTACATCGACTAAAAATGGATCGATTACATCAATTCAAGCAGTATACGTTCCAGCAGATGACTACACTGACCCAGCTCCAGCTACGGTTTTTAGCCATTTGGATGCGACTACGAACCTTTCAAGAAGACTTACAGAAATTGGGATTTATCCAGCAGTTGACCCACTTGCTTCAACATCAAGAGCTTTGACACCGCAAATTGTTGGTAAAGAACACTATGAAACTGCACGTGCCGTTCAAAAGATGATTCAAAGATATCATGAACTTTTAGATATTATTGCGATTCTTGGTATGGATGAATTAACCGATGAGGATAAGCTTGTTGTACATAGAGCTAGACGTCTTCAAATGTTCTTATCTCAAAATACACATGTTGCTGAACAGTTCACTGGTATGCCTGGAGTATTCGTTCCTGTCAAGGAAACGGTTAGAAGCTTTAAAGAAATCATCGAAGGATTACATGACAATCTACCAGAAGATGCATTTTATATGGTTGGTACCATTGATGAAGCAATAAAGAAGGCGAAGACATTATGATTTTTAAAGTACTGACTCAGCTTGGTAAAACCTATACCGATGAAATTGAATATACCATTGTTCGAAATGAAGATGGAGATACTGGTATTTTAAATAACCACACTCCAATCATTTTGCATATTGGGAAGGGCTATCTCAAGTTTGTCAAAGACAAGAATGAAAGCTTTTTGGTTGTTGAACAAGCAGTGGTAGAATTTAAAAATAATGAACTGAATATTCTAGCCCTTGAAGCACAAATGGGAGCAACCTTAGATAAAGCGATGAATGCTTTTGATAGCATGAAGAAGGAAAAGCTTGAAGCAACTAAAAAGGAAAATATTGATTTTTCCAAACAAGAGCGTGAATTAAAAGAAAACATCATGAAGAGCAAGGCAGGACAGTTATAAGGAGGTGAAATCCTATGGACGATCTGATCTATTTTGTATCCTTATTGGTATTCTTTTGGGTTAGCTTAAGAATACTAAGAGCACTACATATCGAAGATAAGTTTGAGAAAATGAAACTTTGGGAAATCAAAGCTGGTTATTTTCTTTTGGCTTTAATATGTGCGCACCTTTTAGCAGAGGTCATGGTTAGAGTTTCACAGTTACTTGTTGGTTATATGACATAATATGCATAGGAACTTTCCTATGCTTTTTTTCAAAAAAATTTTAAAGGAGTAAAACATGAAAAAACTGTATCTTTTATTACTAATGATTGCACTCTCGATATTTGTTGTTTCATGTACCGATATTGAGTTACCGATTACACCAGTTGATACAAATGATTACACAGAGCAAATAGAATTAATCGCGGAAACAATCGATGAAATGATTCCTGAGGTTGTCAATTCGAATTTCATTTTACCAACCTATACTGATTATGAAATTACATATAGCTTTGGTGAAGAAACATTAACCAATGAGTTCATCTATGAATCTCCCTTTTATGATCGTGATGAGGAGTTATCCTATACAATCAAAAGGGGGAATACTGAACTAAACTTCGAAAGCGAGTTTAGACATTTATCCTTAGATTCTGGTCACAATAATACAAAGATTTATTTAACACTTCCAGTATCGCTAGGTCAGGTTGAAAGAGAAGATTATGTTCAAACGGATGTAAGAGTTGAAACCAAAAAAAATGGAATTGGTGTGATAGAGCATGAGACAACTGCTGCACAGCTTAGAGGAAGAGGAAACTCGACTTGGTTTTTATCTGATAAAAAACCATATCGTCTAAGATTCGACGAAAACACATCGATATTAGGGATGCCTGCAGCCAAGAATTACGTATTACTTGCAGAACATGCAGATAAATCATTGATGCGCAATGTAATCACGCAAAAAATGGTGTCACTGATGAATGATCTACCATATAGTCTTGAAACGAGATTTGTTGAGTTATATATCAATGAAGATTATAGAGGCGTTTATGTCTTAACAGAACAGGTCGAAGTGCACAAGAATAAATTCATGATTGAATCCATTCCAGGAGTAGCCAATACAGGATATTTCTTTGAATTGGATCAACGCTTTTACGATCAAAATATAACTCCTGGATGGGATTGGATTGTTGTTCGTAATATCCCCTATGAAATTAAAGAGCCAGATGCCGATGATCTAGCCTTCACAAGTGCTCACGCTACCTATTTAAAGGCTTATATAGAATCTGTAGAAAATGCATTAATTGCGAAATCAAACTATGAAAGTTTAATCAATCTTGATAATTGGATAGCCAATTTTATCGTTCATGAATTTGTTAAGAATGTGGATGTTGGTTGGAGTTCAGTATTTATGTATAAAGAAAAAGATGGTCCACTTCAATATGGACCACTTTGGGATTTTGATTTATCCTACGGGAATGCTGATTATATTGATTACGGTCCAGAAGGCTTTTATGGAATGAGACAGTACAAGAATAGAATGTTTAAGCTGATGATGGATATTTTAGAGGTTAGACTTCTTTATCGAGAAAAATTTAATGATTTCTATTTAGACATCTTACCTGAAATGTATGAAATGATTCCAGTATTAGCAAGTTCAATTTCAAATATGGCTAATCGAAACTTTTTAAAATGGGATATTATGAATAGCTATGTATGGCCAAATCCCTCAGAAGTTTTAGCACAAACAACACATGCAGGACAAGTTCAGTATGTGTTGAGCTTTATGAACTTAAGAGCTGAATGGATGCATGAAGAAATTAACAGTCAGGATTTCTATTACGCTGAATTTGGGGATTAAAAAAAGCCTCATGGGCTTTATAGGTCAATATAGATGGTTTCAGGTGGCAATTCTTTGATGTCTATCATCTGATGCTTGATTTCTAAAAGAATTGAATCTGATTCAAGGATAATGATTTTATAAGTGACATTCGTCAAGAAGCTTTTATTGACGATTGTCGCTTTTTCATTTAGATATTGGTCCATTTGATGAATCAAGTGATAACCAAAAGTAATTTCAAAGGAAGGTACTACCCTTTTTTGATAGAATTTCGCATGCTTGATGACATCTGCACTCGCTTTTGTGTACGCTCTAAGTAATCCTCCAGCTCCAAGCTTGATTCCACCAAAAAAACGAACGACAACACATAAAACATCGGTTACATCATGATGCTTTAATACCTCTAAAATAGGGATACCTGCAGTGCGTGATGGTTCACCATCATCGGATGCACTTTGATGTTCACCAGTCTCTCCAAAAATCGATGCACTACAATAGTGATTGGCCTTAGGATAGGATTCTCTAGCTTCATTAAGACAAAGTGAAATATCCTCAATAGATGTTAAAGGATACAAAATACCGATGAAAATAGATTTATTGATTTCAATCTGATAGACCGTTTTCTCTTTTAAATATTTCATTAAATCACCACCATTTTAGTATAGCACATCTTTACAGTTAATCATATTTTTGATATGATAGTTGTGTTCGAACCGAAGGGGGTATTATCGTGAATCGTATCATTGTGGATACATCGACTGGTGGATTGGATTATTATCCATTTTCTCATCATGTCAAAATATTGAGAATTAAAGTATTTTTAAATGATCAAGCCTATTTAGATGGAGAAGAGTTGAAGGCTGATGAGTTTTATAGAATCCTTAGAGATCAACCTGATTTGATACCTAAGACGAGTCAACCATCAGTAGGGGAAGTTATCGAATTCTTCGAAAATCTTTATCAACAAGGTTTTACAGATGTCTTGGTAACCACAATCGCGTCTGTTTTAAGTGGAACACATAACGCAATTCTACTTGCAAGCAAAGAATTGAAGGATAAAATGAATATTAAAGTCTTTGATACAAAGACCGTCTGTTTTTCAGAGGGTTTATTTGCACTGAAGGCAGATAAAATGCTAAGTGAAGGAAAATCATTTGATGAGATAGAAGCTGATCTTTCTGAAATGAGAAAGCGAAACACGATTTTCTTTGCTGTGGATTCATTAAACTATTTAGTGAATAATGGAAGATTAAGTGGAGCACAAGCATTTGTGGGGAAGCTTCTAAAAATAAAACCGATTCTTCAAGTTCAAGAATCAGGTCATATTGTATCGATCGAAAAAATTAGAAATATTAAAAACGCATTATCTTCGATTGCTAGTAAAGTGATTGCCTATACGAATGGTAGAGAATTTGAAGCATACGTTTTGTATACAGGAAATCCAAGACTGAGAGCACATTTTATTGAAACATTAAAAAATGAATTGGGATTAGAAAATCTATATGAAGCACCAAGTACACCAGTAGTTGGGGCACATATTGGTCCGGATGTTATTGGAGTAGGTATTTTCTTAAAAAATTAACGGCGATTGCCGTTATTTTTTTCTATAGGTTAGAAGAATTAAACCGTCTAGATTTTCCATTTTGACGAAATCTAAGTTTTCCATATAATTCGCTTGTGGAAATAAAGGCTTTCCCGATCCAAGTAGTATGGGTACGAATGCAATTTGAAACTCATCAATCATATGGAGTTCAAGCATGCTAGATATCAATGTACCACCACCTACAATCCAAATATCTTTTCCACTTTTTTGGTCTAATTCATGGATAAGCTTTTGAATATCTGAGCGAAAGAAGATTTTATCTAAGTCTTTTTCCGGATGACTTGTCATTACATAGGATTTCATTTCTTGATAAGGCCATTGACCCATTTTTTGAATGACATCATATGTTTTTCTTCCCATGATGATGGTATCTATTCTAGATAACAAGCTTTGATAGCTCTGTGCAACACTTTCTAATCCATCATAGGGAGAAAGAAAAGAAAATCCATCATTAGAATCTGCAATATAACCATCAAGAGTTGCAGCAATATATAACACTTTTTTTCTCATGATTAACACCTCAAACCCATCTTATCAAAATGAGTTCTAGTATTCAATTAATCAAACTCCGTCATTTCAATAATCCAATTCTTTTGGTATAATATTAACGGTGATGAAATGTCTACAATGAAAAACGCGAAATTCGTAATCAATGACTTAAAGAAAAAAGGATTTGAAGCCTATATTGTTGGTGGTGCTGTAAGGGACCATATTTTGCGTATACCTTTAACGGATATCGATATTACAACCAATGCGAAGCCTCATGAGGTTTCTAAAATATTTAGAACGAAACCAACAGGTCTTAAGTATGGAACAGTCACTGTTTTTATGAATGATGAGACGTTTGAGGTTACAACTTATCGAATAGATGGAGAATATCAAGATGGAAGACATCCCGATAACATTACATTCGCTGAAACGGTTGAAGAAGATGTGAAAAGAAGAGATTTCACAATCAATGGATTATTGATGAATGAAAGAAATGAAATCATTGATTATGTTGATGGTAAAAATGATATTAACGCTAAAATTATTCGTACGATTGGTAACCCAATCGACCGATTCAATGAAGATGCATTAAGAATGATGCGTGCCTTCTATTTTCAATCTAAGCTAGGATTTCAAATAGATGCTCTAACTAGAGATGCAATTTATGAGTCTAGATATAGATTAAAAGAAGTAGCAATGGAGCGTATTCTAAATGAACTCATAAAAATGCTACAAGGCACTCATGTTAAGCGTGCAATTCAATCGATTGTTACAACTAAAGTACATGAGGTACTACCTGGATTAGAAAAAGGGTTTTTATACACACAAAAGCTTGATGAAATGCCATTTGTTGATGCGTTCTTTGCATTAGCATTTACATTAAACGGGTCAATACCTCCAGAATGGCCATTTTCCAATAAGCATAAACATCGTTATGAAGTCGCATCTACATTAGCAAAAAAACACCAGGATTTTGATCCTTACACACTCTATACCTATGGTATTGATTTATGCTTACTCGCAAACCGTGTCAATTTTATGCTTGGAAGATCGAAGAACTTGAAAACAAAGATTGAAAATGATTACGAAAATTTACCAATTTCAAGTGACTTAGATTTGAAGCTTAGAGCTACTGAAATCATGAAGCTAACCAATAAAAAGGCCGGATCATGGCTTAAAAATCTTCAAACTGAAATGGTGATTGAGGTCTTGAATAGAAGATTAAAGAATGAAAAGAGTGCACTAGAAGCATACGTTTTAGAGCACGTTAAAGAATAGGAGATTGATTATGGAATTAAACGTTAATGAAACATACAAAATTGTAGGTAAGGTTGAATCGATTAATCATGGTGTCCATTTCTGCAATACCACTGTTTTAACAGTTGAAAGTGAACATATTAACCTAAAATTAGATTTTGAACAACTACCATCTTTATCGATGGGGAAGGTCTACGAATTTCAGGCACAAGCAATCGTTAAAATAGAAGATGAATTGATCTTAAAATGTTTATCGATTACTCCAGCTGAAGATGTATTGACAGATGAAGAACTCGCTAAAGTATTAGAGAAATTTTATGTTTATGCACCGATTCCGATGATGCAAATCAAAAAAGGAATTGAATCCTATTTGAGTAAAATTGAAAACGAGATTTTAAAGAAAATAACGAAAAAGATTTATAAAGAAAACGAAAAATCATTTTACATGCATCCAGCAGCAACCAAATTCCATCACGCATATGTTGGTGGATTATCACATCATACGTATACGATGTTAAAGTTGATTGACCCATTCGTTTTTATCTATCCTTACTTAAATAAGGATTTACTCTATGCTGGAACGATTTTGCATGACATGTCTAAGATTAGTGAAATTAGTGGTGTCGATGGTGAATATACGAAAGAAGGATTATTAATCGGACATCTTGTGATGCAAACCGTAGATATTGATAGAATAGCTAGAGACTTAGGATGTGAGAATTCAGAAGAAGTCTTAATGCTAAAGCATATGATTATCTCACATCATGGGCAGTTCAATTTCGGTTCTCCTAAGAAGCCTCAAACCGGTGAAGCATTACTCTTATGGTTTATCGATACAATTGATTCTAAGTTTACCGTATTAGGTGAGACGCTAGAAGGAACTGCAGAAGGATCATTTACACAAATGATTTCTGTGATGGATAAAATGAGATTTTATAAACATAACTTTAAAAAATAACATTGATCAAATAGAACAAAAAAGAGGTTACTCAATTGAGTAGCCTCTATTTCTTTATGTTTAAATCTTACAAACCGCTTTCTAGAATTGTAAACCAAGTTGCATATAAGTTACCATAGTTTACATCATTAACACCAGTTGTTGATA
>JAHIRQ010000094.1 GCA_018818645.1 Bacillota bacterium
AACATATCACGAAGTCAAAAGGATACGATTTTAAAAAGTTCGTCATTCTTTCATTCAAATGTGGTTGATATCCTATTTCAACACCCATGTAAACATTGAAGTTCTCTTCTATTCTTACCCGTGCTATTTCTTTTTGATATAGATCATAATCAATCATTTCAAAAAATATAGGCATCGGAAAATCAAAATCAACATGGTCAGTAAACATGACACCTTCTATTCCTTTTTCTTTAGCAGATTTAATGTAGAGTTCCATGGTTGCTTTTGGGTCTGCATCAGGTGAGAAATTTGTGTGCATGTGGTGGTCTATAATTCTTTTGTTCATTTCTTATTTTGTCTCCCTTTTAATTCCTCTTCGATTGATTTAAGCTCGATACCTTCATTCACCATCAGTACGAGTGTATGATAAACTAGATCACTGATTTCATAAATCATTTCAGAGGATGATTTATTTTTAGAAGCGATAATTACCTCTGCGGTTTCTTCTCCGACCTTCTTTAATATTTTATCTAATCCTTTATTGAAAAGATAGTTTGTATAGGATCCTTCAATTGGATTTTTCTTTCTTTCTGCGATTGTTGCATAAAGTTCTTCGAGTAAATAACTCTTTTTAATCTCTAGGTCTGAACTGATTACTTCATTGAAAAAACAACTCATTTTATTGGTGTGACAAGCAACACCGACTTGAATGACCTTCAGTAAAATAGAGTCTCCATCACAGTCATAGGATAAACTTTTTACATACTGATAATGACCTGATGTTTCACCCTTTTTCCAGAGTGATTTTCTTGATCTACTATAGTAGGTAGCAACCCCTTCTTGAATCGTTAAATCCAATGCTTCTTTATTCATATAAGCGAGCATTAAAACATCGTTAGTTTCTATACTTTGAACAACAACAGGAACTAACCCATTTTCATCAAACTTTATTTCGCTTAAGTCTATTATACCTTCTTTTTTCATGTGTTGCACTCCTTATGTTCGAATTGATATGCCCTTTTCTTTTAGGGCTTTTTTTAAATCGCTTATTTTAATTTCTCCATAGTGAAATACAGATGCTGCGAGTATTCCATCTACATTTGCTAAAGTTAGGGCATCATAGAAATGGTCAATAGCTCCTGCTCCACCAGAGGCGATGACAGGGACGTTTACCTTGTCCGTAATTCTTTTTAATAGTTCGATGTCATATCCATTTTTCATACCATCTTCATCGATGCTATTGATGACAATTTCACCAGCACCAAGACGTACACCTTCAATAGCCCAATCGATAGCATCTAGTTTTGTTTTTTCTCTTCCACCTTTTACGTAAACACTCCAAGATCCTTTATCATTTTTCTTTGCATCTATCGATAGCACAACACATTGTGCACCAAATTTTAAGGATGCTTCAGTAATTAGTTTTGGGTTTTTAACAGCACCTGAATTGACTGAGATTTTATCTGCACCTTTTCTAAGTATTTTTGTGAAATCTTCAATGGTATTGACACCACCACCAACACAAAAGGGTATGTTAATGTTTGATGCCACCTTGCTTACAAAGTCTAAAGAGATTTCTCTATCTTCTGAAGAAGCAGTTATATCATAAAATACAAGTTCGTCTGCTCCATGATCACTATAAAATTTTCCAAGCTCAGCAGGATCTCCTATTTCTAAAAGCTCAGAAAATTTTACCCCTTTAAAAACGCGTCCATTTGTAACATCTAAACATGGTATGATTCGTTTTGTAAGCATAGGATAGCCTCCTTCAAATTTATTTTTGATTCATAAATCGCTTTGCCGATGATTGCTCCATAAAGCCCTATTTCATTAAGCCTTAATACATCATTTAGGCTTGAAACACCTCCAGAAGCAATAATATTCAATCTTGTTTTTTTTGAAAGTTCTAAATAATCTTCGAAATTGGGTCCTTGCATCATTCCGTCTTTTGAAATATCTGTATAAACTATCGTTTTTATTCCAATTTCTTCTAGTTTCTTGGATAGGTCTATTGCATGGATGTCGGTTTGAATTGTCCACCCTCTAGTTGCTACCATTTGGTGGTTTGCATCGATAGAAACAATGACTCTTTCTGGATAGAGTTCTACTAACTTTTCAAGTAGGCTAAAGTCTTCAATCGCTGAAGTCCCAATAATGATTCTACCGACTCCTAAATCTAGTATTTTTTTAGCTTTTTCTATACTACGAATACCACCACCGACTTGAATCGGAATTGTGACATTTCTAACAATCTCTCGAATGACTTCTAGGTTAACATTATCATTTGTTTCTGCACCATTTAAGTCAACGATATGTATGTATTTTGCTCCATCATTTTCAAATGATTTCGCAGTTTCTACTGGGGTATTGGAATAGATAATTGAATCTTCAAATTTACCTTGGGTCAATCTGACACACTGACCATCTTTTAAGTCAATTGCTGGAAATATAATCATTGGATCATCTCCCCATAAGCCTTCAAAATGTTTGATCCAACAATCCCACTTTTTTCTGGATGAAATTGAGTAGCATATACATTTTTATCTCTAACAATAGCTGGGACTTTTTTCTCATATTCAGTATATGCAACTAGCTCAATATTGCTAGATTGAACATAATAGGAATGCACAAAATATACATAGTCATCCTCTTGAATGTATCTCAAAATTGGATCATCTTTCTTTTCAAACTTAAGAGTATTCCATCCCATTTGAGGAACCTTTAAATCAATATCCAAAAAGCGAACTGAACCCTTTAAAATTCCTAGTCCTTCATAGACTCCATTCTCATATCCTTTTTCATATAAAAGCTGCATTCCTAGACATATTCCAAATAGAAATTTCTTCTGATTGACATGCTCCAAAATATAAGGGATTAGCCCTGATTTTTGAAGTGCCTCCATCGCATCTTTAAATGCACCTACTCCAGGTAATACAAGTGATGTTGCATTTTTAATAATCTCTGGATCTTTAGAGACTACCGACTCTATTCCAACCCTTTCGAATCCACGCAAGACGGATGCGAGATTCCCTACATCATAATCTAGAATTACATTCATTATAAAACTCCTTTAGTTGATGATATATCAGTAGAGGTAATTCGAGTAGCTTCAAAAAGTGCTCTTCCAAAACCTTTAAATATAGATTCTACTTTATGGTGATCATTATCCCCATAAAGTGTTTCAATGTGAAGGTTGATTCTAGCTTCACTTGAGAATGCTCTAAAAAATTCTTTAACGTTTTCTAGTGAGAGTAAGCCTATCGATATTCTTTGATAGGTTGCTTTATAGTGTAGAAATGGTCGGTTTGAAATATCAATAACTACTCTGGATAATGCTTCATCCATTGGAAGATACATGAGTCCGTATCTTTGGATTCCTAGTTTATCTCCAAGAGCATTCTTAACTGCTTCTCCTAGGACAATACCGATATCTTCAATGGTGTGATGGTCATCTACAGATAGATCGCCATCACAATAAATATCTAAATCAAATCCTGCATGAAATGCGAATAAGGTTAGCATATGATCAAAGAAAGGTACCCCTGAATTGATATCGATATTTTTAGTTCCATCTAAATTGAGAGACAGTTTGATTTTTGTCTCTTTTGTATTTCTAGTTATTGTTGATGTTCTCATAGATAATCTCCTTTAGTCTATGCACTAAGATTTCATTTTCTTCTTTGGTTCCTATGGTAATTCTATAGTATGATTTGAGTTCATTAGAAAATGCTCTAATCAGTATTCCTTTATTCTTAAGTAAATCTCCTAAATTCTCTATATCACTTTGAACAAAAAGAAAGTTTCCAAATGATGGATAAAGATGAAACTTTAGCTTGGATAGCTCAACTTCAAGTTCATTTCGTCTTGACTGAATCTCTAAAACATTTTTTCTAACTTCATCCTTCATCTGTAATGCTTTTACTCCTACATATTGAGATAAAGCATTTAAATGGTAGGGTGATTTGACTTTATTCAAATCTTTGATTACATCAAGATTTCCAATTAAATATCCAAGTCTAATACCAGCAAGACCAAATGCCTTTGACATCGTTCTAAGGACTACAAGATTGTTATAATTATGAATCTCATCAACCATAGATGTTAAGCCATCAGTAAACTCCATATAGGCTTCATCGACTGCGACCAAAGCTGTTGTACTTTCTAAAAGCCTCTTTATCTCATTTTTAGGAATTAAATATCCGGTTGGATTATTTGGAGTGCAAATAAATATAAGTTTTGGATTATATTGTTTTGCATAATCAATCATTATTTGGATATCAAGCGAGAAATCGCTACGACTAGGAACACCTACAAAAGTTGTGCTATAGATTTGACTATAGATTTTATACATCGAAAAGCTTGGTTCGTAGCTTAATATCACTTCATTTTTATCAACATAAGTTTTAACAAGCAATTCTAATAGTTCACTTGAACCATTTCCTTCAAGGATGTATTTTGAGTCTATTAGAATATACTTACCTATTTCACTTCTTATATCAAGAGCTTGATTATCAGGATATAAATTGATACTTAAATCCTTTATATTCAATCCTTTGGGGAATAGAAAGTTTTTTGATTCATTCGCATCCAATTGAATTTCATATTGGATTGGACTGACTTGATAACCCTTCAGTGATTCTATGGATGGTTTAGGTCTCATTTGGTCCTCCTAAAATCTAATTTTGATCGCATTAGCATGTGCAGTTAAACCTTCTTCATTGGCAAGACCGATAATTGCTTCACTTGCTTCACGTAGTGCATCCTTATCATAGGATACTACACTTGTTTTCTTTAAGAAGTCTAAAGTCGATAGTGCGGATGCAAATCTAGCAGTACCACTCGTTGGTAATGTATGATTTGGTCCTGCAAAATAGTCTCCTACAGGCTCAGGAGTATATTCTCCTAGAAAGATTGCTCCTGCATTTTCTATTTTCTCTAAGACCTCTAATGGCTTCTCGGTTAAAATCTCTAGGTGTTCTGGAGCGAGTTGATTTGCAATATTTATAGATGCATCCAGTGAAGACGTAATAACAATCGCACCATAGTTTGATAAAGAGTCATTAATAATCTTTTTTCTTTCTAGTTGATCAATTTGTTTTTCAATCGATGCTTGAACCTTTTTAGCAAGTTCCATTGAATTCGTTAATAAAATGGATGCTGCAAGCACATCATGCTCAGCCTGAGCCATGAGATCTGCTGCTATATAATCAGGATTTGCTTGACCATCAGCAATGATTAAGACTTCACTTGGTCCTGCAATCATATCAATACCCACATATCCAGAAACTAATCTTTTCGCGATCGCAACATAAATATTACCAGGTCCTACAATTTTATGAACTTTTGGAATGGTTTCTGTCCCATAGGTGAGTGCAGCAATCCCTTGTGCTCCACCTACTTTATAAATCTCATCAACACCAGCAAGTTTAGCAGCAACCAAAATAGAATCTTTAATTTTTCCCTCTTTATTTGGTGGAGTAACCATGACTAATCTTTTAACACCAGCTATTTTTGCAGGCACTGCATTCATCAATACAGTTGATGGATAGCTAGCTGTCCCTCCTGGTACATAAATTCCTACTGTATCAATTGGTTTCACAATTTGACCAAGCATGATTCCTTTCTCTTTTTCTATTGTAAAAGAGTTAATCATTTGTTTCTGATGATAGCCTTTAATATTTTCTAACGCTTTTTTAAGATATCCTTCTAGCTTAGGATCAATTCGAAGAAACGCATCATCAATTTCTTTTTGTGATACCTTAAAGTCTTTTATATCAATTCCATCAAAGGCATTGGTATATTTTCTGACTGCATCATCTTTATATTTCTTTACATTTCCTACAATTTCTTCAACGACTGCATTGATTCTATTGAAATCAAACTGTGTTCTTTGAATTAACTTCGTCAGTAATTCAGTATTTTCATTTTGACTAATGATTGGAATCATTGTTATTCTCCTTATCAACCCTTAGTAACTCACAAAGGGTATTTATTTTTTCATATTTAAATCGATAGCTTACTCGATTTGAAATCAATTTCGCACTGATTTCAAGCATATCTTCTAATATTTCTAGTCCATTGGCTCTTAATGTAGAGCCTGTTTCAACAATATCGGTAATCACATCAGATAATCCAACGAGAGGTGCGAGTTCAACTGAACCGTTTAGCTTAATGATTTCTATAGGTTGTTTTCTTAAATCGAAGTATTTCGCAGTAATTCTAGGATACTTCGTAGCAATCCTTAACACTTCATCATGTTGATGGATGACTTGACCTTTTCTTCCTGCGATAGAAAACTTACACTTTCCAAATCCCAAATCAAGGAGTTCATAGATTTCAGCTTCACTTTCTAGGATGCTGTCTTTACCGATAATACCGATATCTGCAACCCCATTTTCAACATAAGTAATAACATCACTTGGTTTAACGAGCATATACTTAATCGAATTGATTTCATCAATAAAGATGAGTTTCCTTGAATCCTTAGTGATGGATGATCCCCAACCGATTCGATCAAATCTCTCGATTGCACTATCTCCTAGCCTACCCTTAGGTAAGGCAAT
>JAHIRQ010000010.1 GCA_018818645.1 Bacillota bacterium
TAATGAAACTAAGTTTGTAACAAGTTATATTACAGGTTCTACTGCACCAGCAAATACTTATGATTTAGTATTCCAGAATACAGGAGAAGAGCAAGGATTCTCATTGAATCCATTGGTTACACCAACAAACCTTGTTTCTTCTTATCTACCTCAGTTTATCGAGACAAACTTTCATTGGATTACACCAGAAACCGAGTTTACTGATTTTCAGAGTGTAATTACTTACATTAAAACACTCGCAATAGCAAATAACGGTTTTCAACGATATTATCCTAAAGATCTTCAAACACAATGGGATCCAACCGCATGGTGGCATTGGTATATTCAAGGAAATGTGAATATTCCAAAAAATAAAAATTTGACAGTACCCGATAATAGACTCTTGGTAATTGATGGTAATTTAATCATGAATGAAGGTAGTACTATCTATGGAAATGTTGTTGTCGATGGAAATGTGACGATTAAAGGAAAAGGAAATAGTTGGCAAGGTTTACAGGGTACGATTTATGCTAAAGGAAATGTAACTTTTGCTAAAAACATGAATTTAGGTACTGAGGATCGCCCAAGTTTTGTATTTGCAGAGGGAAACATTACATTAAATAATAACACGACAGGATATGGATACTTTTTAAGTCAAAACTTTACTGCACAGCAAGGTAATATCTACATCACTGGAGGAGTCTATACTGTAGAAAATCAAACAATTCAAAAAGCAGTAGAGGAAAACACAAATTTAAACACAAACGAGTTTTTTGATTATGCAATTCCACTCATCATCGATGTTGAAAATACAAATCCTGAACCAGGTGGAGAAACTGGTGAATTCAAATATACCTCACCAAAAATCGGTTCATAAGATGAGTTCATCTCATCTTTTTTTATTCTTAGCGAATCCTTTACATCTTTAACTTGATATTTACATCTTTTGTGGGATAATGATAAGGAGGTGTTGTTCATGAAGTATTTAATCGCATGTGATTTAGATGGATCACTATTAAACCGTCAAGGTGAATTAACTAAAAAAACAATTGAAACTATTCAAACATTAAAAAATATGGGACATATTATGGTAATTGCTACAGGTAGACCATACAGTGGAGCTATTTCGAAATATCAAGAACTAGGTCTTGATGCTGCAATGATTACCGATAACGGTGGAGCTATCGATAACCCTGTAGATCTCACATTCGCAAAACAAAGAACATTCATTCCAATTCATATGATGCATGGTCTTTTTACATTCAGTAAACCATTTGTTATCTCTACATTCTTTAGTGTAGATAATGTTGTTTATGCCTATAAATATGATAAGCGTTTAGAAGAGTTTTTTAGTGGTATTCATAGTGATAGAGTCATTGATAAAGAGATGACAGAATTCAATGTTGAACCCACTGGATTGATCTATTTAATTGATTTTGAAAAACAAAAAGAATTCGAAGGATTTATCGATAAAGAGTATGGACATACTTTATCGTATAGATTATGGGATGCAGCGCATGAATATGCTATTTATGAAGTTTATTTAAAGCATGTGTCTAAATCTTCTGCTATAAAATATTTACTGGATCACTACGGTATTGACCAAAACAAATGGATTGCTATTGGTGATGGAATCAATGATGTCGAAATGATCAGAGATGCTGCATGGGGAGTCGCAATGAAAAATTGTGTCCCAGAACTTAAAACTGTTTGTAAGGATATCACTGAGTTTACCCATGATGAAGAGGGCTTTGCAAAATATTTAATCAAATACTTTAATTTAAATTTATGAATGAAAACGACTTTTCGATTTGAAAAGTCGTTTTTTTTTGATGCAAAAATAAAAAACCCCTTGTCGGGGAATTTATATAAAATGGCGTTGCAGGAGGGATTCGAACCCCCGACCGACGGCTTAGAAGGCCGTTGCTCTATCCAGCTGAGCTACTGCAACATAACTAGTCGGCAATGATTATTATATACTAATCACTGCCGAATGTAAAGTGTTAATTTGTATCAAATTGACTATAATAGAGCTTCGAATAGAATCCATCTCGTTTGAGTAGTTCTTCGTGGTTTCCTTGTTCTAAAATATTACCATCATTCATAACGAAGATTACATCCGCATCCTTTATCGTAGATAATCGATGCGCAATCACAAAACTGGTTCTATTTTCCATCAATGCTTCCATTGCATGTTGAATTTGAACTTCTGTTCTAGTATCTACAGACGAGGTTGCTTCATCAAGAATTAGCATAGGTCGATCGGCTAGCATCGCTCTACTGATTGTTAAAAGCTGTCTTTGTCCTTGAGATATATTTGAACCATTTTCTGAGAGTTGGAATTCATAACCACCCGATAGAGATTCAATAAAGTGATGTGTTTGTGAAAGTCTTGCTGCACTTTCAATATCTTCTTTTGTTTTACCTTCAGAACCATAAGTTATATTTTCATAGACTGAACCTTCGAATAACCAAGTATCTTGCAAGACCATACCAAATAAGCTTCTGACACTTGCTCTTGACATATTTCTAATATCAACACCATCAATTTCGATGGATCCAGACTTGATTTCATAAAAACGCATTAATAAATTAACAATTGTTGTTTTACCAGCACCTGTTGGTCCAACAATTGCAACCTTTTGTCCGGGCTTTATTTCTGCACTGAAATCTTTAATGACATCTACATCTTCTGCATATCCAAAATATACATTTTTAAAGACGACATGACCCTTGATATTTTTCAATTCTACTAAATCTTCTCTTTCAATAGATTCTTCAGGTTCATTTAAGAGATTAAAGATACGTTCTGATGCTGCTGCTGTTGACTGAAGGACATTAGCAATACTACCAATTTGTTGAACAGGTTGATTGATTTGTCTAGTGTATTGAATAAATGTTTGAATGATACCGACTTGGATTGCAATGATTGGATTGGTTGTGATAACTAAAAATGCACCAACAACTGCAATTGCGATATATGCAATATTTCCAATAAAGAATTGAACTGGAAACATAATTCCTGAAATAAATTGTGATTTTACAGCACTCTTAAAGAGATCTCCATTAATCTTTTCAAATGCTTCTTCAGATTGTTTTTGATGATTGAATATTTTCACGACAGTGTGTCCACTATAGGTTTCTTCGATGTGACCATTAAGCTGACCAAATGATTTTGCTTGGCTTCTGAAATAGCCTTGTGAGAGTTTAACAAATTTCCCTGCAATCATTAAGGCAAGAGCTGTTGTGATAAAGACAATACCTGTAAGAATCGGTGATAATATAAACATCATCACAAAGATACCAATAATTAAAGTAATGGATCTAAATATTTCTGATACACTTTGTGTGAGTGTCATGTTAATGGTTTCGACGTCATTTGTGACTCTGCCTAAAATATCACCAAAGCTTTGTGTATCGAAAAATTTTAAAGGTAATCTATTGAGCTTACTCGATAATTCTCTTCTCATGGAATAGGTCAGATTCTGTGTCATTCCAATTAATAGAAATGCTTGAAAATAGTTAAACACGAAAGATAAAAGATAAGTTCCTGCAATGAATAATGCAATTTCACCCATGGATAGATTTAGGTTTGGGAACACTTGAATCAATCCAAAAATGATATCTGTATCAGTTTCAGTAGCAAGCTTGAATGCTCTAGCTACCTCGGATGTAATTAATCCTAAAAGCCATGGTGATAATACAGATAGTAACGCAGCTGTAACTGCCATGATAGCAGCAAACATAATTCTAATTCTAAAAGGTTTTAGATAAGATCCAAGCTTTTTCATCGTACCCTTGAAGTCTTGTGGTTTTTCGTAATTCATCCCACGCATGCCACCACCCATCATTGGGCGAGGAGCATTTTTGTCTTTATTTTTTTCTTGATTTTGGTTCATCTTACATCTCCTCCTTTGATAGCTGTGAGGAGGCAATTTCTTGATAAACAGAACAAGATGCCAAGAGCTCTTGATGTGTACCTTTACCAACGATTGTTCCTTGATCTAATACAATAATTTGATTGGCATGACGAATCGTATTGATACGTTGTGCAACAATCAATTTAGTTGCGGGAATTTCTTGATCTAGCATCTTTCTTAGCTTCTGATCTGTCTTATAATCTAGTGCTGAAAATGAATCATCAAAGATGTAAATTAACGGATTCTTAGCGATTGCTCTAGCAATGCTTAAGCGTTGACGCTGGCCACCTGATACATTGGTACCACCTTGTGAAACATTATGCTCATACTGATTCTCCATTTCATCTATGAAATCCTTTGCTTGAGCGATTTTCGCGGCTTTTTCCATTAAGTCTGGATCGTCTTCATCCTTACCAAATAAGATGTTTTCTCGAATCGTTCCTCCAAATAAAACTCCCTTTTGAGGTACATATCCCATCAGGCCATGAAGAGCGTCTTGAGTCATATCTTTTATATCAATTCCATCGATTAAAATCTCACCTTCTGATCGTTCATAAAAGCGCGGAATCAAATTAATCAATGTTGATTTTCCTGATCCTGTTGAACCGATAAAAGCGGTCGTTGTTCCTGGTTTAGCTGTAAATGAGATGTTTGATAAAACCGGTTCTTGTGCATCTGGATATTGAAAGGATACGTTTTTAAATGTGACTTCTCCCTTCATGTCTGAAGGTAGTTCGATTGGGTTTTCTGGGTCGTCAATTTCGATTTCCATTTCTAAAACTTCCATAATACGTTTTGCAGATATAGATGCTCTAGGAATCATAATGAAAATAAAGGTTAGAAACATAAATGCCATAATTGCACGCATTGAATATTGCATGAGTGCCATCATGGTTCCTGGATCAAATCCATCAATACCAATAAAGAAATTGGAGCCTAAATAGACGATAGCAAGTGATGTTAACCCCATGATTAAACCCATGGTTGGCCACATAAAACTCATAACACGATTGACGAAAATATTGAGCTTCATGGATTCAAAGCTTGTATCATCGATTCGTTTTGCTTGATAACCTTGCGTATTATATGCACGCACTACTCTTAATCCTGTTAGGTTTTCTCTAGTCACTAAATTGAGTTTATCAACAAGCTTTTGGACGAGTTGAAAACGCGGTAACGTGATTGAGAAAATGATGACCATCATCACAATCAAGCTGATGACTGAAACAATCAGTAACATCGATAATGTTGGATGTTGAGCTATCGAAAATGCAATCGCACCGATTGCCAAAAATGGTGCTAGAATAATCATTCTTAACAAGGAGTTAACAATACCTTGAAGCTGCTGAATGTCATTTGTCGATCTAGTTATTAAAGAGGAAGTCGTAAAATGATCCATTTCTCTCAATGAGAATTGTTGGATCTTTTTATAAACCGCTCTTCTTAAATCTAATGCGAAAGATGCAGAAATTCTAGATTCTGTATATCCACTGATAATCGTGATGATAATGCTAATGACAGTTGCACCTAGCATTAAAATCGCATATTCCCAGATTTTTTGAATGTTTGGATCTACCGTATTTTCTCCTAAACCAATTCCTTCATTAACCAATAACCCTAAAACCATTGGCAATAAAAGATCTAGAAAAGCACGAAGTGCAACAAATATGAAGACAAACATTACCCCGATTTTATAGGGCTTTAAATATTTGAGTACCTTAATCAAGTAAACCCCTTCTTTCTAATGAAAAGGAAAGATTTTTACATCTTTCCTAACTGACTGATTTTATCTAAAATCCGTATGAAAGCTTGTGTATCCTCTTCACCTAGATGCTTAACAAGTTCTTTAAGAGGTTTATAATATTCTTCTTTTATGGATTCTACGTATGCTTTTCCTACTGGTGTTAATTTAATAAATGTGACTCTCAAATCTTTAGATGATGTTTCTTTTTCAACATAATTCTTTTCTACTAGATCATTGACTTTATGTGTAACTGCAGGTAGTGTTACCCGGAGTGTTTTTGCTACATCAGATAGTTTAACCTTTTGATTTAAGTCACAAAATGCGATACAAAATAAAACCATAATATCTGCATCACTCATGGATGTCTTTGCTCTCTTATAGATTCCACTGCGTCTAAAAGTCTGCATTGAACGATCCAGCTTTTGTAAAGTTCTATATTCCTTCAACTTTCTTTCCTCCTCATATGTGTCTCATCAGTGTCTATTGCTTATTTTACCTAATTTTTACATACATGTAAAGTGAAATTGCTACATATAAATTTTATCACACTTCATTATTTTTATAGATTTGACGCATTTTATCAAGTTCTTCTTTTCTTTTTTCATCAGCACTTTGATATATTTTATCGATTTGTTCGATTTTCTTATCAAAAAGTAAACGCGATTCAGGCTTTGTTTTTAAGATAGGACCTAAATACAAATCCGATTCACTGAGCTTAGATTCTCCTCGCTTCACCTTTAAAATGACATAAAAGAATTTATCTTTAATAAGATACTCATCGATAATCATAAATCCATGATTCATTAAGTACTCTCTCAGTATTTCCGTCTTTTCGTTAGGCTGTAAAATATAGGTTATATCTTCTTTTGGAGCATGATTCATAATATCACAAATCAAATTAGCTCCCATTCCAGCAATAATCGCTAAATCAAAGGGTTCTTTGATAGCTAAAAAACCATCCGAGATGACAAAAGTCACCGGATAGTTTTTTAAATTGTTTTTAGCAGATTTTAAAGGTTTTTCTCTTAAATCGCTAGCAATACCTTTTTTGATATAACCCATTTCAAATGCTTTTTCTAAGACAAATCCGTGGTCTGTACCTATATCAAGAACTCGATTATATCCTTGAGTAAGCTCTGCTAGAAAGAGAATTCTCTTACTTCTTACCATAATAAAATTCGCGCAGTTTGTTTTGTCTTGATGGACTTCTAAGTTTTCTTAAAGCCTTCGCTTCAATCTGACGAATACGTTCACGAGTTACTCCAAACTCACGACCAACTTCTTCTAACGTATGATTCTTACCATCAAATAAACCATATCTCAAACGCAAGACCTTTTCTTCACGATCGGTTAATGTCTCTAGAACTTCATCTAATGTTTGCTTAACCATTTCTTGTAGCATAAATTCATGAGGAGTTAAAGCATTTGGATCGGATATGAAATCACCTAATGATGAATCTTCTTCCTCACCAACATGAGCCTCTAACGAAATAGGTTCTTTAGCAATTCTTTGGATATTTTGAACCTTTTCAGGTGTAATTCCCATTTTTTGAGCAATTTCTTCTAATGAAGGTTCTCTACCTAAATCTTGAATGAGTTGTCTTTGAATACGAATCATCTTGTTAATGGTTTCAACCATATGAACAGGGATACGGATAGTTCTTGCTTGGTCAGCTACAGCACGTGTGATTGCTTGACGAATCCACCATGTTGCATAAGTTGAAAACTTAAAGCCCTTTTCGTAATCGAACTTATCGACAGCACGCATTAAGCCCATATTACCTTCTTGAATTAAATCTAAGAATAGTAATCCTCTACCTACATAACGTTTCGCAATGGAAACAACCAAACGGTAGTTTGCTTCAACGAGTTTATTTTTCGCATGATGTGCTTTTTCTAAGGCTCTTTTGAGTTCTTCAACATCCGCTTCATCAAGCTCTAAAATACCTTCTTTGATTTCATCAAGTTGTTCTTTAGCATACCTTCCATTTGAAACTGCA
>JAHIRQ010000095.1 GCA_018818645.1 Bacillota bacterium
AAAAAAAGGATTGATCAAAAAAGAAATAGATTCTAAATTTTTGGCTTCATTTCTTCTTGAGTTTATGAGTAAAGTCACACTCGATGAATTCATGAAGGATACCATAGATTTTAATGAGATTGACCGGATGGTTAAACAACTAGTGGACATCCTAAAGAAAGGAATTGAGTAATATGTTTGCTGTTAAAGATTTACATTTTACGTATCCAAAGAATAAAGAAGAAACCATTAAAGGCATCTCTTTTGAAATTGGAAAAGGCGAAGTCTTTGGATTTTTGGGACCTAGTGGAGCTGGAAAGAGCACAACTCAAAAGATACTCATCAAGCTTCTTGAGAACTACAAGGGTGCTATATTTTACAATGGAGATGACATTGCAAAACTTGATGATTCATTTTTCGAATCGATTGGTGTTAGCTTTGAAATGCCAATCCACTTTTCAAAAATGACTGCAATGGAAAACATCAACTTCTTTTTAAAACTATATAAGAAGAATAATGATGTTGAACTCTTAATGAAGAGAGTTGGATTATGGGAAGATCGAGACAAAATGGTTTCTGAATATTCCAAGGGTATGAAGATCAGATTAAATTTTGTACGTGCTATGCTCAACTCCCCTGAAATGTTATTTTTGGATGAACCTACCAATGGTCTAGATCCAACGAATGCAATGATCTTAAAAGACTTAATCAAAGAATTTAAGAAAAATGGTGGAACTGTGTTTATCACAAGTCATATCATGGCTGATATCGATCAGCTATGTGATCGAGTTGCCTTTGTTGTTGATGGACAGATTAAAGAAATCGATAGTCCTCGAAACCTAAAGCTCAAATACGGAAAAAGAATGATGAATTTAGAATATAAAGAAAACGGAAAGACAGTCAGTAAAGAGTTTCCAATGGATGGTATAGGAAAAAATGAAGAGTTCTTATCTTTACTTCAAACCAAAGATATTGAAACACTTCATAGTGGTGAAACAACTTTAGAAGAAATATTTATCAAAGTGACTGGTGTAGGACTTACTCATGAGTAGATTAACGATTTTAATCAAAGGTGAGCTGCAAAGACTTAACAAATATCATGTGACTACAGTCAGTTTTATTGTTGCAGTTCTTTGGTTTCTACTTCTATTCTTTATCGATGATCTTGATATTCTAAAAATGATGCTACCATTTGTTATTATGGTAGATGCAACGATGATGTCAATTATCTTTATCGGTGCAGTTATGTTCTTTGAGAAAACAGAATCAACATTTTCTACGATGCTTGTCACACCTGTTACCAATAAAGAACTTATATTATCTAAAGCTATTGCAAACACAATTCATAATCTATTCTCATCGCTCCTCATCATCTTAGTCTTCTTCATTGTTAAAGGTGTTGATGTCAATTGGTTCTTCATCATCATTGCTTTAGTTCTATCGATATTTTTCCATAGTCTTCTTGGATTTGTATTTTCCTTTCATTCAAAAGATTTTACTTCTATGTTAGTCAATGTCATGATTTATACCTTTCTATTTACGATTCCATCTGCATTAAATTTCTTTGGGTTCGTCTTTAAAGGTGAGGTTTGGGAGCACATATTACTGATTGCACCAACTCAGTCAGCAATTAAACTTATTGAAGTTGGATTTGGCGCACCAATCGAAGTGAAATCAATCATTGGTTTCCTTGTATTACTTCTCGGTTCCGTCTTTGGATTCCTTTATTACGTTTTGCCAAAGTTCAAGGAATACGCTGTTAGACAGAGTGGGGTGTAATGATGTTTAAACGTGTTTTAGTTCATGAATTGAAAACAATGACTAGAGATAAAATGTATATGTTTTTACTATTATACCCCTTGATAATGGCTTTAGTAGCTTATTTCCTGGTTCCATACCTAAGAGATTTGGATAGTCAACTAGCTGCCGATATTGTCACCCTCGTTTTTATCTTAATGAACAGTTTTATGTTTGGAGCAATCACTGGTTTTACACTTTTAGATGACCAAGATGATCAAGTGATTCTATCGCTTCGCATTACTCCAATCAATGTCAAATACTATGTTTTTATTAAGCTAGCAGTCAGTTATTTCCTAGGAATTTTATCGACTCTTTTACTTGTTTTGGTTACTGGATTTCTATCCAATGCAACGATACTTGACTTCATTTACATCATCCTTCTCGCATCTATGCAAGGTCCAATATTTGCATTACTGATCAATAGCTTTGCTACCAACAAGGTGGAAGGTTTTGTAATTATGAAGCTATCAGGTATTATACTTTTAGTACCTATTGCTGCGTTATTCTTAACCAATTGGACTGAATTATTTCTAGGTGTACTTCCAGGTTTTTGGCCTTCGAGATTGGTTTCAATGCAGCTTATACCAGGAGATTATTTACTAGGAAGTTCGACCTTATATTTCGTGATTGGTCTATTTGTTAATCTTTTATTAGGTGTTTTATTCTTTAAACTATACTCCAAAAGAGTAAAAATATAGGAGGTTCAAATGTATTATTTAGGTGTCTTTTTCATTGTTTATGGAGCATTTTTACTAGCAGGGTTTATCATGCAATTCCCATTCTTCTACAATAATTCGAAATCAAAAGTCTTAATAAAAGTCATGGGAAAAGTTGGTTTCAATATTCTACTTATTATAATTGGAATCGCATTCTTAGTTGGTGGAATACTACTTGTTTCATAAGAAAAAATGGTCGATGCAATTTGCATTGACCATTTTGTTATTTAAGGAAGCTTCCATGATGGATCATCATCTGTAAACCCGTAATCACGACTCGCAACCCTTGCATTACTAATCGTAATCACAAAGTTACGTGTTCTATTTTTTGTTGAACTATTGATATAGTAGTACTTTCCAGTATCTGTTGAGTTGGTATCATAATCACTAACATTAGCTAGTTCATCAGTACCGTTGAGTTCAATCGTGAAGTCATAAACTAAGTTTTCAGGGTCTAATACTTTGACATTGAAGCTAAAATATCCGCTCTTATTACGACCAAATCTAAACTTATAATTCGGATAATTCATCATCCACATTAAGTTTGTTGTATTCTCGTAACCTGTTACGGTTGTAAATTCTGGAAGTGTTGTTACAAGCGAATCACCAACAGGTAAATTGGTTGTCATATTTCTAACATTAATTACAACAACTATACCATTTAAGTTCGGCTTCAAATCATTACCTTCATAGATAACATCAAAGATATAAGACACGTTATAGGTAACGTCAGTTACTGTAATATGATAATAAACCATATGATTACCATCTTCTGATGTAACTCTATAAGTAATAATAATATCATCTAATTCTGAAACACCTTCAGCTGAGGTGAAATCTGCTGCAAGCTGGTAAACATTAGGATCATCTGGTCCAGCAACTTCGTCTGTATAATCACCTGAAGTCATCTTACGTGAAATGGTTGCTCCAAGAGGTAAGTAATTTAAGAAGTATGGAATATATTCATCGAGTGGTATATTTGAAACTTGCCCATCTACTCTAAACTGTGTAACTCCATATACGTCTGCTCCATCATAGTCAATACCAGCATAATAGATACTCATTTCAAAAATACTATTGATTACCGGAATACCTAAAGCATCTGATTCATAAATTTTCGCATAATTGGTTTCTGTAGCGAGTTCAGCAAACTGGATATCAAGTAGATATGCATCAGTACCTTGATTCTTATAAATATATACTGTACCCAAATTAATAGGGGTTTCACCTAATCTATTATAAGTCACTACAAATGAGTAGTTTCCTGCTGCTGCTAAACTATCCACAACAAATACTAAATAATTATTTGTAACTGACAATGTGATTCCTTCTGTTTCGCTTGGATTGATCGCAAAATATGCATTTGGATTGTCTGTGATTAAATTATAAATACTTTCTGAATAGGTTGGATCAATTCCATAGTTGATGGAAATATTGGTTGATAGTGCTTCTCTAGTTACAATGACTGGATTAGAAGAATTCATAACAACCTTGTTATTGTTTCGATAAACATCCTTAATCGAAATAGCTCTTTCATTGATTCTGTGTGTGTAATTTGTATTGATTCCACTCTCGGATCTTACGGTATAGGTTATATTATAAATTCTAAATCCCTGTGCACTAAAAGTTGTAGTATTGATTGAAACATTTGTAATCGTAGCAAAATCTGAGACTTGAATCTTATCTAAAAATGGAAGTGTATAATACTCAACACTGGATTGATATGCTTTTGCATCTGGATTAACAACTTCTGTTAATAATGTTGAACTAAAATCTAATGGATATCCAAAATTTACGTAAGTGTCAAAGGTAGTTCCACCAGGAACCACTGTTCCTGATGAATAATGCTCTATTTCTTCTAAAGTTCTTAAGGTAGATCCTGATTTCGTAAATGTATAATAATCTCTATCTTCATATGGTAATAGTCTAAATCCAACTCGATACAATCCACCTTTTAAGGATGGATTAACAAATAAAGTAAATGAGAATGGATTATTCGTTGCTGTTGTAGATAACTCAGAAGTTAATTGATAGTCTTCATATTCAACAAAGACGTATGAACTTGTATCTTCATCATAGTATTCTAGGGTGACGTTATCATTATTGTCAGAACCTAGGTTTAAAATATTGGTTCCAGTAGGTAGAATTCGAACAGGGTCTCTAAAAGTAAATTTAAGGGATGTGTCAATCAATTCAGCAGTAATATTACTGACTATACTTGTTCTTGTAGTTCCACCATCAATTTGATAACTGTATAAGTAAGGTAGTGTTGATGAAGCATTATAGCTCACATTTAAACGAATTTGATAGTCAGTAATGTAATTATCATTCATAAAGGATGTATAGTTTTGAGCAACCTGACTATAAGAAGACATATAACCTATGGTAATAAGTCCAGTCTGAGGACTATTGATATTGAATGTGTAGCTAAAGACTGGATCTAGATCCGGTTTATTTTCTATAGGAACAGATGGATCAGCATAATCATAAAGAAGAGCTCGATAGCTTGATAAATAAGCAGACATATTTGTTCCATAAGGAAAACCATAATAGTCTTCTACTGTTTTAGCAATCACTGCGTTACTTGGTAATAAAGCATCTAACATATTGTAATTTACAGTTGCAATTCCTCCATTAGAGAAATCTAATGTATTTAAGTTCAAGTTGAATGTAATGATGCCAGTATCTCCAGGATTTACAGGCTGTACAATCGTTGGAGTATAAAGCTTCGTCATAGAACCTTCAATTTCCTTTAAGTATAAGGAAGACTCATTATTAGCAAGTAATTTCGACTTATCACTAAACTGTGTTTGGAAAAGTGTTTGATATTCGATTTGGAGCGCTTCATAGGTTGGATCTGTTGTTGCATCGATTCGAACTGGATTCAGATAATCAATATCATAGGAAGGCAATGTTCCATCCATGTTATTTTCTAAAGGTAATAATTGACTAAATGAGATATTTGCAGGAAGTATAGCACCAAAAGTAGATCCAGAAGATGTAGCAAGTACATACATTCCATTAGGTCTTGAATTGATGAACGTTGGTGATAAGTTTCCATTTTCTGAATAATAGATATATTGTTGTAGGACTGGGTCAGTTTGCATATCGAAAGTAGGACTATAAACGTATTGTCCTTGAAGGTCTACTGCTTCTTCAGTAATCAGAGGTACATCTAATCTTATGCCAAAATAATATCCATTTACTGGTGTACTTGTAGAAGATGACCCTAATATTTTCGTTGATTCAATATCCCAAACTTGATTATAATGTGGTAGATCATGGGCATATTTATATTCTGCACTTGTTCCAACAACAACCTGAGAGCCAGAAATTAGACTCCATCCAGAATCATTATAATTCGGTCCTTCACTTCTAGATATAACTCTTGATTGGTTATTTGAATACGTAGCACTCGCCCAACCAATCTTCGTATACTCACGACCTTCATAGCTAACTTCGGTTCTATTTAATGTTTTTTGATAAGTTGTTCTAGTCCATTGATCGGTTC
>JAHIRQ010000096.1 GCA_018818645.1 Bacillota bacterium
CTTTTCATAATTGTTTGGCAATTCAATTATACCATTTTTATTCTAGAATTTTTTCATGCAATAAGTAGTCAACTTGTTGGCTCTATAGAGATGATAGTAAATCATCCACCAACATTAATCACCAATCGTCAGTTTTTTTTTATTTTTTAATGAATATATAGGGATTATGATTAGATTTGGCATAATAACAAATATCTAAAAAAACAATGAGCATGAATCCTTATTTTTAACTCTTTTCTAGTATCCATTAAATATGTTTAATTAGATTGACAAACCTCATTGTTTGAGGTAAACTTATTAAGGCAAATATGGCAGGTATGCAACTTATGAATGCTCAGCCATTTTTTATTTCTAAAGGAGTTAATATCATGATTACTGTATCAAATTTAAGTTTAATATTTCCAGACAAAAAAATCTTCGAAGATGTCAATTTAAAGTTCCTACCTGGTAACTGCTATGGGGTCATTGGTGCCAATGGTGCAGGTAAAACAACATTTCTAAAATTGTTATCTGGTGAAAGAGAAGCAACTTCTGGAGAAGTGATTGTTGAAAAAAACAAGAGATTGGCAACACTAAATCAAAATCAAAATGCTTTTGATGCTTTTACTGCTATTGAAACTGTGATTATGGGGCATAAAGAACTTTTTGAAATCATGAAAGCTAAAGAAGTTCTATACGCAAAAGAACAAATGACAGATCAAGAGGGTTATGATCTTGGTAATTTAGAATATCGATTTGCAGAACTCAATGGATGGGACGCAGAGTCAGATGCTGAAAAACTTTTAAATGGATTAAATGTTCCAATGAGTGACTTCTACAAAAAAATGAGTGACATCCTACCTAAAAATAAAGTAAAAATATTACTTGCTCAAGCATTATTTGGTAATCCAGATATTTTATTACTTGATGAACCTACAAACCATCTTGATTTTGAAGCAATCAATTGGCTAGAAAACTTTTTGATCAATTACGATAATACAGTCATCACTGTATCTCATGATCGTCACTTTTTAAATAATGTTTGTACACATATGGTCGATATTGATTACTTCCAAGCAAAGCTATATGCAGGGAACTATGATTTTTGGATGGAGTCATCACAACTTGTTCAAAAGCTAATGGCAGACAAGAATAAGAAGAAAGAAGAACGCATTCAAGAATTGAAAACGTTCATTGCTCGATTCAGTGCAAATTTATCCAAATCAGCACAAGCAACCTCAAGAAAAAAATCACTAGAAAAAATTCAATTGGATGAAATTGTACCATCCAATAGAAAATATCCTTTTATCGGCTTTGAAATTGATAAACAACTTGGTAAGGATGTATTAGAGGTCACGAATTTGAGTGTGTCCCTGGATAATAAAAAGTTATTTCAAAATGTATCATTTATAGTTAATAGAGGAGATAAGGTCGCATTACTTGGTCAAAGTGATCTTGCTAAAACAGCTTTACTTAAAATCCTTGCAGGAGAGTTAACTCCTGACACAGGAACCATTAAATGGGGACAAACTGTGTCAAAATCTTATTTTCCAAGTGATAATGAGTCTTATTTCGCTGGAAATGAACAAAACTTAATTGACTGGCTAAGACAGTATTCAAAGGATCCAAATGAATCCTATATCAGAGGATTCTTAGGTCGTATGCTCTTTAGTGGAGATCAACCATTAAAACAAGTTAAGTTTCTATCAGGTGGAGAAAAAATGAGATGCATGTATTCTAAACTGATGTTATCTCAAGCAAATACTCTACTCATAGATTCACCTTCAACTCACCTTGACCTAGAAGCAATTATTTCTGTCAACAATGGTTTAGTTGAATATAAGGGCTCTTTACTTATCGCATCTCATGATCACAAACTACTTCAAACTGTATGTAATAAGATTATCGAAGTTGGTGAATTAGGATCTTATACCTATGAGGGTACACTAGATGAGTACATTGAAAATCCAGAAATCAAACAAAGAGTAAATACCCTATATAACGATAAAAACTAAGAATATTCCGCTCTTTATTCATAACAATTGGAAGTTATTTTACGAAAAAAATAACATTTAAACGGTTATTCGAATTTTCTTAAAAAATCGTATTCATTTTCAAACACTTTTCATTTGGATTGTGCTACAATTCATATTGAACTGAAAGGAGATGTACACGATGCAAAACATGCAAAAAAATTATAAGGGTAAGCACTTAAAGAAAAATCAACTTAAAAAGGCTCAAATGAATGGTAAGAAGATTATTCGTAATAAAATAGCTAACTAAAAACTTATACCACCAAAAAGACAAAGAATTGTCTTTTTTTTATTTGATTATGAAAAAGAAAAATCAAAGTATATTACAAAGAAAACTATAGTACAATAGATGTATAGATTGCAAATTAAGGAGACCTATCAATGACCCGTGAACAAAAACTAAGTGCAAAGCTTATTTATTTTTCTATTGCTTATGGAACTAATTTTAGTTATTTGATGATTGTTTTATTGCTTATTTTCTCTAATGATTTACATTCGGGTAGTGAGACTAGATTATTATTAACTTTTCTTATACCTGCAGCTTTTACAGTTTTTTTCTCAACGATTATTCTTAGAAAAAGTCTTGAAAATGAATCGGATGTTACTTCAACGATAGTCAAGCTTGCGATTGCTCATCTGCTTGCTATCTTTGGATTGATGGCTTTCTTCATTCAAGTCAGTTTATAGTAAAAAATATACTCAACTTATGTTATAATGCTCTTTGAGGATGTGAAAAAATGATTGTTTTAGTTGGAGCGAGTGCTAGTGGAAAAACTGAACTTGCGAAAATCTTATATCGAAAATTTAATTATCACAAATGTGTGACCACGACGACAAGATTACCAAGAGAAGGTGAAGTTGATGGAGTGGACTATCACTTTCTAACTCTTGAACAGTTCAAGGATCTTGAACTAAAGAATGCTTTTATTGAAGTATCAGAATATAACAATCACTATTATGGAATTCAAAAAAAAGATGTAGATATACACGGTGTTGTTATTGTTGAACCGAATGGAGCTAACTCTTTAGTCGATAAAATAGGTAGTGAAGCTTATGTGATTTATGTTGAAGCTAGTGAGAAAACTAGAATTGCAAGAATGCTTCAACGCAAAGATAGTATTTCTAAAGTTCATGATCGAATTGAATTTGATAGAAATGTTTTTATTTTAAATAATTTTAAAAGAGTAGATTTAAAACTCTCTAATGAATCAGAAACACTTGATGATCTAGCAAGACTAATAGATAGCAAGTATAAAGAATATACTCATAAGTTCTAGAAAACGGCCTATCTAAGCCATAAAAAAAAGCCCATTGGGCTTATTTTTTTATATAGAGTGATAATGATTTTAGACTTTCATGTTGCGCTCTAAATATGTTCCATTCCTTTAAATGATTCGCTCCTAAGCTCTTATAGAAGTCAATCGATGGCTGATTCCAATCTAGGCACCACCAATCAAGTCGACTACAGTTGCGCTCTATTGCAATACTTGCTAAGCAGGATAGCATCATCTTTCCATAGCCTAAACCTCGTTTATTTTCGTTGACATATAAATCCTCTAAAAATAAATTAGCTTTTCCTAAAAATGTTGAGTAGTTATGATAGAATAATGCGAAGCAAACAGGTACACCATGTTCCTCACCGATGATTACTTCAGCTCTTTTCTCTTTGAATAGAGATTGAATCAGTTTTTCTTCAGTTGCAGTTACCTGATCTTCCATATGCTCATAAATAGCTAATGATGTTATAAAACTTAAAATAAGCTTCGCATCTTTCTCATCAGCATATCGAATTATAAATCCTTCAATTGGTGTTTTGATTCTATTCATTGATAACACTCCATTTATTCATCTATAAAATTATCATATCATGAAAATCATTTCAATTGAATAATTATATGATTAACGGATGCTTTGATATGCTATCTAAATTAATATTTCAAGATGATAAACATTATGTAAGCGAGGAATTTTTATATACTTTGACATATTATTGTGTTAAAATACTATCAATGCTGAAAAAAGCATTTCAAGATAATATTTTCAAGATGTGCAAACTCAATGGTATCCATTCACTATGGTAAAATATAAATATACAATTCCATTAAAGGAGAAGTAAAAAATGATTATCAAACCTTCAATACGTTCAAATTTCTTCACCAATTGTCATCCATATGGTTGTAGACAAAACGTATTCAACCAAATTCAACAAGCGAAAACCTTTGATCCATTCAAAGGGCCTAAAAATGTATTAATCATCGGTGGTTCCTCAGGGTATGGACTGGCATCAAGAATTGCATTAGCATTCGGTGCTGGATCCAATACGCTCAATGTATCTTATGAATCTGCACCTAAAGCTAAAAAGACTGGTACTTCAGGCTGGTGGAATAATATTTATTTCCAAGAGTTTGCTAAAGAAACAGGTCATATTCATAAAGACTTCATTGGAGATGCTTTCTCCAAAGAAATGAAAGAAAATGTTGTTGACTTCGCTAAGAAGCATATGGGAAAATTCGATTTAGTCATTTATTCTCTAGCCTCTGGTGGAAGACTCAATTATGAAACCAATGAAATTATCAAATCTCACATAAAAACAATTGGTGAGGAAGCTCAAGGTAAAACAATTGATATACTCGATTTAGAAGTCAAGGAATTAACTGTCACTTCAGCAACAGAGCAGGAAGTTAAGGATACAGTTTATGTCATGGGTGGTTCTGATTGGTATGATTGGATATTGATGCTTGATCAACATGATTTACTAAACCCTCAAGCAAAAACTATTTCTTATACCTATGTGGGTGGACCTACAACAGAAAAAATATATCGTGGTGGAACTGTTGGTAAAGCAAAAGAAGATCTAGAACATCACGCAGTGTTGATGAATGAACTTATGCAAAAAAAATACCAAGGGGAAGCACTCATCTCATCTAGTAAAGCA
>JAHIRQ010000097.1 GCA_018818645.1 Bacillota bacterium
ATTTGCGTACGTTCAATTTTCTTTCCTCCTCTTGAGACACATTCTATTTTAACACTTTTATGATATTTTTGGTATACTAATGTTAGATTAAATAGGGGGAAATTCTATGATTATCATCCTATCACCAGCAAAAACGTTTTCCAAAACGAAAACCATTTCAAATCAAGTCCCCTATTTCTATAGTGATACTTTAATGCTAGTCAAATCATTAAAAAAGAAAAATGTTTTAGACTTTATGGAAGATATGAAGATTTCAAAGAATCTTGCTACTGAGGTTAAAGAATATTACCAAAATTTTGGACTCGAACAGCTTTCTGCAATACACACCTATGATGGACAGGCATTTAAAGGTTTTGATATCGGAAGTGCAAATGAATTACTGATTGATAAAATAAGCCAAAGACTTTATATACTTTCAGGACTTTATGGCATGCTTAAGCCGTTAGATGGTATTTCTTATTACCGACTAGATATTAAGGATAAGTTGATTAAAAATCTTTATCCATTTTGGAAAAAGAAGATTGAGACCTATTTAAATACGTATCACAATAATGAAATAATAATCAATTTAGCTTCAATTGAATATAGCAGGTTATTACCAAAAAATTCAAGGATCATCACGATTGATTTCTTGCAAATTCAAGAGTGCAAGTACAAATCGATTTCCATGTTTGTTAAAAAAATGCGTGGGATGATGGCTAGATATTTAATTGAATATGATATTACAGAAATTGAAAATATCAAGTCTATTCTTCTTGATGGATATGTCTATGATTTAAATAAATCAAGTGATTCTATCCTGATTTTTTCAAAGGAGATCTAAAATGAAACGTATCGTTAGAATGTTGGTTTCAAGAACATCGTTAATCTTATTACTAGTACTTGCTCAAATCGTACTTTTTTTAGTCTTGATTGATTATGTTTCAGCAATTGGAGATTGGTCTATCGTATTTTACGTGATCTCGATTATTATCGTCATCTATTTAATTGCTAAGGAAGAAAACCCTTATTATAAGATCAGCTGGATTATACCAATCCTAGTATTTCCATTATTTGGTGGATTATTCTACTTATTCTATCGTCAAAGAAATCTAGGGTCTAAGGTCTTAAAGAGACACTTGAATATCTACTTAAATCGCTATGATTATGTCCATACTTATGAAAACAAGCTAAAATCTAAAAAGTCATATTATTTAGATGAACAAAATTGGCCAGCCTATGAGCATACGAAAACTGATTTTTTACCATCTGGCGAGATAATGTTTGAGAGCATGCTAAAAGATATAGGAGAAGCTAAAAAATATATCTTTATGGAATTCTTTATCATTAGCCCTGGTGAGATGTGGGATACTCTACTTGCACTACTCCAGGAAAAACTTGCTCAAGGTCTTGATATAAAACTCATCTTTGATGACTTTGGAAGTTCAACACTACCATTTTGGTATGAGAAAAAGCTTAGAAAAATGGGTTTTGATGTCATTAACTTTAACCCAATGAAGATTCATTTAAATTTCGCGATGAACTACCGTGATCATAGAAAAATCGTTGTTATTGATGGTAAAATTGGATATACTGGTGGAATCAATATTGGTGACGAATATATCAATAAAATCTCTCCATTTGGTCATTGGCTAGATGCTGGGATAAGAATCGAAGGTGAAGCAGTCTGGAGCTTAGTGATATCATTTTTGGAAACCTATCGTTTTATGAGTAAGAAAGATATCTTCTACGAAAACTATAAAGGTCATAAACTTGAAAAAACAGATGGATTTGTTGCACCTTTTACCGATACGCCACTCGATAAAGAACTCACAACCAAAAATATGTATCTTTCAATGATCTCATCAGCAAACACTTCTATTGATATTACAACACCCTATTTAATCATCGATAATGAATTAAACACATCCTTAAAACTAGCTGCTAAGTCTGGTGTTAAGGTTAGAATTATCATCCCCAACATTCCAGATAAGCGTATTGTCTATATGGTCACTGAATCCTATGTTCCAGAACTTGTTGAAGCTGGTTGTAATGTCTATCGTTATGAACCGGGTTTCATCCATTCTAAAATGATGATTGTCGATAACAATAAGGCGATGATTGGTACAGCAAATCTTGATTTTAGAAGTCTTTATCTTCACTTTGAAAACACTGTTTTCTTAGATGGATGTCAAACCATTGATGAAATGACGAAGTTCTTTAATGAAACGATTGAAAAAAGTATTTGTGTCACCAAAACAGGAAAGAGAAATATTATTTATAGGCTTATACAAATCATGCTCAAAGGATTTGCAACATTGATGTAAAAAAATATGGTTCGATTGCTCGAACCATTTTTTTACGCTTCAATAGATATTTCTCCAGCCTTCTTTAATGCAATCTTCGTGATTACTGGACCAACAAGTTCATAAATCAATGTCGCAGATAAGATGATTGCTCTGATTTGTGAACCCATTTCTGGATTTAGGACTTGTGTTGCGATTAAGCTTAACCCAATTGCTACCCCAGCTTGAGGTATTAATGCGAATCCTAAATACTTTTGAATTACAGGTTCAGCCTTCATAACTCTTGCACCAAACCATGCACCAAATATTTTACCGATGACTCTAAAGATAACATAGACAACTCCGATGATACCAACAACACCTAATACTGATAAATTGAGTTCTGCTCCACTTAAGACGAAGAACATAATAAATACAGGAGGTGTCACAAAATAGATCAATCCGTTGATTTCTTCATGCTTACTGCTGATATTTGCAAATACTGCACCAAGCATCATACAAGCTAAAAGAGTTGATCCATCAAAATAATCTGCTAAAAAGATAGTTAAAAATATAAATGTAATCACTAAGCTGATTCGATTTCCTCTTCCTGTAAACCATCTTGTGCCTAATGTTAATAAGATACCAAAGACAAATCCAATAAATAGGGATACTAATATTTCAATAAAGGGGTCTAGGATTTGCATAAGAATTGAAGCATCTCCTACATTTCCTAAGGCATTTGCAATCGCTACGAATATCCCAAATAATATAATAGCGATAGAGTCATCAATTGCAACAACACTCATCAAGGTTTCTGTTAATTTACCTTTTGCTTTATACTGTCTAACGACCATAATGGTTGCTGCAGGAGCTGTTGCTGCTGCAATTGCAGATAGAACCAAGGCGAATCTAAAGTTCTCTACAGTCAGTGATCCCTTGATTGTAAAATATAGAACCGTACCGAGTAGCGTAATGAGTACTGCAAAAAGTGATTCGAATAATGCAATCACGATTGGAGTTGCTCCAACACGCTTAAAATAAACGAGCTTCATTTCATTCCCAATCGAAAATGCAATAAATCCTAGTGCTACCGTTGAAACGATTTCCAATCCTTCAATCGAATTAGCTGGAATAAGGTTTAGGACACTGGGTCCAATGAGTAAACCACCAACAAGATAACCTGTAACATTTGGTAGCTTTAAATACTTAGCAACTTTTCCAAATAATAGACCAGTTGCTATAATAATCCCTGCGTAAAGTAAAACATATATGCCCAAAAGGATTCACCTATCCCTTGTAGCCCTTGATGGAATCAATAGGGAGTGTAAATGCAATACCTGAATTTGGAGCCATTAGATCTCCTGCAACTGCTTCTATGATTTGATAAACAACTTCTACTTGTTCACTCGGTAGTGCAAGCAAAATAACATGTGATTCTTTTCTAGGTACATCTAAGATAGCCTTTAGGGAACCAATCCACGGAATATCTTCATTTCCTGCTAATTTTCTTCCCATTCCTGTGCTTTCCAAAATGGTTGCACCCTTGATTTGATTCTTACTTAATTCCTTTAAAAACTTGTCGAGTAATTCTGGTTTATTCATAACATAAATCATTAATTTCATCAATTTCGCCTACTTTCGTTTTTGATTATACGCTTTTATTTCTTTGAGTCAAGAGATATTGATATTTAAACAAAAAAAGGCACCACCTGAGGTGATGCCAACTTGTTCTTAAACTATTTTCTTGCGAATCCTAGAACTCCAAAAGCAGAACCTAAAACATAAAATAAATAGGTTAAGAGATAGAGTACGATATTGATTGTATTAAAGATTTCGACATCATTTAAGGATGCTACAAATTGCTTAGCTGCAAACATTGCTACTGCTAAGAATAATGTAATAGAACCTAAACGCAACATGAATATTGAGAATCTATTTGGTTTCTTATAAGCGAATAATACCCATAACAAGAATGGAACTGCTACTGCTGCACCAGGAATGATGTATATTGATATACCATTGAGCAAATCAATAATTGGTGAAACAAGTCCTAAAACAGTTGCTACCCAAGCTGGTGATGATAACGTGATTGGAAATAATGGAGAGGTTCCTGAAATGGTTCCTTCGATTAATACAAAGGCTAACACTACAGTAAGTACAACTCTAAGAATTAAGCCTCTACGAATTGCCCAAAGTAGCATAATTAAACCTGCAACTAAACCAACTAAAGCATATTCATCGATAAATGGATATGGAGCTACAAAATCATTAATCATATTTGCATATGGTAAAACATTGCTTATGAGTGGTAGATCTTGATATCCTAAAATCATTTTCGCGCTCAGAAAGGTTGAAGAAACTAAAATCAGTAAGAAACCTAAAGTTCTCACGATTTTTCCTAACGTTTTATTATATACCCTCTTGTTCATATAAAACTCACCACTTTCTAAATTAATTCTATTCAAAAATAATTTTACCACACTTTTTAAGTGATGTTATAAAAAAACTATGAATTAATGTCCTTATTTACAGCTAAATCACCTATTACAATTATATTACGTGCTCTAAAGAGTAAATCGAGGAAAAATACTAAAACTGCTGCAAGTACAATCATCAAAATAACCGATAGCCAAGCCATGAATGAATATTCCATTGCTTCAAGAGTTTGAAGCTGTCCAACTAAACCTGATGAGCCCATACCTGCACCAAATTGAGTCGTGTATGTCCCTAAAACTAAGACAAATATTGGTCCTAGAATTGCGGATGCAATAATGGTTGGTAACCAGATGACTGGTTTTCTTAATATGTTTTTAAATTGAAGCATGGATGTTCCAAATGCAATCGATAAAACCATACCAATATTGTTATCTTTTCTAGATTGTACAGCAAAACCAATCATTTGAACTGTACAGCCAACGACTGCTGCTCCACCTGCAATACCATCAAGAGTGATTGCGATTGCTATTGCTGCAGAAGATAGTGGAGATGTTAATAACATACCCATCGCAACAGCGATTAAAATACTCATTGGTAGAGGTGCAATGCTAGTTGCGCTTTGAATACCAATAGAGATGTAATATACGATGAAACCAATAGGACCAGATAATAATAATGTCAAGACAAGCGCTACTAAAGATCCAAATAAAGGAACTAACAAAATATCTATTGGAGTCTTTTTCACTAAAACATATTTAATCGCGAGATAACCTAATACAACTACTAAATATGTTGTTACTGGATCGTTATTTAATCCTGGGACAATTCCGACACCAAAAGTGTATTTAAAGCTAGTTGCTATACCACCCATTACAGATAATACAACCATCTTTAAACCTTGCATCTTCAAGGATAATGCAATACCCATCCCAATACCAACACCCATTAAGCCGCGAAGTGCGCTAAATAAAGTAACTTCAATTAATTCAATCCCTAAAAGTTTTCCAAACTGTTGAAATATGACTGCAATGATTAAGGTAGCAAATAAACCGTAAACCATCCCATTCATCGTGGTCATGATAAAACTCTTGATGTTTCCGTCTTGCTTTACAACTTTTTCTGTCATGAACTCATCCTTCTTTCTTATAATCTGAAATAAAAAGCACTTAAACAATATTTTGATGTTCAAGATGCCCCCATGTTGTATTATAAAACAAAAGCCGTGAAAAATCACGACTTTTTATTTTTTTATTGGTCCCCGCGGCCGGGCTCGAACCAGCACGGATTATTCATCCACCAGATTTTGAGTCTGGCACGTCTACCAATTTCATCACGCGGGGTTATTTCGCTGCAAATATGCAGCAAAATTATGATAACATGTTTTTTTAATGAATGCAATTCAATTTCATAAATTACATTTCTTTGAGTGGTGAAATGCCTAAAATTCTTAATCCCTCATTGATGACGATTTGAATAGACTTGATGAAGAGTAGATTTGCGTTCTTATGCTTTTGATCTTCAACATTGATTCTTTGTTTTCCATAAAATGAATTAAAGCCTTGAGCAAGTGCAGTTACATATCTCGCGATAATCGATGGTGCATTTTGTTCTTGTGCCTTAACAATCATATGTGGGAACTGAGCCAATTGTTTAATCACTTCAAAATAATGGTCTTCTTCGAAATATTTCGCATCTAAATCATTTAAATCAAGTTCGTTTTCTTTTAAGATACTTTCTATTCTCACACTCGAATATTGAAGATAAGGACCAGTCATCCCTTCAAACTTCAACATATTTGCTAAATTGAAATCCACATCTAAATGTCTTTCATTTTTTA
>JAHIRQ010000098.1 GCA_018818645.1 Bacillota bacterium
CAATACTTATTACACTGATGATGTCGTTCTTCATGAAGGAAAGTTCTACCGTGTTTTAAATGCAGGTATTGCAAATTCTAATGAACCAGGCACGAATGGTGCTGGTTGGTTCAACATGTATTCTATGGAATGGTCTACAGGTCAAACATATGTCCAAGGCGATTACGTATTGCACAACAACAAGATTTATCAAGCAGTCGTAGGATATTCCCTAAACACAAACGAACCAGGTACTTCACTCCATTGGAAGCAATTTGGATCCATGGAATGGAATCCATATTTGACCTACTCATTAAATAATCATGTAACCTATAATGGTACTCTATATTATGCAGCATTAGGCTATGCTTTAAATGTGACTCCTGGAACCAATGGGTCATGGAGAGTTAAGGGTTCTATTGAATGGAGTACTTATGCAGTTTATGTAAAAGATGATGTTGTCTTATATAATGGAATCTACTATAGAGCTAAATATTATACTACAGGAAATATCCCATCATCTCATTCATCTTGGGCTGTTTATAATATGCCAACTTACTCGTATAACACAAACTATAAAGTTAACGATATTGTTTCCTACAACGGAGCAATCTATAAAGCAGTAAATGCTGCAAATGCGAAGGTTAACTTCCCAGGTACTGCATACAATGCATGGAATAGAATAGATACACCAAACTATCAATGGTATAACGTTCATACAGCAACTGATCATGTGATTCATAATGGTGGGATCTATAAGCCTTATAATCTTACCAATGCGAATGCAAATGAACCAGGGACTACCTACAATGCATGGAATCAAATGGATACAGATACATATCAACCATATAATACTTATGTAGCGAACAATCATGTTTTTCACAATGGTTTACTATATAAAGTAACAAATTTAACCAATGCGAATGCAAACGAACCAGGAACTACCTATAATGCATGGAATGTGATGAACACTTCGGAATGGCAACCATATAACCTATACTCCAATGATGATTATGTGTTCTATGGAAACTATGCATATAAAGTTGTCAATGCTAATAATGCGAATAATAATGTAGCTCCAGGCACTGCAAATGATGCATGGAATCGTATTGGAACCATGTATTATCAAAGTTATAATACATATTACACAGACGATATTGCAATTTATGAAAATGTAGCTTATATAGCACTTCAAACATCAACTGATATTACCCCGGGTGAATCAGGTTCTGAATCGTATTGGGTTCCATATTCTAACAATTAAAGTTAATAACCTAAAAATATTCAGGATTCTATTAACTTTTTTCGTTTTTTATGTTATAATTCATTCGATATTTGAAATCTTTTCATAAGGGGATTAATAGAATGAAATCCGAAACGAAAAAAACAATGAAAACCGTAGGGACCATAGCATTTTTCATTTTTTCAGGTTTATTGGTTCTCTATATTTTAATGGAATTATTTATTCCTGATATGACAATTAAAGTTTTTCAATTTAAACCCTTTGTTGTTATAACAGAAAGCATGGAGCCGGTCATCGATGTTGACGATATGGTGGTTGTTTTTAACCCCAATCTGGACAAATTAGAGGTTGGTGATATCATTACCTTCAAAGCCGATATCGACTATAATGGAACAAAAGAAACCATTACACATTACATACACACAATAACTGAGAATAATGATGGGGATAGAATATTTAGAACCAATCGTTACGGAAGTACAGTACCAGATACCTGGATCTTAAGGGATGCGGATATCATCGGAGTTTATGGATTTAGAATTCCTCAATTAGGGGTATTCATTAACTTCATAAAGAGTCCCTTTGGGATTGCTGCAGTATCTGTGAATTTAATTGTGATTGGTGCAATTGTTTATTTAGTGAAATCAGGAAAGAAGCAAGAGGAATTACCTAAAGAAGCATAGAATGTGGTAACTTGACTGATTTTATGACAACCGATGAACTGATTCGTCAGCTGAACAAGCAAAAGAATAGTGACATTGGTGAGAAAAGACAACCAGATAAAACAAAAAGAAAAATTAAACTGAATAAAAAAACAATCTTTTGGATCGTTACTGGTATAGCTATCTTGCATATTCTTTTCATTACCATACCTTTAGTCCTTCCAAATCGTGGTATCAATCTATTGGGATATGCAAATGTTATTGCCATTCCAAATACTCAAGAGCTTGATGAAGAATTATATCAAAGAGTAGTTACTGTACACCCATTCAATATTGAAACGATTGAAGAAGGCGATAAGGTCATTGTCTTTGGAAGATATTCTACAGATGCTTATTGGGTTGAAACTGTTGTTGAGATTAGAGAAGAACTTGGTGAAATAGATACATCCTTTGATGGTTTTATTAGGTACACAATGCAAATTGAAGATTTAGATTTTGAATTTGTTCGTGAATCGTCATTTATTGGTGTTATTTATTATACATCATCCAATTTGAGAGGTTACTTGGTTATGTTAAGCACACATGTACTCATTCTTGGCCTCACCCATTATTTCTTCATAAACGAAAAAAAGAAAAAGTAAACCTTCTTTGATAGTAGGTTTCTTTTATTAGGTGACTATGAAAAATCCATCGATAAAGAAAAAAATATTAAATATTATATTCTATACGATCTCATCGATCCTTTTTATCTTTATCGCACTTGAGGTCATTGCTCCTACAAAAACAATGGACATCATTGGGTTTAAAGGATTTGCAGTCCTTACACCTTCTATGGAGCCTGTATATAATGTTGGGGACATCGTTATATCGACAAAAGCTGATTTGGATGAATTAAAGGTTGGAGATCCGATTACATTTAGAGTAGATTTAAATGGTGATGGAAAAAAAGAAGTCGTAACACATTACATCTTTTCGATTGAAACTATCGAAGGTGTTCGAACCTATGAAACCAATCCTTATGGTAGAGATTATGCAGATCCATGGGAAATAGTGGATGAAGATATCATTGGCATCGTATCCTTTAAAATACCTTTTGTTGGTTATGTTATTATATTTGCCTTAATTCTAATCGAAAACCCTATCTTTTTAGGACTGATTATTTTGAATGTAATTATTATTGTAGTTATTATTAAGTTAATCAAGAAAAAACCAAAGGATGATCACCATGCTGTGGAATGATTTGATTCATGAGGAATTGAATAAGCCATATTTTCAAAAGCTAGTCCAATTCTTAAAGGAAGAAGACAAACATAAAACTATTCTTCCTCCTAAAGAGGATAGACTATCTTGTTTTAGGTTAACACCCTATGACGAGGTTAAGGTAGTCATTATTGGACAAGACCCCTATCACAATATAGGACAAGCTCATGGATTATCTTTTTCAGTCGAAAAGGGAGCATATCCACCAAGCCTAAAAAACATCTATAAAGAGCTTGTTGATGATCTATCCATCAAGTACCCAGCAACAGGAAATCTATCTTCCTGGGCGAAACAAGGTGTGTTATTACTCAATACAGTCTTAACAGTAGTGTTGCATGAGCCAATGAGCCATCAAAAAAAAGGATGGGAAGATTTTACATTGGAAGTTGTGAAGAGGATCAATTTAAAGGATTCACCTGTTGTCTTTATATTGTGGGGAGCACAGGCAATCAAGTTTAAAGCGTATTTAAACAATCCAAAGCATTTGATTCTTACATCTGTTCACCCTTCTCCACTTTCAGCTCATCGAGGATTCTTTGGATCTAAGCCTTTTTCCAAAACCAATCAATTTTTAATCAATCATCATGAAAAACCTATACAATGGGAACTATAAATGACAGCCAACTGTCATTTTTTTCGTTTTTAATGCGAATTGAAAATAAATCTTGTATAATGAACTTGCAGAGTAATTAGAAAGCGTTAAGTGTCTAATCATGGGATGTCGGATTAGAACGAACACAAATTTGTGGCGGTTTTCTAATGCGTCCGCTGTAAGCAATTATGGTGGACCTCAAAAATAGGAGGTCTTTTTTCATGAAAGGTTATTTAAATGTTCAAAAACTAACGTTGGCAGCATCACTTGCTGCAGTAAGTATTGTGATTGACGTATTTTTTAAATACGCACTTGGAATTTCTAATTTTGGATTACCGTTTTATGCTATACCCATTGTTTTGGGAAGTATTATTTTAGGTCCTGTTTATGGATCGATCATGGCAGTTGTCGGTGATGGGATTGGTGTAATGATTGCTGGGCAAGGTTATCTACCTTTCTTCGTGATTGGACCTGTGGTTTGGGGTATTCTACCAGGTTTATTTCTACATAAGAAATATAAACCTTATAAGCTTGCTTACGTCGTACCGCTAACTTATCTTCTTGTCTCTTTATCCAATACATTTGCATTATTTATGCATTTTGGTATTGAAACTACACTTGCACTACTCGTACTTAGAATGGCTTTAATTCCATTCAACTCAATTATTATCTTTGTTCTCGTGAAAGATGTGTATAAAAAGCTATTGCCATTCCATGAGCAGTATAGCTTTCAGCCTCATAATGTAAAGACGTAGAAATACGTCTTTTTTATTTTTTTTATAGCGTAAAACCTCTAAATCATAATGATTATTAACAAGTGCAATTTCATTATGATATCATTTGATATCTATTTCTCTTTCTTATATAATAAAAAAGTCATATAACAAAAAAAGGAGAATAAGAAATGAGAAAAATATTGACTTTAGTTATTACATTAACTTCCATGTTCTTCATAGTCGCGTGTGGCGATTCAGAAGAAACTGTCGATTATAGTGGTGTATATGAGGGTTATGCATGGAGTGGTGAGGCAACAGGGGTTGCATTTGAGGATGCAACTCAATATATAAAAACAACCTTATACATCGCTAAAGATGGAACAATTGTTGATGCAGCAATGGACTTCCAAATTAAAAGAGATGGTGTTTGGGTAAGTCGTTTGGTTACAGAAGCAACTGCTGAAATTGATTATAATGTTACTCCAGTAGCAGCAACTCCTGGAACAAACTATGCTGCAGGAACTTCAATGTTTACAGTGACTACTGGGGATTGGATGAGCTTTTATGCAATCGGAGTGAGTGCAGATGGTACAGTCGCATTACTGATGGTCGATCCAATTACTAGATATCAGTTTGAAGTAAAACTGCCTTCTACATTTGATTTTAGTCAAAACGTATCCTCATTAACTGTGGGAAGTGGACTTTTAGTTCCCACAAGAAGAACTGCTGGTGGAGCATTGATTTCTCCAACAGATTGGGAATTGCTATCTGATAAGCATTTCTTAAACATGAGCTATTGGTCACATGTCGTCACTGACACTGGTGTTTTAGAAGGTATTTCTGCATCATCAAGCGTAGAGCTGATGCTTGAAAAGTTTGGTGTCACATTTACTGGTGGAGTTCCGCAAGTTATGAATTCGAAAACTGGATTTACTGGACTTGGTGGATGGGCTGGCAATTATGGTTCAATTCGCGAATACTTGGTAGGAAAGAATGTATTAGAAGTTCTATCCCTAGTCGATTGGTCAGATGAAAAGTATGAAGGATCCATTAACGAAGAAAATCAATTCGGAGTGGATGTTGCTACAGGGGCTACACGTACAGCACAAAATTCTGTTGACACATATGCAGGAGCTACTGTTAGATTATCAAGAGAATCTGAATCTTATCAAAAGGCTTTGGTTGCTGCTGGAATACTGAAAATCGAAGATGTCATTATTGGTCGTTTCTAAATAGAAATTGATGATAACCTGCAAGTCTAAATGGCTTGCAGTTTTTTTTAAAAGTGATGTTTTTTCATGTATAATAGAAGTGGTGATAAAATGGTCAAAATAATTGGTGCGGGACTAGCTGGTAGTGAAGCTGCATATTATCTCGCAAATAAAAACATCAAGGTTAAACTCTATGAAATGAGACCTAAAAAGATGACTGCAGCCCATCAAACTGGGAACTTTGCAGAGCTTGTTTGTTCAAATTCATTAAGATCGAATGATATTCATAATGCGGTTGGATTATTAAAACATGAAATGATGGAATTTGATTCCTTAATCATGAATGCTGCACATCACGCAAGCGTACCAGCTGGCTCAAGTTTAGCTGTTGATCGTATGCTTTTTTCAGATTACATCGAAAATCATATTAAAAACCATCCAAATATAGAAGTCATATATGAGGAAGTCACATCAATAGATCCTAGTGAAATTACATTGATTTGTGCTGGACCACTTGCATCAGATTCCTTGACGGAATCGATTCATCAAATCATTCATTTAGATCATCTTCATTTCTTTGATGCAATTGCACCAATTATCGATGCAAATTCAATCAATATGGAGATTGCATATTTAAAGAGCAGATATGATAAGGGTGAAGCTGCGTATATCAATTGTCCAATGACAAAAGAAGAATATGAAGCATTTCATGCTGCGGTTATCAATGCTAAAAAAGTTGAAGTTAAGGATTTTGAAAATAATGTTTTTGAAGGCTGCATGCCTGTTGAAGTCATGGCAGAGCGAGGCATTGACACGCTTCTTTTTGGCCCAATGAAGCCAGTAGGTCTCGAGCAAGATGGAAAGAAAAGACCACATGCTGTTGTACAGCTTAGACAAGATGATGCAGCAAAAAGTATGTATAATATCGTTGGCTTTCAGACACATCTCACATGGGATGAGCAAAAGAAAGTGATTCAAATGATACCGGGATTAGAAAAAGCTAACATTCTTAGATATGGTGTGATGCACCGAAATACATATCTAGAAAGCCCTAAAATATTAAATGATAGTTATCAAGTTAAGGATTATCCAAATTTGTTTTTTGCAGGACAGATCAGTGGGGTTGAAGGTTATGTTGAAAGTGCAGCATCTGGACTCAATGCTGCGATTCAAGTGAGTTTATACATCAATCATCAACCGTTAAAACCATTACCTAAAGTGACAATGATGGGAGCGATGGCTGCATATATATCGACACCTAACAAATCATTTGTACCTATGAATGCGAATTTAGGATTATTTCCACCTCTTGATTTTAAACATTATAAAAAAATGAGAAAAGAACTTTATGTGAAAAGATCTCTTGAAGCTCTAAAAGCTTATAAGGAGGAAATGTAGTTGGATGTTTTCGTACTAGATTTCAAAAACTATTTGTCCATAGAAAAGAATTACTCTCTTAACACCATCACAAGCTATATGAAGGATATCAAGGATTTTGAAGACTTCATAAAAAGAGAAGAGCTTGCAGATGGGTTATTGGATGTAACTAGAGAAAGACTGGGTAGACATTATCTAGCTTTTTTAGATGGACAAAACTATATGAAGAAATCAATAGCAAGAAAAATATCGTCCCTACGTACATTTTATGATTTTCTAATCACTAATAAAAAAATAGATGTCAATATATTTACAACCCTTGAAACACCAAAGGTACCAAGAAAATTGCCTAAAATCATCAACGATGATGAAATTGATATGCTATTTAAATCCATTGATAGATTTAAACCCTTAGGATTTAGAAATCATTTATTATTAGACCTCTTATTTTCTTGTGGTCTTAGAGCAAGTGAAATAACTGCCATGTCAATTAAAGATATCCAATTGGAAAGAGAACAAATTCTGATTCATGGAAAAGGATCTAAGGATAGATACGTTCCACTGCATGAGCATATCATTGATGATATTAAGCATTACTTAACCTATATAAGACCTATTTTATTATCGAAGGGACCAGATACATCAATTACAGAAGTCTTTCTAAATTATAAGGGAACTCCATTGACTGTACGAGGACTTCAACTGATTTTAAAACAAATCATTAAGAATTCTGGAGAGACCTTTAAAATTCATCCGCATATGCTAAGACATGCGTTTGCTACAACACTACTGAATCATGGAGCGGACTTAAGAGTTGTTCAAGAATTACTGGGTCATGAGCATTTAAAAAGCACACAAATTTATACACACGTATCCTCAGAAACTTTAAAAGAAAAATATAAATTAACTCATCCGAGGATGATTAAAAAATAAACCTACAAAAAGATAAGAAACTTAAGGAGAATCAAAAATGAGAAAATTCGAAGTCATTAGTAAATTCAAGCATCTTAATCCAGTGATTCCAAAAAGGGCGACAGAAGGCTCTGCAGGTTATGATTTATCATCTATTGAAGATGTAACCATCATGCCTCAAGAAATAAAGTTAATTCCTACAGGACTTAAAGTTTTAATGCCAAAAAATGAAGCATTATTTGTTTTTCCTAGATCTTCTCTAGCAATAAAAAGAGGGATTATGATGAGTAATAGTGTTGGTGTCATCGATGCTGATTATTACGGAAATAGTGATAACGAAGGTCATATTATGGTTCCTCTAATCAATATCAGAAATGAACCAGTTCAAATTCTAAAAGGTGAACGAATTGCTCAAGGTGTTTTTCTGCAATATCAAAAAACAACTGATGATGAAACGGATAATGTGACAAGATTGGGTGGATTTGGCTCAAGTGGCCACTAAGCATATTGTTTTTCAGCCTATTTGGTGCTACAATGAAAAGAAAAGCATAGGGGGTTTATAAAATGGCTTATTGTCCAAATTGTGGGGAACCAGTTCGTGATGATCAAGATGTTTGTCTTTCTTGTGGAAACGAGCTTAAAGAAAAGAAGACGGTAGCTTTAGAAGAAGGAAGTGCAGTAGGTTGGGGGATTCTTAGTTTTTTAATTCCATTAGTCGGATTGATACTATTTCTCACTTGGAAAGATACAAAACCTAATACTGCTAAAGTATGTGGAGTTTTAGCATTGGTCGGATTTATTTTAAATATTTTTGTTATATCAAGTCTATAAAGGGAGGGAATAAAAAATGGCTTATTGTCCAAATTGTGGTACTCAAGTTAGAGATGACCAAGATGTATGTTTATCATGTGGAAAGAGTCTTAAAACAACAAGTTTTAAGAAAAATGTTCAAGAAGAAGGTTCAACTACAGGTTATGCTGTATTAGGATTCTTCGTTCCAATCGTTGGATTAATTCTTTATCTAATCTGGAAAGAAGAAAGACCAAGAGCTGCAAGCTCAGCAGGAAAAGGGGCACTCATTAGCGTCATTATTGGTGTGGTTTTCTACATCATACTCATCGCTATTTTAATGTCTACTGGATATTATTTTTATTGATTAAGGGGGAAATATCATGCCTTATTGTTCAAATTGTGGTAAAGAAGTTAGAGAAGATCAAGATGTATGCTTATCCTGTGGAAAATCACTACCTCACAAAAGTCAAAAAAAGGTATATGATGAAACAGAATCTACTGGGGGTTATGCTGTGCTAGGATTTTTCTTTCCAATCGTAGGGCTTATCCTATATTTAATTTGGAAAGATGATAGACCCAAGGCTTCAGCTTCAGCAGGAAAAGGAGCATTAATTGGTGTTATTGTTAGTGCATCATTTGCATTCCTCTACTTTATCTTTATGTTTGTCTTTATGTTTTTATTTGGTGGATTCGCGTTTGGTTTCGGAAATATCATCCTATAGCATAAACAAAAAAACTTTTAGAAACATTATATAATCTTAATAACCACCATTAATTACATTCTTTTCGGATGCAAAATGGTGGTTTTATCTTGCAAAAGCCTCTTAAATATGTTATATTTATACAGGCTATGAAAATAAGCATGTGTCATGTTTGGAGATCCTAGTGCCTTCGGGTGGGTCCCTTTAAGTGATACAGAAGAAAACAACGAAAAGAGAGGTATTAAATTTTATGGCAGTCGTATCAATGAAACAATTATTGGAGTCTGGTGTACATTTCGGTCACGCAACGCGTCGTTGGAATCCTAAAATGGCACCATACATCTTCACGTCTAGAAATGGTATTTATATCATTGACTTAAAAAAGACAGCTGAAGAAATCGAGAAGGCTTATCTTGCATTATTTAACATCGTGCAAAATGGCGGTAAGGTACTGTTTATCGGTACAAAGAAACAAGCTCAAGAAGCAGTTAAAGAAGAAGCTATCCGTACTGGTCAGTTTTATGTTGACCAAAGATGGTTAGGTGGAACATTAACTAACTTTAAGACAATTCGTCGCAGAATTAAGAGATTACAAGATCTTCACAAGATGGAAGCTGACGGAGTATTTGAAAAACTTCCAAAGAAAGAAGTTCTTCAATTGAAGCATGAACGCGAACGTCTTGAAAAATTCTTAGGTGGAATCAAAGAAATGAAGAAAGTTCCAGAAGCAATCTTCATCGTTGATCCAAGAAAAGAAAGCAATGCAATTCTTGAAGCACGTAAATTAGGAATCGCAGTATTTGGTATCGTTGATACAAACTGTGATCCAGATGACGTTGACCATATCATTCCAGCGAATGATGATGCAATTCGTGCTGTTAAACTAATCACTTGGGTTATGGGAAATGCAGTTATAGAAGCTCAAGGTGGTGTTGTTGAGAAGTTCGAAGATGAACCAATCACATCTGCTGCTCCAAAGAGAGAAAGAACTCCATATAAGCCAAGAGAAACTGCTAGAGAAACAGTAGTTGAGACTCCAGCTGAACCTAAAGTTGAAGAAGTTGTTGTTGAAGAAACTGTTGTAGAAACTCCAGCTAAACCAAAAGCTAAAAAAGCTGTTGTTGAAGAAGCTGTTCAAGAAGAAGTCGTTGTCGAAAAAGTAACTGAAACAATCAATTTAGAAGCAATGACAGTTGCTGAACTACGTACTCTTGCTAAAGAACGTGGGATTACTGGAACTTCAACCCTTAAAAAAGCAGAACTCATTGACGTCTTAAAATAAATGCTAAAAGGGGATAAAAAAAATCCCCTTTATTTGTAAAAAAAAGTATAATGAAATTAAACATTCGAGGAGGAATTTAAATATGGCTATAACAGCACAAATGGTAAAAGAACTAAGAGAAATCACTGGAGCAGGAATGATGGATTGCAAAGGTGCACTTGATCATACAAATGGTGATCTACAAGCTGCAATTGACTACCTAAGAGAAAAAGGTATTGCTAAAGCAGCAAAAAAAGCAGGAAGAATTGCAGCAGAAGGTTTATGCTCAGTCGTAACTAGTGGTAATGAAGCAGTAATCTTTGAGTTAAACTCAGAAACAGACTTTGTTGCTAAAAATAATAAGTTCTTAGACTTGCTTGATAAAGTAGGATCAACTATCCTAAACTCAAAAGCAACAAATACAGAACAAGCATTAGATTTACAAGTAGATGGAAAGAAATTGGAAATCTTACTTGCAGAAGCAACTGCATCTATTGGAGAAAAAATCTCCTTACGTAGAGTAACAAGATTGGTGAAGACAGATGCACAAGGTTTTGGTGCCTATAAGCATATGGGTGGAAGAATTGCAGTACTTGCAGTACTTGCAGCTGAAGACCAAGAAGTTGCAAAGGATATTGCAATGCATGTTGCAGCGCAAAAGCCACTTTATCTAGATCGCACACAAGTTGACCAAGAAACATTAGAGCATGAAAAACATGTATTAACTCAACAAGCATTAGCTGAAGGAAAACCAGCGAACATTGTTGAAAAAATGGTAATTGGACGCCTCAATAAATACTTACAAGACATTTGCCTTGTTGATCAAGGATTCGTTAAGGATCCTGACCAAAAGGTTAGCGAATACTTGAAATCACATAAGAACTCCGTTTTAAACTTTATCCGTCTTGAAGTCGGAGAAGGCATTGAAAAGAAGGAAGAAGATTTCGCAGCTGAAGTTGCAGCTGCAGCAAATGTCTCAAAATAATTTATCGTAAAGGGGTGTGGCAAAATGTACCAAAGAGTAATCTTAAAAATTAGTGGAGAAGCATTAAAAGGTAATGGAACCTACGGCATTAACCCAGTTACAGTCAAAGGCATCGCCACGGAGATTAAAGAGATTTACGAGCTTGGAGTCCAGGTAGGAATTGTAGTAGGTGCAGGTAACCTATGGCGAGGAAAAACTGGAGAAGAACTTGGTATGGATCGTGCTCAAGCTGACTATATGGGAATGCTTGGTACAATTATGAATGGACTCGCGCTCCAAGATGCACTAGAATCAGTGATGGTACCAACCAGAGTGATGACAGTACTTCCTGTGAGTGCCGTAGCTGAGCCATATATCAGAAGAAGAGCGATGAGACATTTCGAAAAAGGAAGAGTTCTTATCTTTTCTGGAGGAACTGGTTCACCATTCTTTTCTACAGACACAGCAGCAGCACTCCGCGCAGCAGAACTCAATGCAGACATTATATTAATGGCTAAAAATGGAGTTGAAGGTGTCTATGATAAAGATCCAAGAAAACATAGTGATGCAGTGATGTATCATACGATTACACAACAACAAGTGCTTCAAGATAAGCTTCAAGTTATGGATCAAACAGCAGCATCCATTTGTAGAGAAAATAAAATCGATATTCTTGTGTTTAATATGAATACACACGGAAATATGAAAAGAGCGGTATTGCAAGAACCAATTGGTACAATTGTTAAATGGGAGGAATAATCAAATGACAAATGAACAAGCAGATATGATTTTATTAGAAGTTGAAGATCATATGACAAAGACTCTTGAGGTCTTAAAACGTGAATTTGCTAGTGTTAGAACCGGAAGAGCAAACCCTGCGCTACTGGATAAAATTCATGTTGAATACTACGGTGTCGATACACCTTTAAAACAGATTTCATCGATTACTGCAGTTGAAGGAAACCAACTTTTCATTAAACCTTTCGATAAATCAACTTTAAAATCGATTGAACATGCAATTTATGCATCTGATTTAGGACTCAACCCACAAAACGATGGAACAGGTATTAGACTATTCTTACCACAACTCACTGAAACTAGACGTAGAGAACTCATTAAAGATGTTGAAAAAATGGGTGAACATGCGAAAGTTGGTGTCAGAAATGTGCGTCGTGATGGAAATGAGCATATCAAGAAATTAGATTTATCTGAAGATGATGAAAAAGGTTATCTAGCTGATATTCAAGAATTAACTGATAAGTTTGTTAAAAAAGTAGATGAAGAAATCAAATTGAAATCAGACGAACTTTTAAAGATTTAAGGAAAAACAAAAAATCAATAAAGTATACTCCTTTTGAGAAAAAGGAGTTTTTTTTATAATAAATTTAAAAATAGTTTGAAGTATCTATGTAAACATAGTATTATATATATAAATATACTGGAAGGTGATTACATGATAAAGTTAGACCAAATTACTAAGTATTATAAATCGAACGATTTAATTGCTGTTGGAATCAGAAAAATCAATTTAGAATTCAAAATTGGTGAGTTTGTAGCAATCACAGGAGAAAGTGGATCAGGAAAATCAACTCTTCTCAATATCTTAAGTGGACTAGATACCTTCGAAGAAGGTGAATTTTTTCTCTATGGTAAACCAACATCACATTATACAGTCGCAGAGTGGGAAAGCTACCGTGCACAATATGTAGGATTCGTTTTTCAAAACTATAACATTATTGATTCTTATACCGTTTATCAAAACGTTCTTTTAGCTTTGGAATTTCAAGGATATGATAAAAACACTAGACATGAACGGGCGATAGAATTAATTGACAAGGTAGGATTAACGAGTCGGCTTCATCACCGTGCAAGTAAGCTTTCAGGTGGTGAAAAACAACGAACAGTTATCGCAAGAGCACTTGCTAAAGATTGTCCCGCCATTTTATGTGATGAACCAACTGGAAATCTAGATAGTAAAACATCTGAGGCTATCTTAAAGCTTTTATATGAGATCAGTCAGGATAAATTGGTTATTATTGTTACACATAACTATGAAGAAGTAGAAAAGTATGTGACAAGAAGAATAAAGATGAGTGATGGTGAAATTGTTGAGGATATTGATTTAGAACCCAAACAAATACTTTTAAACGAGCCTGTTGAAACCAAAATCAAGCAAGTATACTTTTGGACTTCAGTTGGAATTGCATTTAGGAATATATTCGCGACTCCAAGAAGATTCGTCTTTTTCATGCTACTACAAATGGTTTTTATATTTTTAGTCTTCCTTATTTATGGTACGATTTCATCGCTAGCATATCAAAATCAAATAACTCCACAACCTATTCATGCTAGTGAACACCAACTTATTGTTCAGAAAATGAACAATGAAGCATTTACACAAGAAGAAATAGATATGTTTAAAGAGACAAAATATGTTCAAGCAGTCAATGATTACGAATCCATTAATACTCTTTTTACACTTATTGATCGTGAGCAAATTTTTAGTGAACGCATTGAAGTGTTAAAACGTGGAGATTTATCTAAAGGAAGATTTCCAACTCATGAATTAGAAGTGGTTATTTCTTCTGATTTAATGATTTATCTTGATGCTGATATTGATCAACCCATTGTTTTAAAAACATTACTAAATGAAGAATTTGAGTATCAAATCGTTGGTATTACTTCCAAAGTAAGTAGTGCAGTTTATTTCCATCAAGATTTCTTTTCTAACAAAGAAATGATTTTTAAATCTATCATTCAGGTGACAGGTATTACGCTTACCGATCAAGTTTTAGCAAACACTTTAATTACTACATTTAGAACAATTATTGAAAATCCTGATCTTCCAGATGGTAGTGCGATTGCTACAGTTTTTTATAACATTCCAGGTGAAAGACTATCAAATAATGTTATGCTAACTGGATATGGAGAAGAATTAGAAGTATCACTAAATACCACATTCATCTATACAGAGTCAGAAAGAAAACTAAATGTCGATAGTAATACTTATCAAGAATTTATCGATTACTTTACAAATCCTACATATCGATACAAGATTGTACTTAACGTATATGATCAATATGATGGAACAAGATTAATGCGTGAAATTAATCAGTCAGAATATATAGTATATTATGAAATATTAACTCCTAATTCGGGTGCCTCGTCTTTTGGTATATTATTACGGGCGGCATCTTATGCGTCTATATTATTTGTTGCTATGTTTATGTTTACGTTATTAAGATTTGTGTTTAAGAATATGGTCGCAACCAGACGTAAAGACTTCGCAATTTTTAGATCAGTTGGAGCAAACCAAAAATTCTTATCATTCCTTGTAGTTTTAGAACAAGTTATCCAAATATTAATAGGAACCGCACTCACTTTTATCGTAGTGTTCATCTTAGTATTAACAAGCGATCGAATTGAGACCATAATGAAATATATATCTGTTTTAGATGTTCTTGTCGTATTTGCAATCTTTAGCTTTATGACGATTCGGACTCCAATAAAATTCAACCAAATGATTTTCGAGATATCAGTGATTGATACCTTGAGAAGTAGTTCGGAGGTGTAGCAAGATGATAAAAGTCAACCATTTAAACAAATCCTTCGGGACAAACAACCGAATCAAAGTTATTAAAGATTTAACTATAGACTTTCCAAATAAGGGATTAGTCGTTTTACTTGGGCATTCTGGCTCAGGAAAAACAACATTTCTTAATATATTAGGTGGTTTAGAAAGAGCAGATGATGGAAAGATTGAAATGTTTGAAAAAAATGTCAATTTGTCATCCGAAAAAACATGGGGAAATATTAGAAGTAAAGAGATTGGTTATATCTTTCAAAACTATCATTTAATCCCTACACTTACAGTTTATGAGAATGTTGCTACTTCATTGCGTATCCTTGGATATAGCGATGAGAAAGAAATTGAAAAACGTGTATTTTATACTCTTGATGCAGTTGGAATGCTTAATTTCAGGGGAAGACTTACTACTCAATTATCAGGTGGACAGCAACAAAGAGTTGCGATTGCTAGGGCAATCGTAAAGAATCCAAAAATCATTTTAGCAGATGAACCTACCGGAAACTTAGATTCTAAAAATACGTATGAAGTCATGAACATTATTCAAAAGATTTCAGAAGATAAGTTGGTTATTCTAGTTTCTCATGAAAAACATCTTGTTAAGCATTATGCAGATCGTATCATTGAAGTTAAAGATGGTTTAATCATTGATGATTATATAAATGAAAAAACAGCTTATCAATTTGTTGATGATAACACGATATATTTAAAGGACTTAAATGATGATGCTGCAATCAAAGAAGATAAATGGAATGTAGAACTTTTTAGTGATGATGATGAACCAAAAGTTCCATATAAGGTCACGATGATTGTAAGAAATAAAACACTTTATCTAGATGTCAGTGGATCGATTAAAAATTATAAGATCATTAATCAAGATCGAACCATTCAGTTGAATAGAGATAATCTTTCTAATGAAATCAAATTCAATCAAAAAGGTTCAGATTTTGATTTATCGATATTAGCCCATGACGAATCTTTCAAGAAAAAAAGATCGTTTTTATCAATTCGAAAAGCAGTTATTAATTCATTCGTCTCACTATTTAACCTTTCAAAGAGAGCAAAAATGATGTTTTTCGTCTTTGCATTAATGGGTTTTGTAATTGCTGTTGGAATTCCGTTCTTAATGAATATTAGATCAGAACGTGTTATCTATATTAGTGATCAAGAGAACTTAGTGAATGTTATGTATGTCCCATCTACTGGAAACAATTACCGTTTACTTCAAGCAATCAAAGAAGCAGAGGATGATACATTTTATATCAATATTTATCGAATAACTCCTATTGTATTTAATATTCCCAATTTGGATGGAGAAAACAATATTTACATTAATTCAAATTTAGGTATCCATGATCATTTATCTGATAATCATTTAATGTATGGTAGGTTACCCGAAAACAAATATGAACTGGCAATCGATTATAGTCTAATATTGGATGATTATACCAATGATTTTAGTCGTTTAAAAGAAGCTGGTATTTGGGATTATGAAATGATTATTGGCAGAGAAATCGTGAATCAATACTTACCAGATCGACCATTTGTGATTACAGCAGTTGTCAACAGTGGAGCTAAAAGAGTATATGCAGCTAGAGAAGCTATGGTTTTCTTAGGATCGAATGATGACAGACGAATTTTATCTTATGAGATGTTTGTTGATGATCCTGAATTTATTTATAGAGGTAGATTACCTCAAGCATTTAATGCGAATTTTAACCAATATGAAGTCATGATTCCGGAAGATCTTTTATATGTCTATCCGGATTTGGAAACTTGGGATTTTGAAAATGATGAGCCATATGAAATAGATTTTAGAGTATTTGTTTCAGGAGTCTATCGATATGAAGGTGAAAAGAACTTTAAAGAGACTTTATTATTACCTGTAGAAGATGTTTCACTCAGATTATTCCAGTATACGATAAATCAAAGAAATATTTCGATCACATCTAGAAACCCTGAACGAACTACCATTGCTATTGAAGCATTATTCTCTACAGCACAAATTGAATGGCCATATGATAATGCTGCAAATGAAGGTAAAGTTTTTCTATTAGGGCTTCAATCTTTTATCGTTTTAGGGGTTTTACTCATATTTCTTTCCATCGCGTGTGTGTATTTCATGTTAAAAGCCTCAATGACATCAAAGATTTATGAAATTAGTGTTTATAGAGCTTTAGGTGTTAAAAAATTTGATATTACAAAACAATATATAGCAGAAATATTAGTAACAATGACTTTCTCAAGTTTAGTGTTTTATCTTATTTCAACATTCTTTATTAATGAAATTCAAAAATTATTAATAGGTAGTGCAAACTATTTCTTAGTATCATTCGAAGGAGTTATGATTGGTGTGGGCTTAATCTATGTAATTGGACTTGTTGGATTGTTGCCAATAACAAGACTTTTATCAAAGTCTCCAGCTCAAATTCTTTCACAATATGATATTTAGATTTCAGAAGAAAGAGAAAGGCTTAGCTTAAAAAGCTAGACCTTTCTCAATTATTTAGCAAACGAACTCGAATAAATTGAATAAAACACATCATTAAAGGTATAATTAAAGAATACAAGAGATAGGTGTGATGTCATGATTAGGCTTGAACAAGTATCAAAGTATTATAAATCCAATGCACTTGTTGCAGTTGGAATGAGAAAAGTAAATTTGGAATTTAAAATAGGAGAATTTGTTGCTGTTACTGGTGAAAGTGGTTCTGGTAAATCAACACTTCTCAATATTCTTTCTGGACTTGATACCTTTGAAGAGGGTGAGTTTTTTCTATTTAATGAGCCGACTTCGCACTTTACAATTGCTCAATGGGAAGCGTATAGAGCAGCATATGTCGGTTTCGTTTTCCAAAATTACAATATTATTGAATCCTATACAGTTTTGCAAAATGTATTAATGTCCTTAGAGTTTCAAGGATATGCTGAAGAAAATAGAAAACAAAGAGCATTAGAAATAATTGATCGTGTGGGTTTATCACATCGAGTTAACCATAAAGCAAGTAAATTATCTGGTGGTGAAAAACAAAGAACAGTCATTGCAAGAGCGCTTGCTAAGGATTGCCCAGCAATATTGTGCGATGAACCAACAGGTAATCTTGATTCAAAAACTGGTGAAGAGATTATTCAACTGCTTCATGAAATATCAAGTGAAAAACTTGTTGTTTTGGTGACACATCACTTTGCTGAAGTTGAAAAATATGCGACTAGAAGAATTAAAATGAGTGATGGTGAAGTGATTGAAGATATTAAACTATTGCCAAAAGAGATTATAGATGAGGCGAAACCTGTAGAGCAAAAGAAAATTGATTTTAAAACAACTGCAGGGATAGCAATAAGAAATTTATTCGCTGCACCTAAGAAGTTTATTTTTATGCTATTATTGCAGGTTATATTTGTATTTTTAGCATTTATGATTTATGGAACAACCAATAGCTTATTCCATCAAAATAGTTTACTGCCTGATTCCATAGAAGCAAGTGAACATCAACTCATTATTCAAAGACTTGATCAAGAAGCGTTATCTGATGAAGAGATTTTAATGTTTAGAAATAATCGATATGTTAAAGAGGTCAATGAATATGAAACGATCACCTCACTATTTGTTTCGATTGGAAGAACTAGAATCTTTACGGAAAGAACCGGTGTTTTAAAAGAAAGTGACATACTTGAAGGAAGATTCCCACAAAATATCAACGAAATTATGATTTCTGAAGATTTAGAAATCTATTTAAATGCTGAAATTGGAGAGACTCTCACCTTAAGAACAGTTGCATTTGAACCTTTTGAATTTATTGTTGTAGGTATTTCCAGTCGAGTAAGCAAGTCTGTTTATTTTCATGATGATTTCTTCACGAATCCAGATTACGTCTTTAAATCTATCGTCAATAAAGTTACCATGCAACTCATCGATACCTTTGAAGATGAAGAAAGAGAAAATCTCTATCGTAGCTATTATGTCGATCCTGAATTAGAAGCTGGACATGTGGTTGCTTATATTAACTATCCTGGAATGGGAAGTAGAAGTTCTATGCTTAAAATGATTACAGGCTATGATCAAGAAAAAGAAATTGATATTACTGCAAGTTTCATCTTCTCAGAAGCCTCAATGGATATTTTCATGAGTGAAGACTTATATGATCAAATGGTCGAAGAGTTTACATCACTAGATTATCGATATCGCATCATTTTAAATGTTTACGATAGATATGATGGAACAAGACTTAAAAATTCGATTGATCAGGATGAATACATCGTTTATTATGAAGCATTAACTCAAAATCAAGATTACTCATCGTTTGGTTATGTACTCACTGTTGGATCGTATTTAATGATTTTCTTTGTTGGTCTTCTCATGCTGATGTTACTGCGTGTTGTATTTAAAAACATGGTAGCAACTAGAAGAAAAGACTTTGCTATCTATCGATCCATTGGAGCTAGCAAGCGTTTTTTAGGACGTCTCATTTTCCTTGAACAATCTCTTCAAATCATCATTGGCTCAATGCTTACCATTTTATTTGGTTTGATTCTAGTTTTATTTGTTCCAACCGTTCAAAACAGCTTAAGATATATTGAAGCGATTGATATTATCATCGTTTTCTTAGTATTCTCTTATATGACCATCATTACACCAATCAAGTTCAATCAAAGTATTTATGAAATCTCTGTGATTGAAACCTTGAGTAAAAGTGCGGAGGTGTAGCAGATGATTCGTATAAAAAATCTATATAAAAGCTTCGGAATTCATAATAAAATCAGTGTACTAAAAGATGTTACAGTCGATTTTCCTCAAAAAGGATTGATCGTTCTTTTGGGTCAGTCCGGCTCAGGAAAAACCACATTTTTAAACATTATGGGTGGTTTAGAAAAAGCAAGTGCTGGTGAGATTCAAATTGGAGATCAGATCATCAAGAGTGGAAGTAGTCAAGCATGGGATGCAATTCGAAATCAAGATATAGGCTACATTTTTCAAAACTACCATTTAATCCCAACATTAACTGTATATGAAAATATTGCATTATCCCTAAGGATCCTTGGTCTAAAGGATGAAACAGAAATTGAAAGACGTGTTCTTTATACATTAAAAGCTGTAAAAATGCATCATTTTAGAGCTAGATTTATCAATCAACTCTCTGGTGGTCAACAACAAAGAATTGCGATTGCAAGAGCGATTGTTAAAAACCCACAAGTTATTCTAGCAGATGAGCCTACAGGAAACCTAGATACAAGAAATACTTTTGAAATCATGAATATTATAAAAAAGATTTCAGAAGAAAAACTTGTAATTTTGGTCACGCATGAAAAGAATTTAGTCAATCATTATGCAGATCGAATCATCGAGATTAAAGATGGTACCATATTAAACGATTATCTCAATCTAAAAAAATCACATTACGCGATTGATGATCACACCATTTTTCTAAAGGATTTAAAGCATGATGAAGAGCTACATAGTACGCATTGGAAAATAGATGCATATCATGAAGATGAAGAATCTAAGAAGCCAAGTGAAGTGACATTGATTGTAAGAAATGAGACACTTTACTTAAATGTTGGACCCATGATTAAAAATGTTAGAATCGTTAATAATGAATCCAATATAACTATTGAAAGAGATCTCACAAGCGAAGAACAAGAAAAAATGATTGAGCAAACGAAATTTTCGCTTGCTGAATTAGAAGGTATTCAAAAAGACTTAAATAAGAGCGGCTTCTTATCGCTTAAGAAGGCTTTTAAGCAGGCAATCGAGGGTATGTTCCATTTATCTAAAAAAACGTCACTCATGCTATCTATCTTCTTCCTAATGGGGATGGTAATGGCTTTTGGTATACCATTTATTAATAACGTGATGTCGAATCGAATGCTATTTACTTCGGACCAACAAGGTTATATCTTTGCCAATGGAGTTATACCAAGTGGAGCTAATTATCGAACCATTATGGGAATGCAGCAAGAAGATGATGATTCATTTTTTATCAATGTCTATAAACCATCCCCAATGTTTTTCGAGTTTGATTCAATTGATGAACTTCAAAGACCTTTTTTAAATGCCAATTTAGGTATTCATGACCATATCACTGAAGCTGATTTAGTTCATGGAAGATTGCCTGAAAACCAATATGAGATTGCGATCGATTTTTCAATCATTTTATCGGATTATGCTAGAAATTCATCCACACTTAGAAAAGCTGGAATGTGGACTTATGATCAAGTGATTGGAAGAAAGATTGAAAATATGTATATTCCAAATCGACCATTTGTGATTACTGGTATCGTCAATACTGGAGCAAGAAGAATTTATCTAGCTAGAGAAGCTCTCGTCTTTTTTAACTCACATAATGGCCATGATATTTTATCATCTGAAATGTTTATTGGTGATGAAAAGTTTACTTTAAATGGTTCAATGCCTGAGTCCTACAATTTTGATAGAGATGATTATGAGGTTTTAGTACCCGACTCAATGATATCCTTATATCCAGGAATAGAAACATTTGATTTTGCAAATGGAAACCGCTTTGAAGTGGATTTTAAAGTTTATGCTACAGGGACATATTCCTATGACGACGAGGATTTCGTTCATACTTTATTACTACCAGCTAATGATGTTTCTTACAGGTTATTCCAATATACGATTACCCAAATCGATATTTCAATTTACTCTGCAGATCCAGCTCAAACCATCGTTGATCTAGAGAATACTTTCTCCTCTATTCAACTATCATGGCCATATCAAAATGCAATGAATGAAGGTAGAGTATTCTTACTAGGCTTAAGAACATTGATGGTTCTTGGAATTCTACTCATTGTTGTATCGTTTGTAAGTATATATTTCATGTTAAAATCTTCTCTAGCTTCTCAAATTCAAGAGATTAGTATTTATAGAGCTCTTGGTGTAAGAAAGATAGATATTATGAAAAAATACATAGCTGAAACTTATGTAAGACTCACTGCATCTTCAGTAATCGGCTTTATTTTACTTACAATCTTTATTGATAGAATTGATGAAGCACTTGTAGGAGGTTCCTATTATTTCTTGGTGACACCAATCGGAGTTATCATCGGAATTCTATCGATTTACTTCATTGGATTACTTGGTATGATTCCAATGTTTAGATTGTTAAGGAAATCTCCAGCTACTTTATTAACCTATTATGATATATAATATTAGATAGAAGAATTCAAATGAACTTCGTAAAGGTAATGATTTTACCGAAGTTCATTTTTTCTTTTTGTAGAAATATGTTAAAACAGTTTTACTGTTTAAAAACAAAGGCAAATACGGTATAATGTATTAAGGTGATATGAGTGAAAGATAAAAAAATTCCAGAGCATGTTGCAATCATTTTAGATGGCAATGGGCGTTGGGCAAAAAAATTTGGACAGCCACGATCATTTGGACACTATCAAGGTGGACGAAATCTTTTTCGTATTGCTAGAGTTGCGAAGGATTTAGGGATTAAAAAACTAACAGTTTATGCATTTTCTACTGAAAATTGGAAGAGACCAGAAGATGAAGTCACTTATTTAATGACGAAGCCTATCGAGCTTTTTTATGAGAATAGAACCCGTATGAATGAAATAGATTACAAGATTACGTTTGCAGGACGAAAAGACAGGTTTTCAAAAGAGTTATTAGAAGTCATGGAGATTATTACAAAAGAGACTCAGGATCACAAAGGTTTTGAGCTTTGTGTTGCTGTTGATTATGGTTCATATGATGAAATCATTACTGCAGTGAATTCCTCCAAATTTCCAATCACTAAAGAGTCTTTAGAAGAAAAACTCATGATCAAAGAACCAGTCGATCTACTCATTCGAACCAGTGGAGAGCAAAGATTATCTAATTTTCTATTATGGCAAGCATCCTATGCAGAGTTTTATTTTACTAAAGTGCATTGGCCAGCATTTAGAGAAAAGGAATTGAAAAAAGCAATAAAAAGTTATCAAAGTAGACATCGTCGATTTGGAGGTTTAGCATGAAAGAACGTTTAATTACCGGGATTATACTGGCTGCTATTTTAATACCAATTGTGAGCATTGAGATATTCTTAGAATTATTTCAAGTGCTAATGACACTTTTTGTTTTAATAGCATCCCATGAAATGATCCGTATGTATGAAAGTAAGAAAAAATTTCAGTTACTTCCAAAAATTGGGATTATGCTTTTGTCAATGGCTACATTCTTTTCAGTAGGTGGGGTTTTAGGTAACATTGACCACAATCCACTTCAAGCAAATGGTTGGTTAAGCATTACCATTCCTATTTTTACGATTATATTACTTAGCTTTCTAGTCTTCTTTAGAGATTTTAATGGAGAAGATGTTGGTAAAGCTCTAACGATTATCAATTATGTTGCACTTGGTGCAGCATCCATTGTTATTTTACGATTTTTAGGTGTTCGATTTATCGTATATCTATTAATCATTACATCAGCAACAGATATATTTGCATATCTATTTGGTATGAAATATGGTAAACATAAACTCGCTCCACATATTAGTCCTAAGAAATCATGGGAGGGAGCAATTGCGGGTACGATTTGTGCAACCATTATCGGTTCAGCATTTGCGTTATTTTATGGATCAGTGTTTTACCCGGGGACTTGGTTTGGTAATTTCGTAAATGCAGGTGGAGAACAAACCCTACTCGATAATTTCTCTACATTAGGCGAAAGTAACCCACTATGGGTACAAGGACTTATCATCGTTCCAGTCACATTTTTTGCGAGTATTTTCGCACAGATTGGTGATCTTGTAGCATCCCGCTTAAAGAGAACCTATAATATTAAAGATTTTGGAACGATACTTCCTGGACATGGTGGACTCTTAGACCGTTTTGACTCTGTATTGTTCGTAGCTATGTTTTTAACAGCAGTATTTCTTCTGATTTATAGATTATTCCCAGCAATTATCGTATGAAAAATATATATATTTTAGGAGCTGCTGGTTCGATAGGACTACAAGCACTCGATGTCATTGAAAAAGCTCAAGACAACTTTAATTTAATCGGAATTTCCCTTGGAAGTCATGAGGAGATTAACTATCAAATTCTCGATCGTTTTTCGGTTGAGATTGTTTGTCTAAGAAATGAACATCTCCTAGAAAGCTATATATTAAAATATCCGACTGTTAAATTTGTTTATGGTGATCAAGGTTTGATTGAATTATCAGTCTATCCTGTCAAAGGGTTACTTGTGAATGCATTATCTGGTTCAGCAGGCCTAAGACCTACAATTGAAGCCATTCAATCGGGAAAAGATATAGCACTTGCCAATAAGGAAACATTAGTTATGGCTGGTGACTACATCAATAGTTTAATAGAGACTTACCGAGTCAAACTATATCCAATCGATTCTGAGCATAGTGCATTATGGCAAACTATCGATGGAGAGGATATATCCAATATTGAAAAGATTGTTATAACTGCAAGTGGAGGAACATTTAGAGATTTAAATCGAGAAGATTTATTAGATGTAACACTTGAGGAAGCATTAAAGCATCCAAATTGGAGCATGGGGGCTAAAATAACTATAGATAGTGCGACCATGATGAATAAAGGTCTAGAAGTTATTGAAGCACATCATCTCTTTCATCTTCCATATGAAAAGATTGAGACCATCCTACATAGAGAATCTGTTGTTCATGGACTCACCTATTTCACTGATGGGACGATTAAAGCAAGTTTAAGTGTATCAGATATGAGAATTCCAATTCTTTATGCACTTTATTATCCGAAAAGAGCTTTCTTTGATCAAAGATTGAAACTCACAGATTTAAGCTTTCAACCTATGGATTTCGAAAGGTTCCCACTGTTAAAACTTGCATATCATGTAGGAAATCAAGGCGGTTTATTACCAACAGTCATGAATGCAGCAAATGAAGCTGCAGTCAAATTGTTTATTCAAAATAAAATCAAATTTTTAGAAATTGAAAATATAGTCATGCAATATGTAGAAAGCTTTAAAAATGTCTTGAATCCAACTATCGATGAGATTATCGATACTGACAAACAGATTCAAAACGAAATTCTACTCGCATATGAAAAGAGGTAGTTTATGTTTATCGTTGATTTAATCGTATTTATTCTCGTTTTGGGAGTTATTATCCTGATTCATGAAGCAGGACATTTTTATTTTGCAAAAAAAGCAGGGATTTTGTGTCATGAATTTGCGATTGGTATGGGACCAGCAATCTATCAAAAAAGAAAAGGCGAAACCATTTATTCAATCAGAAGTATTCCAATCGGTGGATTTGTGTCCATGGCTGGAGAATCCATTAATGATGCCTTAATTAAAAAGGAGCAAATTGTTGGACTAAAGCTAAATTCACAAGGACAGGTCTATCAAATCATTTTAGTTGATACCCTAGAAAGTGATCTAATTGGAATCGTTAAATCATTTGATCTATATGGTAAGGATTTTAATCCATTATTTATAGAAATTGAAGTCGATGGAAATCAAACCAAATATCCTGTTTTAAGAGATGCAATTTACCGTTTCTCTGAAAAGAAAGAAATGTGGATCACACCATCTGAAAAGAGTTTTGAAAGCAAAACCTTATGGCAAAGATTTTTAGTCATTTTTGCTGGACCCATGATGAATTTTATCTTAGCACTTGTATTATTTTTAATTGTTGGTTTCTTTGTTTTCAAGCCAAATCTTGAATCAAGTGTTGTAGATCAGGTTTCAATCGGGTCACCTGCAGAGGATTTTGGACTAGAAAAAGGTGATGAAATCACCATGATTAATGGTGTTGAAATAGGTGATTGGAACGATCTATCTACAGTCATGAGATCCTTAACATCAGTATCCCTATCCTTATCTTATACGCGTGAGGGGGTAGAATATAGCGAAAATGATGTCACGGTTATCACCATTATTCAAATGGCCGGATTCGCTAATATTGATGGTGATGGCAATATATATAGCGATGAGGTTGTCATTGGACAAGCATTTGGTAGAGCATCCTCAGATGGTGGGTTAGAAGCATTGGATGAAATTATATCCATAGAGTATGAAGGTGTTGTTTATCCACTAAGTGATTGGGATGATTTGATAGAATTCTTCCAAGAAAACAACAGAGGAGAAATTACTGTCAATTATCTAAGAGGAACAGAGATACTAGAAACCTCCTATGAACTGATTAGTGAAAGAGCATTAGGCAAGCTTGGATATCAAGGAATTGTTTTCCAACTTGGCATTTCACCAACATCAGGATTTGACATAGGGTATACATTACTTTATCCATTTAGAACGTTTTATAGCAATATGATGCAAGTATTTAATACACTTGGACTACTCTTTGATGCGAAAGAAAACCTAGGGTTAGGAGATTTATCCGGTCCTATTGGTATATTCTCATTAGTTAGTAGCACAACATCACAAGGATTCATAGCTATCCTTGGTTTCACAGCATTCCTTTCAATCAATATAGGGCTATTGAATTTACTACCAATCCCTGCACTTGATGGAGGAAGACTCGTATTTCTAGGTATAGAAGCAGTAACCAGAAAGCCTTTGAATAGAAAACTCGAGAATACGATTAACAATGTAATGTTCTTTCTACTCCTAGGATTATTTGTATTTGTAACATATAATGATATATTAAGACTAATAAGAGGATAATTGTAATCCTCTTTTCTTTTATTTATATTCAATAAATGATAAAATAGAAGTAATAGCTTGGGGGAATTCAATATGCAAAAAATGTCTATTGTAACCATTTTACTTTCTTGTGCATTAACAATCTTTAGTCATATGATTAATCAAATTGATTCAATGATTTTTAATTTGCCAATGTTCTATCCATCTGTTGATATATTCATTAGATTTGGGGATCTAATGATTATCTTCGGATTTATAGGACTTTTTTTATCAACTAAGGACTATCCGAGAATAAAGTTATATAGTGTTTTGTTTGCTATTTTAGGACTGATTCGGTTTTTAATGATTGATTTCGGTATTATGGAACCTTTTGGTTTAATCACGAATATTTTACTACTTTTACAGATTGTTTTATTGACTTTATGGCTTTTAGAAATTAAAAAGATAGAGATTCCACTTCTAACGATTAAGGGTTATTCTCTGATTGCTATTGCTTTTGTTTATTTTATTTCATTATTCATCACTTCAATCATCCCCTATGAGCAATCAAATCCTACTCAAACCATACTTCCTTTTTTCCTAATTGGATACCAAGTAGGATTATGGATATACTTTAAAGAGTGGTATAAGGAAGCGTATATCTATAAAAATCCTGATTTATCGCGTATATAATCCCATTCCTATCCATAAAAAGAAATAATCAAATGTCTAATTTGAAGATTTCTTTTTTTTATAATCAAAAGTATTGACTTATCAAGTCTTATATTATAGAATGATAAAGGTCGCTCCCAAAAAGGAGCCCTACGGGAACTACAAAAACATGAAAATCATAAAGTTTTAGTTTAGTGTTGACAAACGTAGTTTGCTAGTGGTAGAATAATTGAGCACGCCAAACAAGGCATGCAAAGAAGGTCTTTGAAAACTGAATGATGATGAGTGTATCAAAAGTAACAAAAAAACAAAAAGAGCTATTAACAAACAAAACATAATTTATGGAGAGTTTGATCCTGGCTCAGGATGAACGCTGGCGGCGTGCCTAA
>JAHIRQ010000099.1 GCA_018818645.1 Bacillota bacterium
AATTGATCACTGGTTTCTGAGTCTGCGATATCAAATTGAAGTCCTGAAACATAGTTTTTGAAGAAATTGACTGTTTTTTCAAGTCCATCATAAAACTGAGTAACATTTAAATAGTGATTGGCATCTAAAATAGCTTGTTTTCTAGATTGATGAATACCAATCGAAATATACATTATTATGGTTTCACCTGGTTTTAATGTGATTTCATTAAATCCAACTGCTCCAATTGCTTCATAACCATTCACCTTGGTTCCAAGTGGTGATAATTGAGAGAGTCCCTTTGGAAAATGGAGAGATCCACCCTTGATAAAATCATCAAGAACTGGAATATACCCTCTTGGAGTTAGACTTTCTGATTTTGCAAATAAACTATAAACTGTATCATTTTTTTGATGACCACGCTCATCAAAAGAAAGCGTTGGTTCTACCAATATGCCATGATCAACAACTTCGATTTGATTGAGAAGTGAAGTCACTTGACGATGATCTCTTAAGTTATCAGCACTTCTAGCATATAAGGGAGTAGCAGTCGTCACTTCAAGCTGAAAGCTACGTGATGCTTGATTGGTAATCTTAACTTCATGAAGTTCAAGATTTACATCAAGTGGAATATAGGATAAAACCTCTATTTTGATAAGAGGGTTAGTTCGAGTCACTTTTTGGTAAAGTAGTTCAGCTTCGTAGATAAGCTCATCTTTTTGTTGAAGATGTGTTTGTCCATTTAAAAAATACATTTCTCTGTCAACCTTGAAGATGACATTTCTTGAAAATATATTGTTATATAAATCAACTTCTGTAGTTGGTTCTAATGCATAATGATGCTGATCAAGTTTTAAATCTCCTCCAAAATAAGGAGTGATTGAACTTCTTAATCCCTTTAAATTAAAAAGTGGAAAGTAATATCCATCATTTGTTTTTAGTTGTATTGTTTTTTTAGTTGACATTCAGCACCTCATGGAAATCGGTTTCCTGATTATATTATACCTAAAAATTTTGTTTTGTAAAGGGCTTACATTAAAAAACTGAAATCGGTTTCCCAAAAGAAAATGTCGTGACAACTGTCAGACCTTTTAATGAGGCGATTATATAATAATAGTTGAAATACTTCTTTCTTCTACAGTCAGTTTAATATTTTCTTTTAACCCTTTAATTTCGACATTAAAATCCTTATCCATTTGATTTTGAATGACAACAACCTGTGAGCCATCTTTGTTTAAAAAGGATACGTATAATAATTGATTGGATCCACTTGATTCCATTTGAACTGCTCCAGGACGAATAAACTTAGAGAAGTGCCCAATATAGTAATAAGAAGGCATACGTACGAGTTCTTCTTGCCAGATCTTTATCATTAAAGGTGCTGAACAAAGATTATTCACGTGATTGGGTCCACCCGTCTCATCTAGAAATAGGTTCCAATCGATATAGCCTTCATTATAGTTTTTTAAGTCATTTAAAATATTTCTACCATATCTTTCACCTACTTGGTATTCACCAAAGTGTGGTCCATTTTCTTGACAACCTTCTGTAAACATTAAGTGCTTATCAGGAAATAATTGCTTATGCTTTAAAACATTTTGGAATTGTTCGTTTTCATACCAGTGGAATGCAGTACCCCAAGCATATTTTGAAGCTTCCTTATCTTCATAAACAACTTGAGCTCTTTCCACCATAATATCTCTATTGTGATCCCAAATTAAAATCTTTTGTTCTGCTAGACCTGCCTTTTCTAGAGTTGGTCCTAATACCTTGATAAAATCTCTTTCATCTTCTGCTGAATAGATACAAGAATCCCAGCGTTGAACTGCTGCAGGTTCGTTTTGGATTGAAACCCAAGAAACCTTTACATCCTTTTCTTGATAAGCTTTGATAAATTTAACAAAATAATCAGACCATGTTTGATAGTATTTGGGGAGTAGCTTTCCACCTCTTACAGGAGAGTTATTATCCTTCATCCAAAAAGGAGGTGTCCATGGAGAACCTAAGATAGCAATCTTTTGTTTCGCATATTTTTCTGCATCATGGATTAAGTTGATGATTGGTTGATCTCTTTCAATTGAAAAAGATTCTAGAGTATCATCATAATCTTTAATGTATAAATAGCTTCCTAAGCTGAAATCACAACCATGAATCGAAACTCTTCCGATTGTATAGCCTAAACCATTTTCAAGGTCAAAATATGCTTGAATTGCTTTCTCTCTATTTTCTTTTGAGATTCTAGATAGATTATAAGCAGATGCTTCAGTAAATGCTCCACCGAATCCGATAATCTCTTGTTTAAGTGCTTTCGGATTAATGTTGATGGTTTCATATGGTAAATCTCTAATCACTTTGATTTCCTTTAGGGATATACGATCTTGTGTGTCTTTTTTAGTTCGATAATGCTTCATATGGTTCACCTCTCACACATACATTATAGTAGAAAAAATAAGTTAATCAAGCGTTACTGATTGATAATTTTATGAAAACTTAACGCTTCTTCTTTTTAACTATGAAAACAATCAGTCCGCCAAGAAAAATATCGATGACTAAAAAGATTGTTATATTTTGAATTAATGTTGGTCTAACAAAATCGTTTAAGTCGAGTAAATCCTCTAATTCATCACTCGTATATCCGAGTTCCATTTGACCAGAATCTGGACTGTAATCAATATAGTCAAATTCAATCAATTTAGCAAATATCAGATCTCCATGATAATCATAAATTGATAAATCGAGTTCAGTATCAGCTTCAATAAAGGTTACGTAATAATAGAATTCAAAACGGTTAATTCCATAGCTTAATGCAGAGTCTTCATAAGCTTCAGAAGTATAGGTGTTGAGTATATCTTCACGTGTATCATTATCGATTAAAATGATACCTGTTTGATCATTTTCATCATCAATTTCTGATGCATACATTACATTATTGATGGGGAGAACATAGATTACAAATTGATTTTTATACAAACCATTATCATAGGCAATAACCTGATAGCTTTCCATTTGATAGTCGCCAAGAATTGATGAATCTAAGTGGTTATAGGCAACCGATTGATACTTAATAAATGGTGTCATATCTTTGAATTCATAGGCCTCTTCTGCAAGCTCAGAAAATAAAATCAATGAGCGTTGCTGGGAGCTTTGAACCAGTGTGAAAAAGTAGATTGTACTTAGGAAAATCAGGGAGAATAAGCTGTAAAATATATAAAATTTCTTCATCGAATCACACCTTTTTTGCCATACATAACAAAAGCATTTCCGAGTAATTTAACTATCTCATGATCAATAATAACGGCACCTTCATCGGGTATTGCAATGATTGGATGATGGTAAGCTCGGTTGACCTTTCTAAGCGCACTTTTCTGTTTTTTTCTTCTACGATAATGAACCTCGATAGAGATACCCGAAATCAAATTGAGACCCTCTTCATAGGAGAATTTTGGATGTTCATTATCCTTTGATATATGATAGTGATCGAACTGTATCATCGCACCAGCTGAAGAGCCAATAAAGACCTTATTGGGCGATTCTAAGGCATCCTTGATTTTATATTCATGGATTCTATTCATCATCTGAATTGGTGATCCACCTGGAAAATAGATGATATCTGCACGCTCTATTTTTTGGATTGCAGTTTTTGTGTCATCCTTATAATAATATAGAAATTCTATTTGATTTTCTGATATACCATAGGGGATAAATGCTTCTACCATTTTGATGTAATATTCCCCACCTGGACTATAAAAATCTAAATAGGTTTTTTCATCTTTAAATTGATGCTCAAAAAAAGAAAATGCTATAATTAAAACCTTATCTGTTTTCTTAATATACTGATTGACCTCTTGAACCATAAAAGGCTTGTTTAAAATGCCTCTACTCATTAATATATTGATCATTTTTTAATCCTTTCCAAAAAGTCTTTAGCGAGTTTTATCCATGATGAGATATAACCAAATTGGTTCTCGAAATCATTTTTATCCATGCTCTCAAAAGCAACTTCCTTTGTAGCTAGGGATACTCCATGATTTCCTCTTGGATAGAAATGAGACTCATTATAAATTTGATGTTGATTGAGTGCTTGAATCAAGCGAATACTATTTTCTACAGGTACGGATTGATCATCCATGGTATGCATGACAAATACAGGTGACATCTCTTCATTCACATGTTTTTCCAAGGATACTTCTTCCCATGTTTTTTCGTTTAAATTTTGACCTAAAAGATTTCTCATTGAACCACCATGATATATGGATGGATCAGAGGAAATAACTGGATAAGCTAGAATCGTTCCATCAACTAATTTGGGATAAAATTCAGCGAGCATTAACGCGAAATGTCCACCTGCAGAAAATCCGATTAGAAAAATCTTACCAACTGAAGGATGAGCTCTAAGCGTTTCTAAGACCTTGAGTCCTTCTTCATGAATGGTTGGAAATATTAATTTTTCTTCTCGATAATAAAAGATTGCAGTATGATATCCATCCATTAAAAAAACATCACTAACTGGCTTGGATTCACGACTTGAAGTATGCTCATATCCTCCACCAGGAAAGATGAGTATTAAATCTCTTTTCTTTTCATCTAATAAATTTAAATCGATATAATTTTTTGAATTCAATTTGATTTTCATATGTTCACCTATCCCAATTATATCACTAGAACTTATCTACTAAAAATGGAAACCTTGAATTCACACGGTTTCCAATACTTATAGTGATCATTAGAATTACCCAAATATTGTAGTGAATAAATTCTGACCGAGTTCAACTAAGTTAATTCCAAACAATCTTAAAAACAATGCAAATGCAGTGTATTTAACCAAACGTCCTGAGGCAACTGCAATTAAAAATCCCTTTAGATTCAATCGAACTGCACCTGCAGTATAAATCGCTAGAGTGAAAGGCAGTGGTGTACAAGAAAAGAAAAACATACCAATATTTCCATATTTTCTTATATTCGCATTCGATTTTTCAAAATCACGTTTTTTTACTTTTCTTAAAAAGAGTTTTGTAAGTTGTTTTGTAAATCGATACCCTATAAAGGCAAAGAATGTATCCGATAGCACAGCAAACCCAATCGCAAAGATTACAAATCCTGTGTCATATTGATTAAAGTCAGAAAAAATTCTAATCAACTCAAGATCGAATACAGATACCGGTAGGACTAAAAGGGTTGCTACTGCTGATAAGCTCATCCATCCAAAGAGTCTTCTTAAGAAAGACATCACTTCAGGAAACATGTTATCAAATATAGAGATGGGGAATATAATGACTAATATAAAAGTCAAAATTAAAATAACCGTTAAAAATGGTTTATAGAGAGATTCTTCTCTAACTGTGATGTGTTTTTCATTGTGTCTTTTGTTTGATTCTAAGTATCGATGTCTAGGCACTCTTTTTGGGTTATTCCCCATTTGTCTTCTATACATAATGAACCCCCTTCCATGAAATCCATATCTATTATACATTATTTTTCATACTAGAAAAAATGATAACTTAAATATTAAAAAAAGGACAACCAAAGTTATCCTAATTATCTTCAATTACAATCCTTTTCACATAATCTAGAGAATAGAACCAGGGGACTAAATGGTATCCATAATCAATGATGGCTCCAGATTGATTAGGGTCTATAGATTTCACATGATAAACCTGATAGAAAAGACCAATATATTTTGATGATCCACCATCATCATAATGAACAACGCGTGCGTAAAAAACTGGTGTTTGATTATTTTCGGTTAAAAGCGTATCTGTGGAAAGCATAATCAACCAGAATAATAAAATGATGGAAATGACAATGAGTCTTTTCTTACCTTTTTTCATTCAATATCTCTCATTTCATCGAGTTGTGGATTTATTTTAACATTTTCTTTTGAAATTTGTATCTATTTTTTGATATTCTAGAGTTGATAGACTGTTTGTCACAAGAAAAAACATCTATTTTTCTCATTTCTAATTTAGATTTTTTTATTAATAGATGAACACCATGCAAAACTGTTATATAATGAAAACGAGGTGGGTTCGTTGAAAAAAACTATAGTGGATGTCGCAAAGGAATTGAATCTCGCACCAAGCACCATATCAAAAATTGTAAATAACACAGGTCGTATTAGCCCTGAAACTAGAGAACGTGTCTTAAAATACGTTCAAGAGTCTGGATATGTTGCGATGAGTAATGCACGTATTTTAAGTGCTAAAAAAAGCTGGACGATTGGTGTCATCTATTCCGATATTTCTTTAATCGGATTTGAGCATCCCTTTTTCTCTAGAATCCTTCAATCCTTTAAGAATCATGTTGAACAAACAGGTTACGAGATTGTACTGATTGTAAGTAGATTGGGTAATAATGAACTAACTTACCTAGAGTGGTGTCGTAATAAGAAGGTTGATGGTGTCTTAATCGTCATGGGTAACATCAATAACCCTAATATTATTGATGTTGTCAATAGTACAATTCCTTGTGTTTCCGCTGACGTTGTCATGCCAAATCTCCATTCGATTATCAGTAATGATGCCATGGGTATCATTTTAGGAATTGATCATGCCTTAAAACTCAAAATGAAGAAAATAATTGCTGTTTCAGGTCCACTTACTGCAAGATCTTTTATGACTAGAATGGATACATTCAGAAACTATATGGTTCATAAAAATTTAGAATACAATGAAGATAGTATTATTATCGCTGATGAATTTGGTTATGAAAGTGGCTATAGAGCCGGAGAAATCATCGCAAATCGAAAAGAAAACTTTCCAGAAATGATTTTAGTATTTTCTGATGTTTTAGCTTTTGGCGTGATTAGAGCACTTGAATCCAAAGGCTACAAAGTTCCTGAAGATGTTTCCGTTATTGGTTATGATGATATTGATTTCGCAAAGCACTATACTCCTGCACTAACAACTATCCATCAGGATACCAAAGCAATCGGTTCTCTTGCAGCTCAAGAACTCTTAAATGCAATAGAGCATCCTATCGAAAAGAGACAAATCGTTAAGTATATTCCAGTCACGCTCATAGAGCGTAACTCAACAAAAAAAATTTAAGGTTTATTTGTGTTGACTTTAAAAAAAAATCAATATATAATACTACTGTAAACGCATACATACATGTTTGAGCAGTGTTACCTGAAGTAAAAACTGAAGAAACACTATTTTTTTACACAAAATGGGAAACCGTTTTCCCACCAGTGACAAGGGGTTGCGCTTATATTTTTTTCAAAAATAGGAAATCGTTTTCCCACATACAAAGAGGTGTAGTAAATGAAAAAGAAAATTGCAATTGTTTTACTGCTTTTATCAAGTTTTATGATGTTTGGAAGTTTTGGTTCTATCGATCAAGTCGATGCAGCAACCGCTAACCGAACATTAACAAGTCAATTCAACCATATCCTTGCTGATGTCAATGAAGTCTTAGACACCAGAACGATTAAGGTTAAGGGTGCATTTGGTGAAATCTTCTTAAATGAAGCAACTTTAGCAAGTGCAAATCCTAGTGTAACCATCACTGCAAATTCGATTTCTGTTTCTGAAAAGGGAGTATTCCCAATCGGATTTAGCTATCAATCGAATAATATGACACTTTATTTAATTTCTAAGCTTGAGGCTGAAACTGAATACGTCATCTATGAACAAGATTTTACAGGTGTTGCTAGTGGTGCTATCCCAAGTTCACTTAATCTATTCAACAATCTAGGTGCTGCAGGTGGTTCTGCTGCTATTGATAATGAAAGATTATTTTTAAGTCCTTATACCATTGTCTTATTTCCAACTTATCTATCTGGGTTTTCAAATTATATTATAGAAACTGACATGCGTATGGCATCTGCTTCAAACGCATCGAGATGGACTTCAGTCTTATTTAGATATACAACAGAAAACTATTTCCAAATGGCAATTAGACAAGATGCTACAGCAGCAAACGGTGTTGAATTTGCTAAGCGTGTTTCCGGAAATTGGAATGTCCCAATGACAGCTCCTTATACTGAACAACTGGCTCCTGGAACTTTTTATAACTTAAAGGTTGATGTGAATAACACTACCGTAAAAGAATATATCAATGATACTGAAATTATGACTTACGAAAATGCGTTTGAATATACTCATGGTCGTATAGGTGTTCAGGCGGATAACGTCAATGTCTATTACGATAATATCAAGATCACTCTTCCAGTAGACTATATCGAAGAGGAAAAATATCAATTCGCTTCTGTAGTTGAAGTTTATAATCCAGAAACTGGTATTGTCAATCCTGCAACAACACTCGTTTGGTTTAACGATATCACTCAACTTGATGATTTCTCAGAAACCATTCGTCCTGCAACAGCAATCTTTAGAATCAATAGTGATTTAAATGTAGTTAATGAGAGCGGAGCAGTTCTTCTTTCCTTAGAGGATGCCTTAATAGGAGTCGATGGAAGGGTTATTCCAGCATTTTATACCAATGATGTTGCAGTTGCTGAAGCTTTAGCTACTGAATTAAAGGACTTAAGAATTTATGACTTATTCCTAATCTCTGATTCTGCAGATGCAATTCTTGCAGCAAGAGCTGTTCATGGAGTCATACGTGGAGTTTTAAATCATGATCTTGATGATGTTACTTCGTTATCTGATGATGATTTAATGGATTTAAGAAGACTTACCAATCGTGCACAAGCAGTTGCATCGATTATTCCATCTAGATTACTCAATCAAGATCAAGTGCTTTATATGCAACAAAGAGCGATGACAGTATGGGTATCTACTGGTGATGATGATGTTTCTCAATATAGAGCAATATTATCAGGTGCAAACGGTATTCTATCCAACGACTATGAAGGTATTTTTGAGAAGTATGCTTTATTTACTGAAACAACACACGTGAGAAGACCGTTGATGATTGCTCACCGTGGTTTATATGCAGGTGGCTTAAGCTCAGCTCCAGAAAATACGATTGAAGCTGCTCAAGAAGCTTATTTAAGAGGCGCAGATATACTTGAATTAGATGTCCACTTGACATTAGATTTAGAAATCGTCATCATGCATGATAATACAACAGCTAGAACAGCCCCAGCCCATGATTCATTAACGATAGTCAATTCATTCCTTGCTGATTTAAAGGCATTGAATCTTGCTGATCCAATCGGTGGAAGAACAGATTTAAAGATGCCTACATTGCGTGAATACTTTGAAGAGTTCAAGGGAAAAAATGTTGTTATCTATATCGAAATCAAACCAACAATGCCACTTCTTGTTAAAATGGTTGGCGAACTTATCGAAGAAATGGATATGTATAGTCAGTCAGCAATCATTACATTTGCCTCACAAAACATTCTTACAATGAATGATGAATATGCTGATGTTTCTAATGGTCTCTTAACTGGTGCAGTCTTAAATGCACAAAGTGTAAATACTTCATTAACCAATACATTCTCAACAATTGTTCCTATTAATTCAACATTAAACCCAAGCTTTGGTGCATTAACAAAGGATTATATTGAAGCAATTACACATCGTGGTATCACTGTATGGCCATGGACATTAAATGAATATCCAACCATGACTCAATATTATAACTATGGTATTGGTGGAATGACTACCGATCATATAGGCTATTTCGAAAATACATTCAATCGCTTAGTATTAAGTAATCATATCTTAACTGCATTTGTTGAAGATGCTCTAGATCTACAGGTCACAGCACAAATAGAAACACCCAATGGAACTACTTATCCATACATGCCAACCTATGTAGTTATTGATGATGGTGGAACAGGAATTACCTTAGATGCAAGTGGAAATGTATTAACAGCTACGAATCCAGGTTCATTTTATGCCTACACTACATTCACTTCGACATTACCTGATGGTACAGCATTTGCAATGACTAGTGATTTACTAGAGATTACATTATCAAACCCACCAGTGATTCCAGAGGAACCAGAAGTTCCTGTTGAAGAAGGAAATAATGCTCTTCTCATAGTTATTGCTGCAGTTGGTGGTTCAGCAGCACTCGGTGCTGCAGGCTTCTTCGGTTTTAAATTCTATAAATCAAGAAAAATTATTCAAGGTTAATTCGTGGTTCATCCCACGTAAATATAAAAAAAACGGAGGTTCAAATGAAAAAAACGATTTATCTGATATTCATACTTTTATTCGCAACACTTCTTGTTGCATGTAAAGATGACCCCACAGTTCCAGTCGAACCGACTCCTACTCCAACAGAGCCGACTCCGACTCCAACTCCGGTCGTAGACACAACAAACCCACTATTCTTCGGAATAGCTGATGCTGTTGTAGATGTTGGTGATGAAGACTGGGATCCAATGACAGGTATCACTGCAATCGATAATATCGATGGCACGATTACTTCTAGAATCGTTGTAACCGGTGAATATGATATTGATGTTGCAGGTGTTTATACACTCACCTATACAGTTGCTGACCTAGCTGGTAATACTGCTACAGCAACACGTCAACTCATTGTTAGAGTTGCTCCAACATCAGAACTATTTATCACAAATGGTGACTTCTCAGAGCCTCTATCAGGCACATGGACACATTGGGCTGGTGAAGGTGGAGCAAGTACTGCTACAGTTGTTGATGGCGCATTAGAATATAACATTACAGCTGCAGGTGGCCAATGGTGGAGTTCACAATTCTCTCAACCTAACCTAACAGTTCCTCAAGGAAAGAATTTCATCTTTGAATTTGATGCTAAAGCAGATTTAGCTAGACCAATGGTTGTTAAGCTTGAAAATGCTCAATATGTTGGTTATTTCGATCAAGCAGTTCAACTGACTTCCGAATGGCAAACATTTAGAATTGAATTCTTTGTTACAGCACCTACAATTACCAATGGTAAATTAATCTTTGGTGCAGGTACGATGGTTGGTTATCCACCAAATGTCGTTGGTGCACTCACTAAGATTTATCTTGATAATGTGAAGTTCATTGAAACTGAAGTTGAACTTGATACTGAAGATCCAGTGATTACTGGTGCAACTGCGAAGACAATTGGTAAGAACGAAGCATTCGATCCTCTTACTGGTATTACAGTCAGTGATAATCAAGATGTTGATTTAACAGTTGACGATATCGTCATTACTGGTACTGTTGATAATACAACAGCTGGTGAATATGTATTAACTTATACACTAGAAGATGCTTCAGGTAATGAAGTTGTTGTCACACGTACAATTACTGTATTAGATGGACTTGTTCCTTCTACATGGCTAGTTGTCAATGGCGATATGGAAATTGAACAACTTACTCCATATGCTCAACCTGCAGAACTTGGTTGGGGATGGCATGGTGCAGGTACATTCAATGCACAAATTAAGGATGGCGTTGCTAAGATTGATATTACAAACCTAGGAACAGTTCCATTTGGTGTTCAATTTTATCAACAAAATAGAGTTATTGAACAAGGAAGATTCTACAAGGTTACCTTTGATGCAAGAGCAGACATTGCTCGTCCTATCCAAGTTGCTCTTGAACAAGGAACAACTAGAAGATTTGACCAAATGGTAGATATTACAACAGCTTGGGAAACCTACACAATTGAATTCCAACACTTACTTCCAGGCTATACAAATGGTAAATTCGCATTCTTTATGGGCTTAGTTGGTTCTACTTCTGTTCCAACAACAGTTTATCTAGATAACATAACTGTTGAAACGATTGCAGGCTTAGTCGATACTGAAGCACCAACATTATATGGTGTGGATGATTATATGATCTTAAAAGGCTTTGCATTCAACCCATTAATGAACGTAAGTTTATTTGATGCAGTTGATAAGGATGTAACTGTTGCTGATATCGTGGTTGCAGGTACAGTCGATCATATGACTGTTGGTACTTATGTACTCACTTATACGATTGAAGATGCTTCTGAAAATGAAGCAGTTTATGAAAGAACAATCCATGTTGTTGAAGCAGCTGATATGCCAGATACTACATTCTTTGTAACCAATGGCGATATGGAAATCGATCAAACTACTCCTTATGCTCAACCTGCTGTTGATGGTTGGGGATGGCATGGTGGTGGAACATTCACCGTAGTTATCGATGAAGGTATTATGACACAAGTTGTAACAAACGTTGGTACAGTTCCTCATGGAACACAATTCTATCAACAAAATAGAGTGATTGAAACACAAGCAATGTATCGTTTAACCTACGATGCTAAGGTGGATATTGCTAGATCAATTCGTCTATCCTTAGAAGCAGGTACTACAGTCAACTGGTTTGAAGTTGTGAATTTAACAACAGCTTGGGCTTCTTACGAATCAATTATTACAATTCCTGCTGGTGGCTTCACTAACGGTAAATTCGCATTCTTTGCTGGTTTAGTAGAAACAGGTTCTCCTGCAACTACATTCTATCTTGATAATGTTGAATTAGAGCTTGTTGGTTATCTAGTTGATAATGATGCACCATTAATGTTTGGTATTGAAGAAGTTCAAACTCCTCAAGGTATTGATTTTGACCCACTCGTTGGTATTTCAGTATTTGACATCGTAGATAAGTCATTAACTACAGCTTCAATCGTTGTTACAGGTGCTGTTGATAAGGATGTTCCTGGTGATTATGTATTAACTTATACATTAACAGACCGTTCAGGTAATGTCGCTGTTAAGACAAGAAACGTTATCGTTACTGACTCTGAAGGTGGCCTACCTAATACATTTACTTTAATTAATGGTGACTTTGCTGTTGACCAAACAGCTCCAGCAGCAGCTGGTGCAGGTTGGGGATGGCATGGTACTGGTCAATGGAATGTTGAAATTAAAGATGGAGTAGCAATCATTGATATGCTTGAAACAGTATCTGTATTCCATGCTATTCAGTTCTACACATTAAATAGAACAGTTACACAAGGTCATGTCTATCAAATTACATTTAAGGCTAAGGCTGATGATCCAAGACCATTACAATTGAATTTAGAATCAGGTGGTGTTAGATTTGCATCCTATTTCGATCTTGGTACAGAATGGGCTACATACACCTACGAATACACACACACAACAGCTTCTATTACAAATGGTAAGTTCTCATTCTTTGCTGGTAATATTCATTCCTTCTCAACTCCAACAAGAATATATCTTGATGATGTGAAGGTAGTTAGAATTCTTGAACTTTCTGATGATACTGTAGCACCACAAATTTGGGGTGCACTAGACACAGTTTGGCTACAAGGTAATGCATTTGATCCAATGCTTGGCTTAAGAGTATATGATCATATGGATAAAGCACTTCTTCCAGCAGATATTACTTATACTGGTACGGTCAATGTTGACGTTCCTGGTGACTATGATATCGTTTATACATTGGAAGACGCTTCAGGAAATGTGTTGACACATACTAGAGTCATTACTGTGGTTGCAGAAGCTAATATGCCAGATGAACGTATCGTATTTACAGATGGTGATTTCGAAGCACAAACAGCAATTACTAACCTAGATGCAAATCTTGGCTGGACACTTAAGGCTGGTACTGGTACTGGTACTTGGAATCCTCATCAATTCGTTGATGGACATCTAGAAATCGACATCACATTCGTTGGTACAGTTCCTCATAGTATCCAATTCTTCCAAAGAAATAGCTTCAAGTTTGAAGCAGGTTCTACATATGTACTTACATTTAAGGCAAAAGCAGATGTAGCTAGAGACATTCGTGTCATCTTTGAAAATCCATCTGATAACTTTGCTAATTACACACTTCATACTGTTGAATTAACATCTGATTGGACAACATTCAACCTAGTTATGCATAATGCACGTTTAAGTACAGCTGATGCTAAACTTGGATTCTTCTTAGGTTTAATTGATGCTGAAAATCCAAGCAGAAGTGCCGCAACTAAGGTTTACTTCGATGACGTATCTGTTAAGCTTATTGGACACGCTGTTGATGAAGTAGCTCCTTATTTCTGGGCTCCTGTTGGAACTGTTGTTCAAAATGCAGTCTTTAATCCATTAACAGGAATTAAATATGGTGATTTCGCTAAGGTTCCAACACTTGTTATTTCAAGTGATACTGTAGGCTTAGTTACTGATACTGCTGGAGTATACACAATTGATACATCAGTAGTTGGTACATTCGTATTAAAATATACACTTACTGACTGGTTAGGTAATCAAAAGATTTACGAAAGAACACTAAACGTTACCGCACCTGAGTAATCATACTTTCAAACTCTTCCTCTAAGAGTCCTTTAAGAGAAAAAGGAATGACCCGTATGGGAGCATTCCTTTTTTCTATACCCTTATTTGATTATTCAGTAAATTGCTTATAAATTGATAATAAGTTATCTTTTCTTCTTTTCGAGTAATAGATGATTTGTGTCCAATTAATTTTGTCCAATTCTCTTCACTATACTTTTAATATGTTTCCACATACTTACTGCGTGGAGTATATCTGATTGCTCGAAAATTTGTCGGTTCGTGTACGTCAGAAACATATTTTTAGCCATTTTATGTTCCCCCATTCCAGACTTTTTCCAGTGTGGAAACATATTTTTCCTTTGTTTATCTTTATTTGAGAAGAGTTAACATAAGGTTTAACGCTTGAGATTTCTAATGAATAAATTGAAGCAAATACAGTGCAATAAGACCTAAACCTACCGAAGCCAGTATGCACATGAAATCACC
>JAHIRQ010000011.1 GCA_018818645.1 Bacillota bacterium
CATAAGGCAGTTAAAGAAAAGCTGCTCGATGGATATGAAATCATCTATATCGGACATAGAAACCATCCTGAACCAGAAGCTATTTTAGCAATCGATCCAAAAATATACTTTGTTGAAGACGAAAAGGATGCACTCCTACTTCCAAATGAGCTTGCAAATCAAAAAATATTCGTAACCAATCAAACCACACTGAGTCTTTATGATATTGAATCTGTCTTGAAAATATTAGAGATGAAGTATCCCAATTACTTATTCGACAATGAAATATGCAATGCAACCACAGTCAGACAAGAAGCTGTTGTGAATCAAGAGGTTGTAGATTTAATGCTTGTCGTTGGCGATCAGATGAGTTCCAACTCCAATAAGCTTGCTTATGTTGGTGAAAAGGCTAAAAAAATAAATAGTCACTTAATCGGTGGTGTTGACGATATTGATTTAAATTGGTTAAAGGGAATTGAGTCAGTTTCTGTAACCTCAGGAGCATCGACTCCAACTATCGTCACCAATGAAGTTGTCGAATTTCTTAAGCAATATAAAGAAAATGACCCCAAAACTTGGGATCATCAAACAAAATTAGACATATTAGACATCCTATGATGTCTTTTTTGTTCCTTTAGCAATACTTTTCGGGTACTTTTCATTGATCGATGAGATCACTTTATAAATATTTTCTTCTCTTCTAGTTAACTCTTGATAGTTAAAGAGATTATAGTCGATCTTTAAATCTTTTTTTTGAACCACTGAGTTGAAGAAAACACCAACAAGTCTCAAGGGCTCTCCTTTATAATTTTCTTCGAATAAGTTTTCAATTGCATCCAATATTTGTTCATAGTCATCAGTATGATTGATAAAGCTTACACTACGATTGGTAGTCTCAAAGCTTGCATCTCTTAACCTTATCCCTACTGTTTTTGTAACGAGTTCTTCTTTGGTTAATCGCTCATGCGTATATTCAAGTAACTCAGTAATAATCTTAAAGATGGCTTCGGATGAATCCATATTGTAGTTGAGGGTTGTTTCATTAGAAATGGATTTAGGGATAGCGTATTTTTTAGGGTCGATCGTATCCGATGATCTTCCCATAATATGTTCTATATAGGAATGGTAGGAAGGTTCACTCATAATCGATAGTATTTTTTCTTTATTTTCTGGTTTTGTAAAAGCACCAATGGTATCAATTCCGATACTTTCTAGTCTTGGATAAGTCTTTTTTCCAATTCCATAACAATCTCTGATGGGCAAAGGAAATAATTTATCAACGATATCACTTTTTCTAAGTACAGTAATGCCAAGTGGCTTTTGCATATCTGATGCCATCTTTGCTAAAAATAGAGTAGATGCAATCCCTATTGAGCAAGGAAGACCATGTTCCTTCATGAGTCCTTCTTGAATCTCTTTAGCGATATCTAGAGGATGTTTTTTTATAGCAGCTTCAGTCATATCAACATAGGCTTCATCAATCGATCCTTCTAAAATAATATTTGAATATCTTTTTAAATAAGTAAAGAATAAACTAGAGTATTTTTGATATAAAGAAAACTGAATAGGTACGATAATCAGTTTAGGATAAATTCTAAACGCATCATTGATATTCATTGCAGAATGAATTCCTAATTTTCTTGCAGGATAGGATGCGGTTGAGATTACACCACGTCTTGTCGTAGCGTTTCCTCCAACCACAAAAACCTTATCCTTTAAATAAGGCTCCTTTATAATCGCACAGCTTGCAAAGAAAGCATTCAAGTCGATATGAAAGATAATTTTAACATTCTTTTTCATCAAAACTCTTCCTTTAGGTTAGAAATTATAGTATAATAGTAACGATTAAGTGAACGAGGTGAAATCATGGCTAAAAATGAAACAAAACCAGTTAAGGTAGAGAAGAAAAAACATTATATCAATCCAACAGAAACATGGTGGGGTAAAGCAGTTGTTTGGATCATCGTCTTTGGGATGGTTGGACTAATTATACTATCTTTCATACTTGCACTCATTGGTGGACAAGCATAAGAAAAGCGAAAGCTTTTTTTATTTTCTAAGGAGCATTTTCGCTTGTTCAATTGCGAAATGACTCAATTTTTCATCAGAAAGCATTAACGCAATCATTTCAATTCTTTGATCGTCAGATAGCTTTTCAATACGAGTGACCATGCGGTCCTTCTCTTTAACCTTCGTGATTCCATAGTGATAGTTCGCACGTGCTGCAACCTGAGGTAGATGGGTGATGACAATCAATTGCATGTTTTTAGATAAGACTTGCATTTTACTTGCTACCTTGGCAGCAGTTTTACCAGAAATACCGATATCAATTTCATCTAGGATTAAAAGAGATAGCTCATTTGCTTTCGCATAAATGGATTTGAGTGCAAACATAAAGCGAGCACGCTCTCCACCAGATGCAACTCTAGCGAGTGGTTTTACTGGTTCACCTTCATTAAGAGATATATTGAATTCAACTTGATCTAGGCCAGTCTCCAATAAAGATGCTTCATCACTATTTACATTTTCAAATTCAATATCAAAGATTGCTTTTTCTAAATCTAAATCTTTTAATTCAGTGAGTACATCTACTGATAATTTCTTAGCGAGTTTCTTTCTTTGTTCAGATAGTCTTAGACCACACTCATAAGCCTTTTGGAAGGCTTTTTTTACTTCTGCTAGTGACATTTCAATATAGTGATCATAATCGGTAATGAGCATCAATTCCTCTTCAATTTCTTTTGAGTAATCAATTAGTTCATTGACTGTCTTTCCATATTTGTTTTCTATTTTCACAAGTTCAAAGCTTCTCTCCTGCATGCTATTGAATAAATCCTCATCAAAATCAAGAGATTCAATGGTTTGAAAAACCTTCGACTTGACGTCATCCAAATCATAAAAAGCGGAAATAAGACGTTCTCCCATTTCTTTATATTCAGGATCTAGATTAGAAATTTTTTCTAGCGCATGACCAGCTTCATAAACCTGATCCACTGAAAACATTTCATTATCTAATGCAAGATATGCAGTTCTCAGCTGGCTCATAATTTTATCATGGTTTTTAAGCTTAGCTATCTTTTCATCCAATGTATCCTTTTCATCAATTTCAAGATGTAGAGATTTCAATTCTGCAACCTGATATTCTAAAAAAGACTTCTTTTCAATGGATTGGTTTTTCTTACTTTTGAGATCTTCAAAGTGTCTCTTTTTTGATAAGTAATGACTTCTTTCCATTAAATAAGGATTGAGAAGCGAATCAATTTTCTTTTGATCCACTTGATCAATAAAAGTAAGATAAAAGGACTTGTCAAATAGATTCATTGTTTCATTTTGTGAATGAATAGAACCGATTGAGTTCATCACCTCTTTGATTCTAGCAAGTGTAGTGATTTCTCCATTGATTTTCATGTTGTGTCTACCATTACTATCGATTTCACGTTCTACTTCAATAGTTTCTGGAAGACTTAGTAGTTCTTGTTTCAAAGAATTGAGCTCAAAAACACCTTGAACATAAGCCTTTTTCTCACCATGACGAATCATTGCTGAGTCACTTCTTTTTCCAAATAGAAGCTGTAAGGATTCTAAAATAATGGACTTTCCTGCACCTGTTTCACCAGTCATTGCAGATAGTCCACTTAAGAAGTCCATTTCTAAATCATCAATTAAAGCGAAGTTTTTAACATGAAGCGATATTAGCATAAAACGTCCCCGATCATATTCTTGATATCCTCTTGATTCTTGGTTTCAGCAATATATAAAATATACTCCTGATTTCCTGCCTTACCTTTTAAGTCTGATTTTTTTAATCCTTTAATCGAAAAACCTAGGGATCTTGCATGATTTAAAACATCTGTTAAGACCTCTCGATGTCTTTTAATATCTTTAACGACACCTTGCTTGAAATGAATATGACCGACTTCAAATTGAGGTTTAATGAGTGCGATGATTTCCTTAGAAAAGCCTTTTAAATGATTGAATATAGGTTTGATTGATGTAAATGAGACATCGATTAAGATGACATCACAAATAGGTATTGTAACATCAAGTATGTTGGTTTCTTCATGAAGATCAATTCTTGGATCTTTTTTGAGTTCGATATCCATTTGGTTACTACCAACATCATAAGAGTATACTTTTTTCGCACCTTCTTGAAGTGCACAATCTGTAAATCCTCCAGTTGATGAACCGATATCAACAACTATCTTATCATGAAGGACAATACCAAACTCTTGAATAGCTTGATATAATTTTTCTCCAGCACGACTTACATACTTGACTTCTTCAACCAATTTTATCAAATGGGTTGTGACTTCATAGCCAGTCTTGGTAACCACTTCACCATTGACTAAAACAAGACCACGTTTAATTAAATCCGTAGCCTGGCTTCTTGTTTTCGCGATTTGATTTTCTACTAAGTAATGGTCGAGTCTCATTTGAGAAACTCCTTAAGTGTCTCTTCGATTGAATCTAAATCCATATGATGTGATTTTAATATATCTTTATAATGACCATGTTCAACCACTTGATCAGTAATTGACATGTCTTGAATTCTATTTTTATAATCATGCTTCGCCATGAATTTTAAGATTTGAGGATAAAGTGATCCAACATTTGAACACTCTTCATAAACAAATAAAGGTTTTCCTGTCTTGCATAATTCATGGAGAAACTCTTCATCGATTGGCTTGATAAATCTAGCATTC
>JAHIRQ010000100.1 GCA_018818645.1 Bacillota bacterium
CTATGTAGATAAGCAACCTTTAGCCCCAATTGTTTAAAATAGGCAGTTAAGTCTTCACTCATTCTAATCGTTAGTGTTGTAACTAAAACGCGTTCTCCTGCTGAAATACGTTTCTTGATTTCAAAATAAAGATCATCCATTTGACCCTTTGAAGGTCTAACTTCGATTTCTGGATCTAATAAGTAAGTAGGACGTATGATTTGTTCAACAATAGGTAATCCTTTTTCTAATTCATAGGCACCAGGTGTTGCAGATAAATAAATGACCTTTGAGAATTTATTTTCGAATTCATCAAATTGTAGTGGTCTATTATCTAGGGCACTAGGAAGTCTAAATCCGTAATTGACTAAGGTTGTTTTTCTGGATCGATCTCCAAAATACATGCCTCTAACCTGAGGAATTGTGACATGAGATTCATCAACAATCATGATAAAATCTTTGCCAAAAAAATCAATCAGTGTAGCTGGGGTTTCGCCTGCTTCACGAAGTGATAAATGTCTTGAATAGTTTTCAATACCACTGCAAATCCCGATTTCTTCAAGCATTTCCATATCGTATTTTGTTCTTTGTTCAATTCTTTGTGCCTCTAATAAAAGATTGTTTCCTTTAAAATAAGCGATTTGTTCCTGCAATTCATTTTTGATTCTACGAATCGATTCCTTGAGCTTATCCTTATTGGTCATGAAGTGTGATGCAGGAAATATAGTGACGTAATTTAAGCTTTCTAATGGTTGACCAGTTAAGACATCAAATCGTTTGATTTCATCAATCTCGTCTCCAAAAAATGAAATTCTAATACCATTGGCTCTTTCATAGGCTGGAATGACTTCAATCGAATCCCCTCTAACTCTAAAGGTCCCTCTATGGAAATCCATATCATTTCTTTGGTAGGTTTGTTCAACCAGTTTATTGATTAGCTTATCTCTTCCATAATTATCCCCGATACGAACTGCAATCATCGAGTTTTTATAATCTTCTGGGTCTCCAATCCCATAGATACAAGAAACTGATGCGACAACGATGACATCCTCATTATCCAATAAGGATGAGGTTGCACTATGTCGCAATTCATCGATTTCATCATTGATTGATGAATCTTTTTCAATGTAGGTATCCGAGGATACGACGTAAGCTTCTGGTTGATAATAATCATAATAGGAGATAAAATACTCAACACGGTTCTCAGGGAATAAACTTTTGAGTTCCCCATATAATTGACCAGCTAGTGTTTTATTGTGTGCTAATACAAGTGCTTTCTTACCTAATTTTTGAATAATATTAGCAATTGTGAAGGTCTTACCAGTACCTGTAGCACCCAGTAATATCTGCTCTGTTATGCCATCGTTAAAGTTATTTATTAATTTTTCTATCGCCTCTGGTTGATCACCACTCGGTTGAAAAGGTGATACTAATTTGAACATATAAATCTCTCCTTTTTCTCGTTTTAGTGAATTTACTATGATTACTATCAACCAGAAAATTCGCCCCATTTAAGCATTGATTCGCCCCATTTTTTTGGTTAAATTGATGATTTCGACCAGTGGGGCGAATTTAGGTCACAAATCTTACTATCCCAAACTACTTAAACCTAGATAATACTTATCAAGTTTACTTGAGATTACCTAGTCAATTTTAACATTTATAGATGAAAATAACAAGGAAGCTAAACTCAATCTTTCTTGTTATCTGTTTCATGTTATATTAGTTCATCGATTATGTTTTCTATGTTATCGAGAACTTCTTCATTGATTTCTTTTGGATCTTCTTGATTTGGAATAACTGATTCAATAAATGGTTCTAATTCTTCTAAGCAATCATTGACGATTTTTGATTTTTCAGTGTAAACATCGACTGAAATGATTTCTGATGCATGACCCATCATTTTGGAAATAGCTTTTAGATTAAACTTTTCATTAACAAGTAATGTACAGTATGTAGCTCTTAAATCATGAAATCTGATATCTGGTAAATTGTTCTTTTTCAATATTTCTTTCCAGTACACATAATCAAAGCTCATTGATCTTGGATTACCATAGGTTGAACAGCAGATATAATTTAGGTCTTTAAATGGTGTCGTTTGATCGTTGATTCTTCTTCGTTTGTTTTTCTCATACTGTTTTCTTTTTTTCAGTATTTCCTCAAATAATATATCCGGGATTTCTAGTTCTCTATTACTAGAATAACTTTTAACTGGAATTTCTTGTTTTGTTACTGTCCCTTTTTCCAAATCATCAGTGCTTGTATTAGCTGCTCTACCTAACTGTCTTTGGATTTTTATGCGCCGATTGATAATGTCTATGTCATCAAATTTTAAACCTTTTATTTCACTTCTTCTTAAACCCATTAAAACTGCAAATAATATTTCCAAATAAATTGGTGAATCTTTGCATGATTCAATCAATACTTTGACTTGATCAGCACTTAATGTATGCTCTGTACTGATTTCAATTGTACGATACTTTTTAGATTTAACTTGTTTAGGTAATTCAATATCCTTAGCTATATTGGTACCAATTAGTTTATATTTTAATGCATCTTTCAATCCAGTCTTAATGACGCATTTTGTTAATCTGGCAATACTATGAGATTTTGATGCAATAAAATTGTATAGTTCTTGAATGTGCGCTCTATTTAATTCATTAATTTTGATTTTTCCAATTTTAGGAACAATGTAATTATAAATAATGTTGTAATATGCTTGATATGAGTTATGAGCTATCCTTGGTTTCATTTCATCTTTTAACCAACTTTTAAAGTACTCCTCTGTTGAGATAACACTATTTAGAACGAAGGTACCGTTATGAAGTTGAGCAATTGTTTCATTCCTTGCCTCATTTGCTTCTCTTAATGTTTTAAATCCTGCCTTTTGAATCGTTTGAGATGATTCATCGTTGAATATCAATACGATTCTATAACCATATTTTTTCTTGATCTGGGTTATGTTGTATATTTTATATTCAATATAGGTCTTTGGTTTTAAGATATCATTCATTGTCTTCTCCAACCTCAACTGGAAAAGTGTTATTAACAAAATTCATAATTCTCTCTTTTTCTTCCATCACATCACAGTAAAAATCGAAAGTTGTATGAATTGATGAATGGCCAAGAAGTGCAGATATTTTGGCAAGCGATACACCTTGTTCAATCAAAATGGTTGCATACATGTGTCTTAGGTTATGAACTGAAATTCGCTTGATACCATATTTGGTACACGTTCTATATAAATAGGTATACAGGCTGTTTAGATGACTTGGTACACCATTTTTTTGAATACTAATGTAGTTGTTATCTTGATAGTTTAAAACTTTTGTACTTTCAATTTCAATTAACTGTTTTCGTTTCGCTAGCTCAGTGATGATTATTTTTGGTACTTTTAAAATCCTAATACCATTCACTGTTTTAGGATCCCTTTCTACTTGTTTGGTAAAATCAATACCAAACTCATTTTTATTAAGTGTATATTCATTAGCAATTTGTCTTTGAATACTCACTGTTTGATTTTCTAAATCAAAATCAGAAAATTTTAAACCTAAGATTTCACCTTTTCTTAAACCACAAAACAAGGCCAGCAATATCTCTAAATACCAATTACCAGTCGATGCTATACTTAGAAACTTTTTTAGCTCTTCTTTACTCAAAATAGTGATATCTTTTCTTCTTGATTTATATGTCTTAACATTTGAAATGATATTATTAGGAATAAACTCATAAGCTTGGGCATCTTTAAAGGCTAAATATAAGGCTTGTCTTGATTTATGTGCTGCCGATTTGCTGTATGGTTTAATTCTATTTAGCAATTCCTCAATATAGGTTGCTGTCACTAGTTTTAATTTAATATCATATGATATGTTAGGCAAAATAAAGTTGTGGATAGCAAATGAGATAACCATAATTGTTGAACTTTGAACTTTTTTAGGATAAATCTCGTTGATCCAATAGACCATGTAGTCTTTAAAATTAATGTTCTTGTTTATTGTTGGGATAAGTAGTTTTTTTCGTTCAGACTCAAATTCTTTTAGATGTTTATAATAACTTTCTTCAGCTTCTTCTGGCGTGGAAAAGCCATCCATTCTTCGATATAAAATCGTTCCATCTTTTGACATGATTTTTCTTCTATGACTCCAATATCCACGATAAAGAAAGGCAATGCTACTATTATATGTTTGACTTGTCATTGTGACCTCCTTTACTTATTAGTTATCCATGCATCAAATGACTCTTTAAATATTTTGTATTGTCTACCAATTTTTATGATTCTAAATGGCTCTTGACTTTTAAATACATTTTCCAGGAACTCATAAGTCTTTGTTTTTCCTAGTCCTAGTATCTTTTGAATGTCTTCAGCATCATAAACTTTTTTAGTTTCTTCTGACACTTCGTCACCTCCTATATCACTCATGATATAAAAGAGTTTAGACAGTATGTGTCGGACTACTTAAATTCTTCTGATTGAAAGTTGTAAACCATAGCAAAATATCTTCGATCTGAATGATAACTAATCGCCAATGGCGATAATCCAATCGCAATATCATAGCCAAAGAAATCAAGCATAAAATCTTTACTTTGAATTTTATGTTCTTGCTTGGTACCAATAACTACTTCTTTAAAACCTAAAGTAATGAGTTGTTTCTTGAGCTCTGGTGTAACGATTTTCTTTGTATCCATTAGGACCTGTAAATATAAGATAGCCAGCTCTCTTTTTGAATATGACTCTAAATGTTTCATATACCTCTCCTTTTGCTCACATTTCGTGTTCAAATAAATAATAACATTTCATTTTGAGTTTGTCAACGCGTTTTGTGAGCAAAAATAGAAATAAATTTGACTTTGTGTCATTTTGACTATAAAATGTTATTGTGAATATGAGGTGATGATATCTACTATGAATAAAATCAAGTTTTTAAGACAAGAATTGAATTTAACAACAAGACAAATTTCTGCTGTTTTTTCATTGGCTGATTCAACCATTTCTCAATATGAAAACGAGACTAGAGATATTAATACCTCGATGCTTAGAAAACTATCTGAATTTTTCCATGTTACCATTGATTATTTATTGTGCAATGATGATTTAGGTCTATATGTTTATTATGAGAATAGCAACACTCGCTTCATTTTGACTGAAGATGATTATTTAAAATATAAAACTTCCGGTTTGATCTATTACATCGACAGCAAAAGATTTATCAATATCAACAAAAAAATTGGTATTGATGGGTCTCAAAATCTATCTAAGCTTTTTGAATTGTTATCAGATTATGAAACAGTAGATAGATATATTCTCGATAATACAATTAATCTTCCAGTTCCACTAAAAAGAGTTGATGAAGTAAAAAAAATCATCGTGCTAGACGATGATAAATTTAATATTATAAAACAAATGATCACAGTTATGTAAAAAGAAGGAAATCACGTTATCTAAAATCCTTCTTTTTTATTTATTACATTCAATCATTGCTTTTTTAGGTAAAATTATTTTACCTTATGCGGTATGAGTAAATAGTTTATTAACTTTTTTGAATATTTCCTCGAATTTATTTAATGTTTTCTCAGGAATTGCAATCGTTTCTATTTGAGACATAAGATGCTTTGCTGGTAAATAATGATTATAATCTTTACCTCCATTTTGGAGTATAATCTGTTTGATTATTGGTTTATTTGGATCTATCTTTGAACTATCAAGAGCAACTTTAAAAGTTTTGTTGTATAGTTCTATATATTCTTTTGTATCGAACAAATCTTCTATATCAGCATATTCAGTGCCCGCAAAGTTGTGATAATATAGTATATTAGAATCTCTAATTAGCTTTTCTTTCACGGTGTTATTTATTTTATCTTTAGCTGATTGATTAGTTATCGTATCAAATAGTATTACTTTTTCAAGTTTGTTTCCTCTTAATAATGAAATAAATGTACTAACTCTATCTGCTCCCCCAATTGGAACTATTGTTATATCAGAATTCAATGATTCTCTATTTTTTTGTTCTAGTATAGAGGATATCAATTCTATATAAGTTAAATCAGCAATTCCTTCAACAACTAAGTTTTTAGGTGATATAAACAGATTTTGAGCCAAATCATATCCTAATGCCGCTTGCAATGGAAATAATGTGTTTGGATCTTTTTCCTGCACAGTATCAGATATAACGGTTCCATTTGTACTTTCAAAGACAGTTCTAATCTTATTCAAAGAATGAGGTTCAATCATAAAAGGTGAGTGTGTAGTATAAAGTATCTGGTAATTTGCAGATAGGTCTGCAAAGAAGTTCAATAAATCTGCTTGTGCTTTTCCATGTAAATTTAAACCAGGTTCATCTAATAATAAAATATATTTTGAATCCTTTTTTTCCTGAATTTTATTAAACCAAACTAAAAAACTGAAAAACCAGTTAAATCCCTTGCTTCTATTTCCAAGAGGTAAATCAACACCATTATTACTGTTTTTAACTCTGATTTTTAATACTCTGTCAACAATAGTATTATGGTTATAAGCCCCTGGATTAGATTCTATTTTTTCTATCATAAATATGATTTCAAGGTTTACATTAGATTTCCAATATTTAAACAATTCTTCTGTTATTTCTAAAGATGCCGAATTAAGTTCTGCATTGTATCGCTCAAAATTGGTAGAATTTGACAATGATTTTAAGTCAATATCAGCTAGTTCTATTAAAGCTTTTGCTGTTTTAGCAGAGTTTTTAGTTAACTGATTATTTGCCAGTTGACTTATAGAAAATTCAGAATCAAGCGCATAATACTCATCATAATACATAAACTTAGGTAGATTGGGTATTAAATACTCAGTGACTAAATAACTAGCAAAAGGATGTTCATAAGTTGAATTGTCAACGTAATAATTAATTTTTCCTAAAATAGTTAATATGGTCGCATTTGTTTCTGGATCCTTTTTCAATTCTACTATTTCAGCATTGAGTTCTTGTTTTGTCTTAATTAGTATCAATTTTTGCAATAGCGTATTTTCTATTTCACTGAACTTTGAATAAAAATCTGATGGTGTAGTTTTAACGTTAAAATCAAACTTAGTTTTATTATCGTAATATTTAGTAACTGAAACATTACTATCAATCTCAATACCTGTTTTCTCTAAAATGATTTGTTTTAGATTCTGCACATCAAAATGCAAAGTAATTGCTTTGGGATTATCACCTGATTTATTGCTTCTTACTAATCTTTTTCTAGGGTAATCATTCGTTTTATCAAACGAATTGAGTTCAACATCACCACTATCAAAGTAGTTAGATTTTGCAATTGCTTCAAGAATACTTGTTTTACCGGATTCATTCATACCTACAAATGTAGTTATATCATCTTCAACATCAAATACTTGTGGTTGATCTATAGATTTGTATTCATGAATTTCAACTTTTTTTAAAATCATATTGCTTTTGTATACTCTTTTTTAGATTATAGTATATGTTATTGAGTATACTCTCCTTCATAATTTTTATACTATAATCTTAATTCGTTACTTCTCTAGAAAATATCATTGAGTCTTTAGTTGTTTACTTTATAACTTGTACTTGGTCCACCTCCACGTTTTGTAATCTTTCCCTTATCTGACCATTTTTCAATTAAATACCTTGCTTGATCATGCGTAAGGTTTAGATCTTGTTCTAACTCTTTCCGTGTAAATATTGTTTTTTGTAATAAATAATTTTCTTCATCTACTGTTTCACTTTGAACTTTCTTTATGTTACCTTTGTCAAACTTAATGATAACATTGACACCATGAATACTATTCACTTCAAAAACTAAAGGATACATGGATTCTTTTTCTAAGGCCTCATTAGCACGTGTGATACCTGATCCCCATTTTTCAATAATTCCGATATGGTAAAAGATTTCACTAATATTGGGATTTCTCAGTTTTGAAATACCACTTAAGACATCTTTTAACTGTAACCCATCAAAGAATGTTCCTGGTGAAAAGATTTCAATGCGATCGTCAAATAAACTCATTCTAATCGGTTCATTTTCTAAATAGTTACGATGAATAATTGCATTAGCCACAATTTCTCTTAAAGCTACTTCAGGAACTTGATACTGCTGTTCTCTAATAACGCCAATTTTGAAATCTGTTTTTAGTTTATCCAATAATACGTTCATTACTTCATCGTATTGAGATATAATGGACCCTTTAATCGTAATCTCATCTATGATTTTGGTTTTGGTCAAACCTGAAAAATAACCTACTCTTATGTGGCTTTGACTAAATTTGTTATCTAGCAATAACATTAAGCCATTGGTAACATACGTTTCATCAAAGTTTTTCTTCAGTAAATGCCATTCAAGAAGTTTGCTTAAACTAATTTCTTTGCCTGTTTTAACGCGTTTATTAATATCTATTAAAAAATCTTTAATATTGACATCACTTAATTTAATTAATTTGCCTTGTTCATCATATAGTTTACTCGTATAATTCTCATTTTTTCTACTAAGCATCAACTCTGTTCGTTGGCTATTGGTCGCTTTTTGATCTGTTGAACCATATCTGATATAACAGCCCTCTTCAACGCCTTGTTTCTTTATATAATAAGGTTGTTCGTTGCCCTTAGCAATTTGGATGATAGCTATATCCTTATCTTGTATGTTTTTAAAAACAATGTCAATGATTGGTTTGGGTTCAATGTTATGATAGATTGTTTCCATTATTTTTTGCTCAAAAACCGATCTCACTTCATTGATACCAAAAACCTTTAATGTTGCATCTTCAATACCAATAACAAGTTCTCCGCCAGCCGTATTACTAAATGAAACAATTGACTTCAGCCACTTGTTTGCCTCTTTCGGTAACGTCTTTTTATATTCAATTGTATTGGATTCTTCTTTAAAGTTTTTATCTGTCATAATGTATCATCCTCTCTGACCATATTATACCACATTATCTAGGGAAATCTAGGGAATCACGGCAAATCTAGGGAAATCTGGGTAATTCAAGGGATGCCACCTTTCAAATACCTCTTTTGCCCTATATCAGTTTAGATTATTAATTTATATGTAAAATAGTAAAACTGCAATCTTTGATTAAACTGCAGCTTTACTTTTTATCCCCTTAAACACGCTTTAACTAATTCATAATTTTGACTATCTCTATTATAAATGATTTGTGTTTCATATATCGAACAATTCTCTAATGACTTTCTGATGGTTGCTATGACACGGTTAAAGGTTCTTCTTGATGCGCCAAAGATTTCATAGAATGTATCATAACTGACCCTTTGCCTCGCTTCTAGCATAAAATAGACCGTTAATACCTTCTCATCACTGGTGATGATTTCACGATTATAACAACGACTTTCTGTTTCTAACATAATCACCTCTTCATAAGCAGATCATTTCAAACACATTCTTAAATGTGTAATAAAACTCTTCTGATTTAAAATTAAACATTTTTGATATATCTTTTAAGTTGAAATTACAGGTAACACCGGTTTCAATGTTTTTGTATTCCTGCTCTGATATTTTAAGTAGCTTCGCACTAGTTTCAATAGATAGTCTTCTAATCATTCGATTGGCGAAGATAATGATGTTTTCTTTGGGTACATTAGGATAAGATATCGCGATTAAATAAAGGTAGAACTTTTTTAACGTCGTTTTGTAACAAAGTAATAATTCTTCTTTTAAGAATGTACAGTTGTTGTCAAAGTTCATGTATAAAACTTCTTTGTGTTCTTTGGATAAATAAACATAGATGAGATCGTCCTCATCATGGGTATAAAGTAGTTTAATGATTATATCTCGACAAATAAGTAAGCGATCATCTTTTAATATTCTGTGACAAGAAAACATTGTATCGACCTCCATTGACTTATTTGATTTTTCTAGATTAAAACTTATCTAGATGAATGCATTCTAAATTCATGTTTTTTAGGAATGATGATGGTTTAAATGTTTGGATTTTACCGTGAAGCGTTCTCTGATTTGCACTTAAAAGATAAAGTCTTTCTTTGGCTCTGGTGATGGCGACATAAAAGATACGTCTTTCCTCTTCGATATCATTGTTGGTTGCTTTAAAAGATGGCAAGATACCTTCATTGCATCCTGCAATAATCACAACCTTAAATTCTAATCCTTTGGCTTGATGAATGGTCATGAGCTTCACAATTTTGTCATCTGTCGTTTCATCTGGTTTGAGATATATATCATTTAGGAACTTTATCGTTTCTTGATCTGGATATTCTGTATTTGGTAATCCAGCAAACATTTGTATAAAATCTTGAATCCTACTTAGTTTTTGCTTCACTTTTTCTTGTTTTGATAAGTAATCATTGTACTTAATGGTTTCTAGTAATACTTGAATATAATCTTTAGGTGATTCCGTTTTAAAGCTTGTTTCTAGCTTTTTAATAAGTTCAACAAATGCTTTGATGTTCTCATTCGTGCTTAACTGCATTTGTTCATAAATTGATGTGTTAAGCTGCTTTGCATCCGTTTCTAATGTACTGAATGTGACATCACCAATCTTTCTTGGTGGTACCGCATAAATTTCATTTAAGGATAAATCATCTTTATTGTTTAAAAAGTAATAATAATTGCTGATTGTCTTAATTTCCTTATGTTTGAAAAAGGGATAACTACCAATGATTTTATAAGGTATCTTTTGTCTAATGAGTTCTTTTTCAAAACTGTTGCTAATGGCGTGATTTCGATAAAGCACCGCAATATCCTGATAAAGATATCCAGCATCAGATAGTTTTATAATTAAGTTAGCAATATATCTTGCTTCTTCATAACTATTTTCTAGTGGTGCATAAATGACTTGATAGTTTTTTGAAAACTGGTTGGTATAAAGCGTCTTATCTAATCGCTTATTATTGTTTTTGATTAAATTGTTGGCCACATTTAAGATATTGGCATTAGAACGATAATTTTCTTCTAGTTTAATAATCTTGGGTTGCTTTGTTTCAATAAAATGCTTGATGTTATCAAGATTGCTTCCTCTAAAGGTGTAGATGCATTGATCCTGATCGCCAACCATAAAGAGATTGTTGTGCTTTTTTGATATTATTTCTAGAATTTCATATTGAATCACATTGGTATCCTGGCACTCGTCCACCAAGATGTATTCACATGCTTCTTGCAAAAATTCTTTTAAGGCTTCATAATTTGCTAAGAGATTCTTAAATTGATACATCAAATCATCTAAATCCATCTTGTTGTTCTTTAATATAATTGCTTGATACTCATGAAAGATGAAGTTCATTTTTACTGCCTGATCAATGCTTGTGTAGGTTGTATCGGTATGATTCTTAACGTTTGATATCGTTTTGATGGCATCTGCATCTAGAATATCTAGTTCATGTTCCTTAATAATGTTTCGAATGATTTTTAGTTTATCGTCATCATCAATGATGCCAAATTTCATTTCATATCCTACATAGGGTGCAAAATCATAAAGATAACCATAACAGAAACTGTGAAAGGTTGAAATACTTATTTCATCTGCTTTTTCATTGAACTTTTTAATCCGGTACTTCATTTCATTTGCTGCCTTATTAGTGAAGGTAAACGCGTAAATACTTTTGGGATCAACACCATTATTTATAAGATTAATGATTCGGTTAATCAGTACTCGTGTTTTTCCTGTTCCTGCACCAGCTAATACTAAAGTATTTCCGGTTATTTGGTTGACTGCTTCTAATTGTTTTTCATTTAATTTGTCAATGGTGATTATCCTCCTTTAGATCAATTTCAAAATATTTTAAAATATCACATAAAAGTGTTTCTTCTTGATAGTTGATGGTATTGTTAAAGTTTAAGTATAGATATTTAAGTAATGCGTTAATGTGATACTTCTTGTCTAAAAACGTCTCATAATGCTCTGGGTTTTGCATGATGTAGTTGGTGATGATTTGCGGGATGTGCGGTAATAAATAATTGTTGTACCTGTGCATCATGACCACATGTATATCAGTGTATCTATGCATTAAAATGGTAATTCCTCCGTTTCTATATATTTTTCTAATTTTTCTTTGGCTATTTCCAAATCACTGATGGTGATTTTCTTAAGCCCAGACTCCTTTAAAAACTGATTGAGTTTCTTTAGTTTTTGCTGATCAATCGTGTCAATCGCAAGGATGCCATTTCTAACAATTGCTATCACAGTTGAATCAATGTCAAACTTTTGGTGAATAAGAATATTAAGGAAGAAAAGGGCGGCAAGTGGTCTGCCCCATTTGTAATAAGTCTCATGGGTACTTATCCTAATTTTGTATTTTTCAATTTTAGCCTTTTTAACGTCTTCTAAAAATTTACGCCATTTTATGTATGTCTTTGCCTTATAGAGATTAGCATCGCCTAAGTTAGATGCTTCTTTTAAATCAAGCATGTCATATAGGAGTCCAAGGATATAACTCCTAAAGCTTTCTTTATCGTTTTTTAAGATGTTCATACAAATGTTATGGGCTTTTTCTTTGTAGAATCGCATTTCATATCTCACCCAGTATTTTTGTTTACAAGGAATGCCCTGTGATAATTGTTCCTTTAACTTTTCATAAATGACCAGCATCTGGGTTGAAGTACGACTACCAAACTGGAGAGTCATGCCCTTTTTTGAATTGAACAGCGTATAATCTTTCTCACGAAAGCTTGTTGTATATAGTCCTTGATCAAGTTTCCTTTTGACCTCATGAATCGTGATGCGTTTACCACTATAATCATCAAGAGCCACATCAAACCTTGAAGTTGCTGCATTCATTCTAACCAGGAAGAATTCAAAGAGGTCTTGCCATGTCTTATCTGGATTGTTGTTTTCATAGCTTCTACATCCCTGCCCCTTTAATTCAATCGAACAGGATTTATAGCCGGATTTTAATTTGGGGCCACAAAGTCTTAAGATAATATCATTACCAATGATGTACTGATATTGAAATCGATTTTGTGCATAGTCTTCCCTAGTGACATCTTCTTTTTTGTAACCTAGAAAATTTGAGACCATCATAAGGATATCTTCAATGATTTTTAACTCAAAATCATTTTCATGAGAAATGAATGGAAAGGTGGCAGCAAAATAGTCAATAACAATGTGTAGTCCGAATTTTTCTTCTAAATCAATCATTTTATCCTTTCTTTTTTAGATCTTAGTAATACTAAAATGTTTCATCAAACAACACGTTTTAGTTCAAGTTTAGTATGCGATAACGTGGCTATTAGTATAGCCACGTTCCGCAAGCACCTAAACTTATGGATTAAAACTAGATTTGTTCGGTTGTTTTAGACATCAATGAAGTCATCTTTTTCAGCACTTTTTTTATCTTTTGGTGCGAGTGATTCTAAATTAATGCCGTTAATCTTGTTGTAAAACCTTGAATTGTTTTTGGTTAATTCGTCAATTGATGGTGTTAGACTCGTATACGTTGGTAAATCCTTGAATCTCATATTTTTCTTTTGTTCATAAGCGTATGACAAAAAGGTTGAATCATAAAGCGGATTGCCATCAAGCTTTAAGTCACATAAGTTAAGATTGATTGATACTTGGGTACCCTTGCCGCCATCTTCTTGTGAGAGTAATGTCGTGAGCTTAAAATACCAGTAATGGTCAAAGAAGGCCTTAATTGAGCGTAAGCGATGTTGTAGTAATCTTAAGACCGCATAAATAAACGTATAGTCATTGCGCTTGTAAGTTGAAATTGATTTTCGTTTGGTTTTTCTTGTAATGGTTTGACGTTTTGTTTCGTATTTTTTAATGAGTTTATTGATTAATTTATCAAATAGGATAATCGGTAAATAGTACAGGTAAAGAAGCATCGGATACTTTTTTTTGCGTGATTTAATGGTGATGAAATACTCTGAATTACCCCTAATTCTAAGTGGCACTTGATCCTTTAGCTGATAGTCGCAAAACACCTTAACTGTTCTTTTTAGATCATGCGATATTGTTGAGAAAAAAGTTGCTGCACCATCTTCACCAACAGCTTTCATATCGTCGTGTGAGTTATATTCCTTATCAAGTTCTGAGATGGAGATGACGGTATATTGTTCTAATGCATAGACATCAGATTTAATGTTTTTGCGCATGAAGTTAAAATCAAAGATTTTGGAATAATCCTTAAAATAAGGACTATAGATCGAGAAATTGGAAATCAGATAGGTTGATCTAGCTTGCAAGAAATCATAGAGCTTAACATATTCTAAATGTTCTTCACTGGTTGGATTCACTCTGATATTTGCAAAGTTTAAATACGGGTATTTTGTTTGATACTGACGCATCTTTTCTTCTAGTTCTTCAATGATGTTTTCTTCACTGGCAAGCGATAAAGATACATTAAGTAGCGTTTTCCCAACGCCTGGTGCACCATTGATGAAGGTTGTTTGTGTAAGTTTTTCATTTGCAAACTTTTTAAGTCTTGAATGATTTTTAGTTAATCTATAGTTTGCGCGTTGAAAAGCTTTGATAAGTATCAAGAATAGCAGCAGGAAAAATAACACAATTTTAGATATGTTTTTTAGATATGGATATAGGAAAACAAATAGTGCTTCAACTAAATTTGTTAAAACAATATAGACTTCCATGTTGATTGCAGCAAACACATAGGTAATCAAAAAAATAATGACTTCTGTTATAAAAGCATAAAGTATACCGTTGGATATTAGAGTTAATAGTATGATGATTGCGATGCTTCTTTTGCTTCTATTAAGCCATTTACACGTGGTGATAACACCTTGTTTAATCTTGTTTATAACAAAGTTAATCACTTGTTGAATCTTTATGAAAATTTGTGTTGGTTTGGTATACTTGATACTTAGATTGGTGCCATTAAATGTTTCATTGAAAAAGAGCATCAGAACAAATATGATGTTGATTCCAATATTAACAAAGTAATTTAAAAAGTTTAGAATAAAGATTAATACATCGACAAAAAGATTCAGTAGGATTCCTTTTATGTCTAGTTCTGATTCAATCACTTCTCTGATTTTATCAATGATCGTATTTGCGTCCTTGGTGATTTCATCGATGATGATGTTTTTAGATGCTGTATATCTTTGGAACCAGTTTTTCAGATTGTGAATATCGAGTATCTCTAGTAATCTAATTGTTGTTTGTTTAAAACTTTCAAGATTCAAGATTAAAAGCGTAGAGCATAGCACGATAAACAGTGCTATGCCTACATACTTTATGTTTAGTTTTTGAGCCACTTCATACCCTTTTTAATACCCACATAGATAAAGTATAGAATGACAATTCCTACGATGGATGACAGTGCAATTGTTGACCATTTTAAGATATCATTTTCAGATAATTTATCCTGTATTTTAGTAAATAAATCAATCTCACCATATGCATCTTTATCCGTTTTAAATGGATCTTTAAAATTATCAAAGTTTAAATCTTTATCGGTAACTACCACCTTAACAGTAAATGTATCTTCTGTATCTTCAAGTGTGATTTTTTCGGTTAACGTTCCTGGTTTAGTCAAGGTAATCGACAGTTCATACTGATCAATATATGCATCCAATTCATGCGATTCAAAGTAGCTTTTGAATATTGATTTTGCATCAACATCGTCTTTGATGGTTCTAGCCTCTATAAATAGTGTATAGGTGTTTGTTTTGGTATGCTTGTAAATAATATACTCACCAATATCAGAATCCAGAACTAAGAATGTAACTGTCACATTAAATGTTTGGCCATTTGGATATGTTCCCATAAGTGTCAGTTTAGTTGCGGTTTGTTCTGCTGCAATCGTATATGCTTCATCAACTTGATCGCCTTCTTTAAATAAGAGATGACCTTTGACTGCTTGAATTACTTTGTTGATATCAATGTTTTTTGTTAGCATAAATGTGTCTGGCAACTCATAATTGATATAGGTTTGAGCTAATGATTTGTTTGTCACATACGCATGAATAATAAATCCTTCATTGTTATATGTGAAACTAGATGCAATAGTTTTTTCTATTTTTAGATCTGTCTCTGCATCAATATTCAGTGTCACACTTTGATTCTTCAAGACAATATCAGTGTATAGTTTAAATATATCCCCAAAGGTTTTATCATCTGATTTATTGGTAATCAGTTGTAGCTCATTGCCTGATTTGATGAATGCGACAGTTTGATTAAACTCATTATATTTCACATTAACCACTCTTGTAGTTGGCGGTTGATTATTAATAACTGCATCAATTTTAAATTGACTGTTTTCGATTAGACTAAGATCTTCTGAATCAAAATTTAATACAATTGATGTAGCATTTCCATTTACTAACTTATCTTTCATCGCTTCAACCACTATTCTTGGATCCATGCCTTTGTTTAAGTGAATGTCAGTGATTGGTTTTAATGTAATTGTTTGACTTGATACTTTTTTTGTTGGGAATCCATACGATTCTACCGTTTGATTAACGAATGATTCATTCGATAAATCAATTCCTAGTGCTTCTATTTTTTGAATGCTATCCAAAATTGTATCAATGTCAATGTAGTCATCAGAGCTTTTATAAATTGTTTGGCCATCATCAGATGCAAATTCGAAATAAACTTTACCTGGTGCATTCGTATAATATTGAACCTTTGGTCCTAAGGATGCATGATCAATAATGACCTGAAATGGTGTTTTGTTATCCTCAGGTATATAGATGTTTTCAATGTGTTGTCCGGTTGCATTTACTGAAGTTATTGCTCCTTGAGTCGAATCATAAACAAAATAGATGTTTTTGAAATTTAGTCCAGATGTGTTCAATGTATAAGCGTTGTTTGAAGCAATTAAAGTTTCACCCTTAAAACTTTGTAGACCGGATACAGAATAGCCTTGAGCATCGAGTGTTTTAAATGAATATCCTGTCAAGATTCCAGGACCTGAGATATTCGTAACTGTTGCTGATTTTACTCTTGGATCAATCGCATATGGTACATAAGGAATTTGGTCGTTAGATGCATTGTAAACAGGCACATCATATCCAACTTTATGGTAATACTTAATGCCTGATTTTTCTAGAGTCAGCTGATAATCATCACTAGGATAAAATGATTCTTTAGTGTATTTTAAACTTGATTCATTCCTTAACTGAAAGTTATGTTCCTTTGTTGATCTGGCGTTGTATTCATCAACAACCTTTTGAAAGAACAATTGATTAAAATCATAGTAGTAGGTATTGTCAAACTGCATCTCATCAATCTTTGATTTTGAGTTGTAGGTATCAAAATTTGTTTCACTAGCCTCATATGGTGCAACAAAATGATAGTTTTCAACTGTCATTGTTTTTGCATCAATTGGAAATACATTGGCATGTGCCATATAAAGATTTTTGATTGATAAATTTTTAATGATGTTGTTTGGATTAGATAAATCAAACGCGATTATATCCTCTAGACCTGTATAAGCTTCTAATGAACTAATGTAAATGTACAGCACTGGAATATCATAGAGTTGATCGTAAAACACAATCGTCTTAATGTCTTCTGGGTTTTCCGTAATCAATCCAGCATATAATCTGTTTGCTGATGCACTATATTGATATTTAAAGCCGTTGAGTTCATATGATTTTCCATCGACTGGTTCTTCATAGAAACTGTGTGTTAAATGAATCTGTGTTGTAATGCTTGCATAAGTCTTTGTTGTTCCGATAAAAGCAATCATTAACAATGTTAAGATGCTTATTGAAAATAATTTTTTTATCATACTTTATTCCTTTCCTTTCGTTTTAAATATGTAGTTGATAAATTTGATAATTTTATAAATAATGTACAGTAAAATCAATCCGATGATAACTGCACCGATAGTATAAATGGTATCTGTTGCTGTGCTTAGCTTTTCTGAGACCTCGTCAAATACATCATAAATGCTTTCTTTGACTTTCCATGTACTTGAATCCGTATCCAGAATCAGATCGCGGTCAAGAATACCTAGTGTTTCGCCATCAACGGTATCCATCTTGACAGCTACATCATAGACCTTTTCATCTACGATGTAGTTAATTCTTAAGATTTTGAAATTCTTGATGACTTTGTAATCTGCTTCATAGTAAGACTTGAATTCAAATAGATTCCATGCATCGTCATCATAATTCAGATGCAACTGATACTGATAGGTTTTTGAATCCTTGACATTGGATTTGAATGTGCCTTCCTTAAAACCCTGATATTCAAATAGGTTAAAGATACCACTTGAGATCCGTTTAGCTGTCAAGGATTTTTTAACATCCTGTTCTTTGGTGTTTAGATAAAACTCATACCATTTCTTGTTTTCACTGGATAAGGTGTAGGATACATCAACACGGTAAATCTTATCGATGCTGATGGTTGTGTTAAAGACCGCATGGTGTTTAAACCCTCCAAAGCCTAAATCAAAATGACTTTGCACTTCAACATCCTGAATGATTTCATAAGCATGAGTAACTATTTGAAATGCTTTTTTGCCATCTTCTTTTGGAACGAGTCCTAAATCAAAGGTAACTTCATCTATTGATGTTGTTGTATACTTACCAGTTGGATCTGGATTATTAAAGAACAAGACTTCATCAACACCAGCTGTAAATCCTTGGATGTGATATTTTGGGGTCAGTGGTACACCAAACTGTTTTCCGTTATAGAAACCGGCAATGGCAGTTTTATGAATGGTAAGATTTGACGTGCCATAGTGTAGATAATCTGAATCTTCCCATGTTGGTGTATAGTCTTCCTTATCCTTTTCAGTTTCATATTGCTTGTATAGAGTTCCATTAATCGTTACTTCTTTTAAGGTAATAAATTCGGTCGGTTGATATTCGGTTGTCCAAACTAAATAAAGATATGAGTAGTGCTTGCTGAGATTGGAATCCCAATATAATCCAAGTATTTTGTTGGCTTCTAAGTTATAAGGTTCAATATCTAGGTTATGGACTAAATCATTCCATACGGTATCAACTTTGTTTCGATACATTGATGTAATTGCTAAAAGCTGATCTTCGTTATAGCTTGACCATGTATCTAGTGGATCCTCAAACATGCCTAGTTTAAAAACCTTCGTATAAAATGTTTGATAACCGGATTCCCATGAATAATTGTTATGCCAGGATTCCAGTTTTCCTTCAGATACATAGGTTTCAACTTCGCTGACAATATCATCGTAATGGGTTGCTGCATAAGTAGTTTGAATCGTTAAGAACAATGATGCCATTAGCATGAGAAAAACGATTAAAATCTTTGGTTTAAACTTTTTATGAATCATCTTCCTTTCCTTTCTTTTTAAGGAAAATACCCATGAAAATGGATATTAAAAGAATGCCAATCAACATGAGTACTTTCCAAATATTTTTGATGACTATTTTTAGTAATTTATAGATCAGTTCTAAGATATTCTTAAACAGGTTGAAAACTGTATCCACAAACTTTTTATTCTACCGTTGGATTGATTTCAGCTTCACTAAACTCAAATCCTAAATCAACATACTTTAGGTTTCTAACCTGACTTTCGCTTAAGTAACACGTTCTATATAAATCCTTACATAACTCGACTTTAACAAAGTAGTACTTGTCACCGGTTTCTGCATAGGTTCCAATACCAGCTTCAGCGTTGGCGTCTTTAATTCTAAAACCTTTGGTGTTTTGCATGAGATCTCCTAGACCTCTTTCGTTGCAAATCAATTGATAATCACCCATATCCAGTGGTTTTGCAGGAATAAGTTCAATGTTTGAATAGTTCTTGCCAAAGGTTCTTTGATTGGCATTGATATCCTTTAAAATAACGTTTAACTCATACCTAGGAGTTAACCCTTTTCTTTGTACTGCTTTTAATGTGAATTCTACTTTTACTTGCATGTTTTTCCTCTTTTCTTTTTATTCTTAGTAACTGCTTTTGTTGTAGATTTCCTCAGCTTCATAGTCTGAGACTTGTTTGTCTTTGCGCTCTAGAAGTTTAATCAGTTCCTGAGCACGCTTCTTGCTATAACCTAAATCCTGTAAAACAGCGATCAATTTACCTTTGCATGCAATAGTAATCATTTTTATGCCTCCTATTTCTTTAGATTTATCCAATGTGCACGTTGGATATGTTCATAGTTTAAACAGTAGTGTAGACACTATGTGTCGCTGTGTAAAAAAAGTATTTATTGAAATCAAGATGATTTTACTGCACGATAATGCTTCATTTGAATAACTCAGAGCATACAAAAAGGAACCAACCATATCCAATCAGTTCCCTTGCGTTTAATTATTGAAATTTCTCAATCTAATTTTTAAGTGAGAAATACAGTTTTTTGATTTATCTCCGTTTATCATTAAAGCATATTATTTACTTATACATGTGTGTGATTTTCTGCTTTAAGTACTTATAAACATTACTTATTGAATAAACTATTCCACTTTTAGCTCCTAAAACAAGGGCTTAAACATAGCACTTAACTTCTTCTTATTTTTTTATGTAGTGTGCTCTTCCTTCTTCGCAGTGATACTTAATAATTCATCACAAAATGGCAATACAACAATACAGAATTTTGTTTTATATTTGGTTCTTCTACTATTTTTCAATTGCAAACTACCATTTTAGGTTGGCTTGCTTAAATGTGCCTATATCCTAGAAGTGGTGTATTCGTTTCTTCAATAACTTTGCCATTCATATACTACTCCAAAAATGTAAATGAGTAATTTGGCTTTGGGATCCCAATTCTCAAAGCAGTTGGATCTTTCACAAAATTTGACTATGCTAATGAATTGTAACTGGCTTTGACTTTATCATAGCCACACCTTTTTTATTCTGTAATTATCAAAAGATAATCGAGTTATTTTTTTAAAATACTTTACTATATGATTAAACCGTTAACTCCATTTTCCCATTTTATTGCATATTTCAAAATATCCTTTTAACATAACTCATGTCACTTACCCTGTGAATATATTTTTTACCATCGGGGAATTTTCCATAGAATGTTACACCACCAGAATCACCTTTTATGAGGCAGCTATCAACATTCTTTTTATCAAGTCCTAAGTGAATCATGTTTAAAAGAGATAGTGTTATTCCATGAGAAATGACAATTATTGTCTTTCCGCAAGATTGATTTACTAGAACCTCGTTATAAAAAGACGTAAGTCTATCCCAGACCTCACTATTGCTTTCGGCATTACTAAAAGCTTTTGAGTGTAGAGATATTTCATCTGTTATCCTGTTTTGTTTAAACCACTCAAGAGATTTCCCCATTGCATCCCCTAAAGATAACTGGTTAATTCTATCGTCAATAATAACTTCCTCTGCATTGAGAATTTTTGCAATAATGAATGCTCCATTTTTCGCTCTTTTCAGTGGAGAACTATATACCAAAATTTCTTTTTCGCCTAGAATTTCTTTTTTTAGTCTCTTCGCTATTCTTTTGATGTCTTTCAATCCTTTTGGAGTCAAATCCCAATCGGTTCTGGATCCAACCATCTTATTTAAGTGATGGTAGCTTTCTGTATGTTGAATAGTGATTATTTTCACAATATAGCCTCCTTAAAGTTAATTCTCTAAATTAATAGTTTTCTAAAATCAGTATAGTGTGGTTTTTTAGCAATCACTTTCTAACTAATTACTATTTACTCCAACATAAAAACACTTCTCAAATGAATTATAGAATCTTTATAGTTGTATTCTAACATTCGATTTTTCCATTATTTATCTATTAAAACATATCTAATAATCATCAATATATACCATTTACTCGTTGATAAATTTATAAATAAAGATTAAGTATATCATGAAATGGACTTTAACTTTTTTTACCAATAATAACTATCTGGTTCCCCCTACAGGCGCATTCTTCGTTCATAATCAATTTTTTCTCCATTTCATAAATTTTATTAAAGTAATCTGTATCTTCCAAGGCGTTTTTTAATGATTTTGTTTGTCCATGTAATTGTGTTTCAGAATAACCCGGATAAATACACACTGGAAATCCATGTACATTTATATTTTTAATTTTTATATCCGAATATATTTTCTTTAAAATTACTGGAGTAAACATATGCATTTGAGGCATTTCCTTAGTAAATCTTCCCATATGATTGTTAAAAGTTTCTGATGCCAAATCCAAATTATTAGAAGCAATATTAAAGTATATATTATGATAAAAATTAGGAACGCCACAAACAACATAGCCATTAAGTTTAGTTGTTTTGTTCATTTTTCCAATAACAATTTGTGGATTTTCAACAAATCCTAAAACGTTATGAAATGTGAAGGATATATCAACCACAGATTCATCTACCTTCACGGTATCCAGGTTATCTATAATTATCTCAACTCTATCTGAGTAACCCCTAGAATTTAATTTTTCTTTTGCCACATCTATCATATCTGATGAAAGATCTATCATAATACCTTTTGCTTTGGGATACTTTTCTAAAATTTTTAATGTCCATCTTCCTGTTCCTGCTCCAGCATCTAAAAATGTAAATTCCTTATCGGAGTAGTTACTAAGCACTTGCTCATCAAAAATATTCCACAGTAACATATCTGATAGTACCCAGTATAGTTGATGATCGACGTCATCATATTCTTTAGCTTTTTCTTTAAAATATTCTTTTACTTCTCCCATACTATTTGGTTCTCCTTTATTTTATTTATTAATTATATAGCCTTTATTCTTCAAAATTAGTCTAATGTCATTATTTTTAACACTCATAAAATATACTCCTCCTATTTTGATTGGCAAACAAGGATAAGTGTGGGCAGAATCGAAATTTTTAAATATTGGAACGTCATAATTCTTGAAAAACTGATATATGTCATCTCCATAATCTCTAGATTGATCCAAATAATTCTCACATTTACATATTATCAATCCAATAATGGACGAAATTGCACCGCTATTTGCTAAACTCGCTATACAACTCTCTACTATTTCTGGCGAAGAAACCGAGTCTTCCAATACTAATATTACTTTTTTAAAGCTGGGTAAATACTCCGATCCCAACAACTTAACAATTGTTTTTAAATTCCCACCTAAAAGTACACCTGATGCCACACCATCATTTAGACCTATCCACTGATTTTGAAACACTTTTTTGGGCCTTTCATGTTGATTCCAATTTATATAATCATTTGTATACACAGTTGGTTTGAAATATTCTATATCTGCATTTTGTGACATGATTATCTGATTAAAGTTATTGTAATTTTGACTCAACATAGGTTCGAATTCTCCAAAAGCGGGAAGCAAGGTCATAAAGTGCCATGTTGGTAATTTTATTTTTGCATAAATTGCAAGCAATATCGCTGTAATATCCGAGTTTCCAATAATGATTTTGGGGTTAATAGTTAATTCAGCATAATCAATTTTGTCCAAAAGGGATGATGAATTTTCTCCTCCAAATGAAGCATAAATAATTTGGGCATTAGATTTAAAAGCATCATTCAACTCTGTGACTCTTTCGGAGATTGTTCCTGTAGTATGTCCAATTGTCTTATCTAATAGTTTTCCTCTGATTATTTTATAACCTTGGGTTTTAAGAAAATTAATTGCTCTTTCTCTTCTTATAACACTATGTGGAACATTTGGTGAAGATGGACTAACAATATAAATGACTTTCATTATGCTTGGTTCACAGTGGTTGTACTTCGCCATTCACTCGAAGAATGAGTTGTGTATCTCTTATGTCGTTATGATTCAAAACCCAAAGAAGAAATCGTTCGACTCCCATTCCAAAACCACTAGTTTGAATAGGATATTTATCTTTCATTTTTATATACCACTCATATGGATTACTATCTAGCCCTTGAGATGAAATCGAATCACAAACATCTCTTCCGGTTAGGCATCTTTCACCGGCCCCTACGACTTCGCCAATTCCGAACAACAAATCAGCACAGAGAGCATTACTCGAATCCATACCACAAGACGCTTGGTAAAACGGCACAGTTAATCGCTTGAAATGAGTTACCCATACAAATCCACCATGCATCTCTATAAGTTTCTTTTCCCCAATGTTTGTAATGAAAGCATAACCTTCTCTATATTTGATTGCTCCTTCTGTTTCATACAATAGTTTTAACGCTTGTTCAAAACTAATTGTAGGGAATGATTTTAAAGAAACCATTTTTTTCATATGATCAATAGACTTTGAAAAGGGGATAATATCATCACTCATTTTTTCTATTAGTTTTGTGGTCAAAAATTTTAGATAATTCTCTACAAGCGTGATTACATCTGATAATTCACCTTTAATTTCCGCCTCACTATGAAAAAACTGATTTAGATGTCGTTCATCAAGTTGCTCTCCTCTAAAAGAAGGCATAATGTAGTATGTCCCTTTTTCTGTTAAACGACAAGAATACTCTAATAGAAATTGCATCGAATCAGCTAAATATGTCTTGATTCCCGCAATTTCAATACCAACAGGTAGAGAATCACTACTTAATCCAATTGGACTTGATATTGAACCTGTAGTAATTGGTAAGAAAACAGATTTGATTCCCTGATCTCTAAAAAAAGAATGTGTGCAATGATTAATTTCATCACATATTTTGAGTATCAAAGAATACCATTTTGAATCTACTACTTTTAAATAGTCTTCGTTCTTATTTCTTAAACTTGGAATCTGGAAATCATCGTTCATTATTATTCCCCTCTCTTTTTATGTAATTTAAAACTCTATCAAGCATTTCAAATGCACTTTGATACTTGAACAATGTTCGCGCTTCATCTATCGAAAAAAAGGATATTTTACTATCAGGTTCTCCAATTTCTTGAATTTCATCAGGAAAATCTCCTTCCCAGTCAGTAATGACAAAAATATAAAATAAGACATTTATTTCAGGAACAATTAGTTCTCCTAGAAAAGCTTTATCCAAAATATTAATCCTGTTTTTAAATTCTTCAGACACTTCTCTAAAAAGCGCATTTACAATATAATCATCACTAGAATTTTTGTCCTTAATTTCTATTGTTCCATTTGGGAAAAAAGCTTCAACATTAAATCCTTTACCTCTATCTTCTAAAAGCACTTTGTTGTCTTTGTAGAAACAAAACACAACACCTTCAATAAGCCCATTCTTATATGATCTAGTATCAATCATTTTTTTTAATCTCCTTAATTATATCCATGAACGATTCATAAATCATGGTATCTATTTTGTATAAATCAGTGTATTCCACAAAATCATATCTAGCTACTGCTAAAGCAATTAATTCGATACAAACAGTTGAAGCAAGTGGTGGCATCAAATCATAGAATTTATAATCTGAATTTTTAAAGTACTCCTTTATCATAGCAAGTGCTAAACTTATATCAAAAAAACTTGGTGCCGTTTCAAATCGAGTACTATTTTTTTTATACTTGAAAACGCAAAAAACTAAAATCATTTCAACAACATCTCTAATTGGATTGCTGAGTGCTGAATTATCAAAATCCAAAATCGATTTCACCTCTTTATCGTTAGTAAATACTAAGTTCCACGGATTAAAATCACCGTGTATTGGGAACAAAATATCACTATATCCTTCACGATATGCCTCATCACGAAATGATTCAATTTTATCTACTGCGTATTTGTAATAACTATCAAAATCACAAATGTTAGATACACCTTTTTCATTTATGCTATCTAATGCAACTTTCAACATTTCTAACGACTTTGAAAAAGAATTAGAAACAGGATAGTAAATACTTTCATTTTTTTTGTAGTAATGCTCCATTTGCTCATGCAAAATAGCTAATTGATGTGATGCTTTTAAAGCCTCTGTTAAAGACCCATTCCATGTTTCACCCACAATAAAATCTTGCACTAATAAAAAACTTTCACCTAAACCATAGTCTAATATAGTAAACAATGCTCCTTCAATTGATGGGATTATTTTTGGAACTTTAGATCCATTCTCATATAGACTTTTCAACATTTGAGTTTGATATACGACAAAGTCTTTTGACGAACAATACCAAGGTATTTCTTTGATAAAAATTAATTGTTTATTATCTAATAAAACAATTGCTTTTCTCGCAGTTTCAGAACGACGAGTAATCAATATTGCATCTCCACTAACATTAAGAAAAGGAAGCACCACCCATTCTTTCACATTAATGAAACGCTTACTAATACACTTTGCGATTACTTCATCAGGTAGCATACCTTGAAATTTGTCAACTTCTTTTTTACTCACTAACTGGGACATTTCTATCACCTCCAGAACTAATAATAATATTTAATAAATCCAGATATTTAGACGCGGTTGAAGACTCTAAATTCGGTTCATTCATATAAGGTAATCCCCTTGATGCCATTTTGCTGACTTGAGAATCAAATGGAAAAGAGAGTAAGTATTTAATTCCAATTTTTTCACAAAGAACTTTTTTGCTATTTTCCGGAAACAAAACGATATTGTGATGACAGTTATCACATTTTACATACGACATATTTTCGACTATTCCTAGAATTGGGATATTGAATCTTTCAATTAATGCAATGCCTCTAATAACATCTTCATAACTGGTTGAGTGCGGTGTAGTAACAAGGAGAACCTCACCCTTTAAGCTAAAAAATAATTCTTTATGCAAATCCGTTGTTCCGGGTGGCATATCTATTAACAAAATATCGATATCCCATTTAACTCCAAAGAGTAATTGATACAATGCGCCTTTTAAGTATTGACCAGATAAAAATGTTCCATCAGAGGGTATGCCGAGTAGACCTGATGAAGTCAAAGCAATGTTCTTATATCTGGATGGTAAGACTATTACACCTTTCATAATTGGTTTTGTGAAATCAAGTCCTTTCACAAGATTAGGCATACTGGGTGTGGATAAATCTCCATCAAAAACACCTACTTTGTATCCAAAATTAGATAATGCAAAAGCAAGATTTAAACAGATTGTTGATTTTCCAACTCCGCCTTTTCCGCTATATACATAAACAACTCTTTTAAACTGTTTTTTATTAGCAAATAGTTCCACCTATTTATAACTCCTATCTATTATTTTTAAATGTATCATTTCTTTGCTGATTCTCAAGTAAACTATATTTGATTTTTTTTAACTGTTTTTTCAATAGTATTCTTAAAGTACTATAATAATCTCTTAAAAACATTGCAAGTTCAATAAAAGAATGGTTTAATTTCAGTTTATTAAGCAGCATGTACTCTTTTAAGTTATTCATTGTTTCATCAGAGCAGATTAGTTCATCAATATTGTTAGTAAAAATATCCTCAAATGTAAAATAATAGCTGTATTGAGTTTGAACATAAAAATCTTCAATAATCTTATTAGAAATATAGTTTTCAAAAACTCTTTTATTTTTAATCATAAGTTGAATCTCAGGTATATGTAGCAAAACGTTAATATCATATAATGAAGACATTTTTTTCTCATAAAAACTGTTATCTTTTCTAAAAAAACTCGATAGAGCGCCAAGCTTGGATACAAATGAAATCTCGATTTTATTTACCTTGAGATCTAATCTCACATTTTCACTAGTTTGATATAGTGGTTTCACTGAAATAAAGTCATCCGCTCCGAGCACAAGTGAATTACATAAAATTTCAACAACAATCTTAGTTAATTTGCCCGATAAATTAGTATTCACAAAAATACATGAAGATTGGAAAACTTTGTTGCGTATAGAAAAAATAATGGTCTCATGTGAATACTTATTAAATAGTTCTGAAGCCATTTGAACTTTTTCATATTCGGTCCCATTTACAAAAACAAAGTCTAGATCATAAATGATTCTTTCAATTTCTTTAGTGAAGTATTTGTAAGAATAACTTCCTTTAAGAGCAATGCCTTGAAAATCCTTGGCCAGCAAACAAAACAGTCCCTCAAAAGTTGCATTTCTAACTTCATTTTTTGAAATTTTGGAATTTAACTCAACTGTAATTGTTTTTTTGTTGTTCCATTTTATCAAATCATCTGTTTTTGAAATCATATTATTGATAATAGCTTGCTTAACTGATTCGTTGACTAATTCCTTTAACGAACTATAGTGCGTTCTTTTATCAAATCCAAAGACATATTCTGATATTTTTTGATTGGAACTAGTTAAAAATAAGTAATCAACCAGATCTGATACTTCAATGTATTCATAATCTTGCACTAGAAATAAACACTCAATAAGTTTAGCAATCGCTTGTTTTCTTAATGAGTTAAGATTTGATGTTAAATCAAAGTGTTTTAATATCAAAGCATTGAATAACATTCTTTTTTGCAATACTTCGTTATCTAATAGTAAATCCAAAGAATTAATATCAATAATCTCTAGGTAACGCGAATTAAAAAAAGGAGGATTGTTCACTAAATCTTGTAATTCTCTTTTTGAGAAACAAGTTATCTCAATGTTCCAAAATCCGTCATTTATGAGGTTTGCAATTTCATTTAGTTTATCCTTATTAAAACAAGTATCATTATCTTCCGAAATAACAAAAAGAAATAGACTGTATTTGTTCTTTATTGGACAGAACAAATCAAAAAATAAAAAATCATTATCAAAATTATAGTGAAAACCTTCTATCTCTTTAGAAAACCGACTAACAATCTCTTTTATCATATTTTTTCTGTCCCTTTTTTTTCATATAACGAAGAATTCTTCCTTCTTTGACAATGGACGATATTAAAATCAGAGCATTTTTTGAATTTTGCAATATAAGTTCTGTATCACATTGATCCTTTAAATACTCAATATAACGCAACACATTAACATCTACATCAAGAAAACTATAAATGCTTTTATTAAATATTTGATCGTAATGTTTATAATATTTTAAATAGTTGATTTGCAAAGTAAAATCTTTTTTAAATTCCTTAAAAAGAAATTTCTTGAATTTTTTTGTCCGTTTCATATTTGAAAAAATAGCTTTCACTTTTTCAGAATTAAATAATAAATGTAAATCATACAGTGTGTTAAACACCTTATCTTTATCAGTGAAAACATCTAAAGATAGTGCATTTGTTAAGGAACAAACCTTCTGCGCAATTAATTTCTCCAGGGAATATGTTTTAATTATGAATGACTCTAGAATAATAGGATATTTGATTTTTAATACATTTAGGTGCTTTGTCAATATCGACTCAACTTCAAAGTTTACTGTTCCTTTCTTATCGAATTTAGTATTGCATAAGCATTCAATTCTAGCAGAGTAATCAGATTCCTCAAACGGTAAATTTACAGACGCACTTTGAAAAACACTATCAATGTCTTTAAGTAATCGAAAATTTGCTTTTTCAAAAATATCTCTTACATAGTTAATATTATTGTAAAGACTTCTCCGCCTAACTAAAGCAATATCTATATCTCTCGGTAAAGAAGATATGTTGCACATTTTTTTATAGACAAAACTTCCTTTCACCACAATATGCTTGTGCTTGCTAATAGTCTTAAGGATTAAAAAAAATAGCAAGTCATTTATGATTAGTTCTATTGATTGATTTGCTTTTTGAGTTACCAACAATACTAATTCTTTTATTCTTTCATCAATGATCATATCTGTTTGCCTTCCAAAAAGATGTTGCTTTTTGTAAGATTATATAGCTTTCTATACTTTCCATTCATTTTCATTAACTCGGTGTGATTGCCTTGCTCAATTATCTCTCCCTCATCAAGTACATAAATTAAGTCAGCATTTTGAATTGTTGTCAATCTGTGAGCGACGATGATAAAAGTTTTATCTTTGTAGTATTTGAAAACATTATTCATCACTGCTTCTTCAGTCTTATTATCCAAAGAACTTGTCGCTTCATCCATAAGAAATAATTCCGCATTTTTTAGGAGCATTCTAGCGATTCCAATACGCTGTCTTTCGCCTCCAGAAATAAGCAAGCCCCCTTCACCAACTATAGTATTCAATCCCAAAGGTAGTTTTTCAATAAAATCCTCTAAACAAGCACAATGGATAGCTTTTTGAACCATCTCTTCTGTAGCATTCTTATTCGAGAAAACAATGTTTTCATATATGGTGGTATTAAACAAAACTGTTTCTTGAAATGCTACACTTATTTTTCCCTTTAAATCGTATCTTGAAGTATTGTTAAGCTCTTTACCGAAAATCTTGATGATTCCTTCTGTCGGTTCATAAAGACCATCGCAAAGTTTTAGAATTGTTGATTTTCCACTACCTGTAGTTCCTACAAAAGCACATATTGTGCCAACAGGAACAGAAAAATAGATTTTCTTCAATATCAACCTGCTTTCACTTGAATACTTAAAAGTAACATTTCTAAAACTCGCCACAGTATGCGAGTTATCAATGATATTAGATTCTTTATACGAATATGATTCATCTTTTTTAGAATTAGTTACAATGCTTGCACGTTCCTTTGAAGTCTTAGCTTTCTGGTAGTCTAAAAAAATCAATACTAATCCCTGCACTGGAACAATTAGCACTGTACCAAATGTTAAAATAGCGACTAGTGATCCAATTGTGATGACTTCGTTGTATACTGAAAAAATGCCAAATCCAAGTGACACTATCAATAATCCTATCAACAACACATTATTTAATGTGTCCATTTTTAGTTTCAATAACTCAGTCTTGGAATCATTTTGCATCATATTCCCACTTTTTAACTCAAACTCTTCGAGTATATCTTCTTCATTTCTAATTGAGTGTATGTCTCTAATTCCTCTAATAGCATCAGTACAGTACTGCCACATTACTGTATTTCTTCTTCTGCTCTCTTTTGCAAGTTTCTTGAACCTTCCACTAATTAAACTAATAATGATTCCAATCGTTATTGCAATGGGTATCAAAACAAGAGTCATCAAGGGATCTATTTGCCACATAAAAAAAACACTAAAAATAAAACTAAACGATGCCTTGCTTATATTAAGTATCGGAGATAAAAATCCTTGAGCGATAAATTCGCTATCCTGCATGATTATTCCAAGCAAGATGCTCGAATCATTAACATCAAAAAAATCCTGTTTTAATTCAATCATATGACTAAAAAGTAATTTTCTTATATCGTTGGCTATATTTATTTTTAGTCTAGAACAAATATAATTTTGTACACAAATAAGAAGGTAACTACTTAGTAAACATACTACATACAAAGAACTTAATACGAAAACATGTTTGATAACGTGTTCAGTAACAACAGATAGACTATCAATCATTCCTCTCAATATTTGAATTGGGTAAGCAGCTAAGAATGATGAAACAATCGGAAGAAAAAGTATATAAAAAATCTGAAATTGATATTTTTTAGTGTTAATGTATTTATATTTTCGCTCTGTTTCTTTAATAGTAACTCACCCGTCTTCTTAATAGATTATCGAACCATTTAGTTTATTCAATCAATTTGTTGATAACTCCATAATAAAAAACAGGTTATCTTATATATTTTTTAAAAAAAATTCAACTTGTGTATACGCTTTCATTTTATTATATTGTCGTGTATATGTCAATTATTATCATATTTTATGTCTATTTTCTTTTTAGTAATTCAAAAACCACCAATACTGTGATGGTTTTTGAATTCCAACAAAGTTTTAAGAGTATGTCTCTATAAACCTATCCATTCAGGCATGCCAACATCATCAGAGTATTGTCTAGATACTTTAGTGCTATAATCAAAATCTTTTTGATTAAACTTAGTATCAAACTCTAAATCTTCGACTAATTCATGTAATTGATGATTAATCTCATTTTTTTTACTGTTAAACATGGCCACACCTCCAATAAAGAATATGAATAAAACAAAAATCAGTTTTTTCATTTATTGAACCTCCTTTTCTTGTTTTTCTTTAATTTTCGTGTTAAAGTAGAAAAAAGAGTAGAGCACATCTGTCACTTTTTGAGGTGTTTGTATGAGAAAATTTGACCAATCAAGAGAAATTGCCCTTTTTATAGACAAACTTAGATCTTTTCGCAATATTGCCCAGGAAGATTTTTTGCATGATATTATTTCAATGCGTCAATATAGACGATATATGAATGGGGATTCTACCCTTTCATATTTAGTTCTTGATAAGCTTGCCAAAAAACTAGGTTTCAATGCAGAATTTGTCATTATGGAATTGGAAACAGAAAAAATGAAACAAACTCAATCCGTGAATAATTTTTATAATTCTATTGTTGGAAACGATGTCGATAAATCAAAAGAGCTTGTTTTGAAAATAGATGAGCGTCATTTAATTGAAGGTAATAATTTGCTTTTATTCCAACACTCAAAGAATATTTTTGATTATAAGCTAGGTAATACTAGCGAATATGTTACAATTAACCGCACAAAAAAACTGATCGATTTAGATCAGTTAATAAAGAAAAAAGCCCTTTCTACTTCAGAGCTTTTAATATTGATTTCATTTTTTCACTTCAAATCTTTCAAAGAGATCAACGTTATTGCTGAAAAATTAGCTTCATATATTGATAACCATGTCACAATCGTTAGTGGTCATAATATTAGAGTTTTAGCACTGGTTTTAGAAGAACTATCTAGATATTTCAGTATTAATGAAGACTATGAAAACATGTTGTACTATGCCTTGGAAGGCATAAAGTACTCAACATCTATGAGATCATACTATTTGCTAGACACACTTTATTATTTTGCTGCAGCTGCTTCTCATGAATTAAATCAAATTGACAAACGAAATGATTATTTGTTCAAGTGTCTGTCTTTGTTATATATGGAAGGAAACTCTGAAAGAATATCCAAGTATAAGTACTTATTTAAAAATAGATTTGATGTTGATATGCAAATTACACCAATCGTTTAATTGTTATCCAACAGTTAATTCATTTTCTAGTTTTTAGCACACAATTACTTATGACGACTTCTAGAACAGTGTTTTTTTAATATGATATTACAATAAGCATCTATTTAAAATGTCAATTACGATAACTTCACAGATATGAATAAAAACGACCTCAAAAGAGTTGGGGTCGTTTTTTACTTTATGTAAACACGTGTCCTGTTAGCAATTGGGTGATTTCTTTTCTCAAATGCAAGATCAATATATCTTTCTGGATCCACTAAAAAATCATCCCATTTTACTAAAACGCAATATCTATCGTCATCACTCCATGAACAACCAGTGTGTGGCTGAATATAGTAATTAGCGCTAAACTCCTTGATCACGGTATTATCGTTAATTGAAACATGATTGTGTGTTGCTCCACAAGTTGAACAAGTATATTGTCCTTTGTAAACTTGAGAGTATATTTGAGGTAATACAACACCTAAGACACCACTTCTTTTTTTATGTTCTCTGTTATAAAACGAAGCTTGTAGTTCTTTTCTTATAAAGTATTGGTGATCATTTCCCTCATAGTCATATCCTTCTTTTTCTGATGAGTACTCACCAATAAGAAAAATTGTAACAGTTGAATCATATAGGTATTCATCTCGAATGACGCCCATGATGTAATCACCATCTTCACTATCAATCCAACGATCTAATGTTTTATCTACAACATCAATCTTATTAAATATTGTTAATAAATGCTTTTTGTAGCCATTATCCTCTTTTTTACAACTGATAAAACATTTATGCCCCATAAGAATCACCCTCTATTTTAAACAAATCAATTTTATCCTTTTTATCGAGATGGATAATAATTCTTACCTGCGATGGATAAGTAAATTTAACTTTACTAATTCTGAATGTCCATATAATAATCTCCAATAGTTCTTGATCCGTGATATCTGTATTATCTTTCATTCTAGTGATGCCACTTCCTAATAGTGGAATAGTGACTGTATCCCCATTGTAAAACGTATCAATTTCTCCCCACATGTTCAATAGGCACTGAACATACTCATTCATAGTCAAGTAAGCTTTATTTTGATCATCGAATTTACTAAATGCAAGTAAAAAGTATTTCTGTCTTTTATGAATTGTTCCAAGTTTATATCTAATCTTTTTCCCTTTTTTTCTTGATGAATTTTCATCCAATATTTTTTCTTTCAAATGATCACTTTTTTCAATTTCATGATCCAAAGTTTTAGTTGAATCTAACCGTCTAATATATTTTCCGTGTAACGTATTTGGAGAAATAATATCCTCATCCATTGTAGTATCAAAATACTCATTCAATGGTATTATCTTGATTTCTTCTTGTTCAAAAATATCTCCAAAAAATATTGATAAGGTTGAATTATTGACTTCAAGAATCAATCTTTCTAGCTTATTCACTCTTAAGAATATATAAACATATCCTAGGATACAAATTGATGCGATAACCACAAATGATACTATCCGAACTAACGAATCAACATCGATAAAAGTTAAAACTGTCGCAGATACACCAAATAACATTGAGAATAACGGTGTGGCCTTCTTAAAAATGTTCTTGTTAAAAAAAGTTGTTTTATTCATATATCACTTACCACCTTTTCTTCATTATATAATAATCTTTTCTCATTTTCACTCAAATAATTAATACTTATTAGGGGGAAATATGGAAAAAATTTCTGATATCATTGTTTGTACTGTAGAAAACAGATATTTTGATGTCGCAGTTTCATTTAGAGGATATAATAGGGATATTGAAAAAATTGTTGAAAGATTATCTGAATCTAAGTTAAAAGTATTCTATGATAAACAATTGGCAAGTCAAACAGTGGGAGACAATCTATTAATAAATTCAGAAGAATATTATCTTCAAAAAGCTTATTTTAATATTGTTTTATTTGATAAAGCTTATCTTAACTCTCCTCATACAAGAAGAGAATTCAACTATGCCATTTTAAGAGATCAAATTACTCAAGATAGAGATAATACAAAATCATTATTGATATACTATTATTTTGATAATATACCATTTGAAACCAATGAGTATTCTTTTTATCCTTCCAAGTGCGATTTAGATACTTTTATAACATATGCTATTGAGTATATCAAATCGAAGTTATATAATGTGCCGGTTAAAGCAACTGAAAATGAAGAACGTAATAAAGAAATTTTAATTGATATGAACTATATTAATACAATTAGTCATATTAAATCCTTTGATGGATTAATGTCAACCTTGGAAAGAGGAAAAAGTGCTATTATTGATGGTTTTAGTGGCTCTGGCAAAACAACACTTACTCAAAACTTCATCTCTATTTACCAGAAGGTTTATAATCGATATAATCATATCATTTATCATGAATTTGATGATTCGATAGAAACATACGATGAAATATATACTAATCTTTTGAAAAAAATCAATCAAGTGACGTATAAACATTCAACTAAAGAAAATGCTATTCTAACAGATGAAAATGATGTTAGACTTCAAATTATTAGCAAACTAAAAAATCTTAAAAACGATGAAAATTTAAAAATACTATTAGTTTTAGATAATGTTCATAAACTCTTATCCATCAGTGTTTCTGGTCTTGATTTCATTAATGTACTAATCGAAAATCAACAGTGTTTACTAATACATACAATAAATAAAGAGAATGAGATTCTTGAATTAAATTTCAATAAAGTATGCAGAGTATCAAATAATATTAACTGGGAACAAGAGTATTTTAAGTATAGTTTCAATTTATCAAAAAAAAGAAAAAAAACTATTATTAATATTGTGAATCATAATATTAAATATATATCAGTTCTTGAAAGCCTAGTAGACAAAAGCATCATTAATCTTGATGAATTAGAAGAGCTGAAATCTATGAGTGATGTATTTGATTTGCTATTTATAAAAAATCCATCACTAATGATTGTTCTCACTATTGTGAATACCATTTATGGAGTTTCAAGTAACAGAGTTATAGAAGTTTTAGAGAAGTTAGGCCGTCCAACTTCTAGTGATGATATAGAATTGTTGATAGGCTTACAATTAATAACGGCTAACGATGGATTATATATATCGCATGATTCAATATCATACTTGATATTAAAGTTCACAATAAACTGCAAAGATGACTTATACTTAGATTTCATTCATGAACTAAAAAACTATTTTTCTAAGAATCAAACATACTATGATAGTTTATACAAAATTTGCATTCAATCAGATGATTTAAATTTTTTCAGATCATACATAACCAAATATGTCGAGTTTCTCGGTTCAGAAAACAGATACAATTCATTAGTAAGATTTTATGAAGATTTTATCAAGCATAATAATCGATTTACTTATTTGGAGTTAAGAGCATTAAATATCATACTAGATGCTTGTTTCAAAACTCTAAACCTTGTTATTGCCCAAGATATTCTAGAGAAAACTCATATGTATTCTAATACTCTCAATCTATATAATATTAAACTTCACATACAACGCTATCAATACAATATAGCCCTCAATCTACTATCAAAAGAACTAACAAACAATTTTACTTTTGAGAAAATATCAATTTATTTCATATTAAAAATGCATATGAGATGCGATACAGAATTACTAAATAATTACAGGTTTTTAATTGACTTAGACTTTAGAGTAAAGAATAATATAAAGTTAAATGCTATTGAAGATAAATATCATTTTTTAAACTTGCGTAATACAGCCCACCTGCACCGTGATCGTGATATTGCAATTGACAATTTGTTATTATCTAAACAACATTTTTCTAGTATCCAAGATAAAGACGAATTTCTTTTGGCTACTTGTCAAAACAACTTGGGAATTGCTTATTTATACAAGTATTTGGATACCAAAAAAACAAAATTTCTGTCTTTAGCAAGAACTGAACTAATGGCAGCAAAAGAGTATATGCAAGATAATTCTAACGAAGTGTATCAATCCCAATATAACTTATATTTAGTAGATTATTTTTCAGACACAAATAAAAGAAATTTTGCATTATTAGAAAACAGTTTTAACAAAATCAACAGATTGTTAGAGAATACAAATTTGCATTACGATAAGATAAAATTTGAAGTTACTCATATGATTGTTAAGTACCTTTATGAAAAGATTAATAAGGTAAACTTAATCTCTATTTTAAAGGAACACCTCAATAACTGGAATCAGTCCAATATAGATAAAGATCCATGGCTAGAATATATGATTAATTACAATTTAGAAGTTTTAAAGAAAAGTAAGAAGATTAATCGATTTGTTTTTTCAAAAAAATATATTAAAGAGGGTTATGATGATAATTATGGGTTATACGTTTTAAATGACTCTAATACAAGTGAAATATTTCTATTTGCTGTATCTCCTCATTGGAGATATTGAGATAATATCTTTGATATTTTATTGTCATTATCAATATGATTTAATAGACTCTCATGAAATATCTCAATAATCTCTTCAAAATCAGATTTTGTAATTGATAGACAAGCAATTGTCAAGAATCCAATTCTTATGCCTGAAGTAATAAATGGAGATTTAATATCTCCTGGAATCAAATTCCGATTAACTAGAATGTTATTTTTAGCAAGTCGTTCTTCAGCTTCTTTCCCAGAAATATTCACTCTTGATAAATCCATTATTAAGAAGTGTAAATCACTGCCATCTGTAATAAAATCAAATCCTAACTTCTTCATTTTTTTATAAAAGATATCTTTATATAGGAGTATATCTGTAACAAATTTTCTAATATCCATCTTCAATAGTTCATCAAACATTACAACTTTTGCAATAATATCACTGAGTTTAGGAGCACCTTGTGTTATTGGGAAAATTGATTTCAAAACTGATTGATGATATTCTTTCTTATAAAAAATTAGTCCGCCACGTATTCCACGTGTAGTTTTATGTGTTGTCATTGTTATGAAATCAGCATGATCAAATGGAGAGATATGTAATCCTGTTGCAATATATACGGCAGTGTGAGATATATCAGCTAGTAGCAGACAATCATATCTTTTAGCAATTCGAGAAATTTTCTCATAGTCAATCATTCTTGGATAAGAACTAGAACCAGCAATAATTAGTTTCGGCTTATACTTTTCACATTTCATCTCCATTTCCTCATAATCAATTTCACTATTTACGTTCAATGAATAGGTTACCAGATTGTAAAATTTCTTAATGTAATGATCATGAGAAACATGCCCACCAGCACTAGTTGTCATAGATAAAACATAGTCATCTTTGTTCAAAATAGCATTGTACACTATTTGATTAGCCTGAGTTCCTGAATATGGCTCCAAAGTTACTTTATATGTGTTAGACGAAATATTGAAAAACTTCTTAGCCAAACTTTCACCTATTATTTCTAGGTCATCAATGCCCTTTGACTTTGGGAAATATCTTTTACCAACGTGTCCTTCAAAGGGACTATAGTTATAATACTCTGATTGAGTATCTAAGACGTTTCGAAAAGGTATACTTGAACTAGCAATCATGTTCAAATTTTGTTTAATAATGCTTTTCTCATTTTCTAATATGTTATAAATTGTTTTAGTATAATCCATTTTTATCCCCCTAATAAGTATTAATTATTTTACCCAAATATAGATATTTTTATATTGATAAATCAACGTTATGTAAATCATTAAATGATCAAATACTATTGATTGTTTTCTTTTAGTGTATCATGTTTTGTTACAATTAAAAAGGACAGAAATGTCACAAAAGGAGAAATAACATGCTAAATGCATCACAATTATGTACTGATTTTATTAAAAAGATTGAAAATTCTAAAAATCTATCCTTCTTAACTATTTATGCTTATAAATCTGACTTATCCGATTTTATAGGGTTCAGTGATCAGTTAAACATCATTGATTATGTAAACAACTTAAGATTGGTTAAAAAACTTAAGGATACATCAATCAAGAGGAAATTAGTAACAATCAATATGTTTTATGAGTATTTACTAGATAAGGGGTTGGTTGACAATAATCCCATTTCTAAATTAAAATTTAACTTTAAAAAAGAAAGAAAACTTCCCAAAACATTAACCATTAAAGAGGTCTCGAAAATTTTAGAAGTTATTGACAGAAGTTTAACAGAAACAACCTCTTATTTTTCCGTATATATTTATACTAGAAATGCTGCTGTAATGGATTTGCTGATTACAACCGGTATGAGAATCAATGAACTATCTTCGTTAAAGCTTGAGGATATTATTTATCATGATCATACAATTTTAATCCATGGCAAAGGTAGAAAACAAAGGCTCATCTATATTTCATCTCAGACCACTTGGGACAGATTTAAAAATTGGTTAAAGATTAGAAAAGATATGGAATGCAATCATACTTATGTATTTACAAATAGATATCATAATAGATTATCTATATATGCAATTGAAGATATTTATTCCAAATACAAAGTACAAGCTAAGATTAATAATCAATCAACACCACATTACTTAAGGCATACATTCGCTACAAATCTACTATCTAACGGTGCGGATATTAGATCTGTTCAAGAGATACTTGGTCATTCTAGTATTACAACCACTCAGATATATACCGAGGTGACAAACAAGAGAAAACGTCAAGTATTAAACAAATACAATTATAGAAATAAGCTTTAATCATCATTTTATTAACGATTGGAAATATATGATTGAGAGTAAACTTTCAATGTATTCATAGATTTCAGGACCTGAAAATGATTTCATTTGGTCTCTAATCATTTTTATTGTGAAGTAATATACTCCTATTACTATTAAGATTGCAAACATAAAACTTAATCTTTCTTGAGATATATTATTAGTTTCACTCATAATGAATGTTAATATAGATATTGAAATGGCTAGTATACCCAAAAACAATCCAGATCCCACAATGTTCCTAGCTGTAAATGTTTGATAATGTCTGATTGCTTCTTGTACTTTAGGACGAGTATTTATACTATTTTCCTTTAACAACTCAATTAACACGTTCAAATCGTTATTTTTTCGTTCTTTGATATATGTATCTCTATTAGCTTTAAATCTCCAAAATGAAAAATTCTTATTAATTTTTCTTAGAATGTAATACATCTGTATATATGCAGCAGCAATAGCTAAAACTGAAAATATGATACTGCTATACAACATGTCTCTTGTTAACGCCCAAATTAATATGGCGAATGCGAGGTAAACAAAAACAATGATAATCATTAGAATATTTTCTTTATGCCGCCAAGATTTAGATTTAAACTTACTTTCAATTCCATAATACATAATTATCTTCTCCTATATTCGTTTATAGTGTTTTAATACCTCTAGTCTAACTTTTTCGACTTCTCTATATAATTTTTTAATTCTTTCATAAAATGATTTTAATCTACTACATTCATTCTTGTACTCTTCTGTTAAGCTAAAGTTTTCTTTATATAAAAAGTTTCTGTAGATTTGATGTGTCAAATGATTTCTAAAACTTTTTATTTCTTCTAGCAATTGATAATCTTCATTTGAAAGGTATGGATTACCATCAGACTCATCTAGTAATCTTAACTGTTTTATAGTTTTTCCTAGAGTCCATAATGAAATACTATTGTATGTTTCAACATAGTTTCCTTCTCTCATACCTGAATAAATCCATTTAATATCATTTTCTACGGTTTGACAATGCATAATTGTTTTTCCGATATAAGAATGAAAATCGTCTATGTTCATATTCTTCAATATTCCTTTCATGACATAATATTCTAACACTGCCTATCTTTCAGTAGTTTTCATCTTTATACTTATCTCAGCAATCAAGTTGAACAACTCATTTTTAAATTCACCGAGTATTTCATCCATTTGCTTATCAAATGTATAATCATGATTTCTTTCAATAAGTTTATGCTTGACAATGAATGCATTAAAGATACTTTGAACATTTTTCAGTGAATTCATCGCATCAATTAATACTAAATTCAATAAATCTCTATTTTTTTTATTTTTTTGAGCATGATAGGTTGAATGTATGTATTTGCTTGAATATGAGAACTCTTGATTGGTATGATTTTGTTCAGCAAATTTTTGCAGTCCGCCAGTGAAGGATAAACTTACTTCTTTCTTTTGAAACTTACTGTTAAAATCATCAATGGAAAGAAGCCAACCGTAATCAATAAATCCTTTTCTGTTCTTGACGCTAAATCTTGACATTTCGTTAATAAGTTTTTCTTCCATAATCAAGATGTCTGACTTGAGTTTAGTGGCCATTTCTTTTGATATTAGATCATTCACTTCTAAATTTTCATAATTTAGAACCATACAACTTTCATGGTTTTCAAACGCATTTGCAGCAACTTCACCATATTTATTTAGCACAAACAAAATACACTCCTCCTCATGCAATGATCGCCACAAAATAAAGGCTTCATTCTCATATCCCAAGGATACAAGTTTGAGGATTGCTTTAGTTTTTTTGATTACATTAATCATACTAACTAATAATGTATCAACATAATTTTCAACTGGAGACTTAAGATTAACAATTAAATTAAGCATTGCATCACATAGTTTTTCACTTATATCGATTGTTTGATTTAATTCAATCTTAGATGTAGGATTGTATTTGTTATGCATTTGAATTCCCCTTATAGTTTTCTTTAAGCATTACTTTAATTATAGCATGCACTTAACAATTAAAAAAAGTGCTCTCCAGTATTAGTGAAGTGCACTTTAGTCTTAGTAGTTTTGATTGTATATATTGTTGATTGCTTCTAGGTATAGCTGATAAGATTTCTTTTCTTCATCATTATTGTTATTTTTTAAATCTAAATACTCATCTCTTAAATCTTGCCATAAACCATCTTCTTTGATCTCTTTTGCTTTATCAGCATAATTATTACTTTTGGCACGGATATTCCATATATGATTACTTGGTTTATCAAATATATTGATTTCATTTCTTAAATCATCATTATCATCTAGAATCTCTCTTACAATACCAAAATCGCAACTATGCTTTATTAAACTATTTTCTTGATCAACTACTTTAATTGTAATAGCCGATTTTGAACTACTTGGATTATTGTACTTAGTTCCTTTTAATGCTTTCTTAAAAGCATCCATAAATTTATCTCTAATTTCTTTTGCTGTAAAATCAAATGCACCTTGTTGTAGCACAAGATTGTAATCAAAATCAAAACCTTTACTGCTACCTATTTCTTGGGTTATTAGTTTCTTTGAACCACTACCAATGAGATCAAACCTAAAGGTTATTTCTCCTCTTAACTCATCTTGTACATTCTTAATAATGTCTTCCAGTTCACTTCTTACTGAACTGTACTTGGTTTTACTAACATATTCAAACATGAAACTTTCCTCCGTTATCCCTATCCGACCACATGACTTTATTTAATCATATCGAAGTATTCTATCATCATCTGCAGTCAAAGTCAATCAGCGCATATTTAAAAAAACAATTCTAAAAATATTTACCAAAGCATGGGATTTTTATATGCAGAAAACAATCCATCTTGTCTAATCATTTCTTGAAATCTTACCATATCCATTCTGTCTGTTGGAGTTAGATTTCCGTTAATAATTCTCATATTTTGATACCAAATTCTTTGTTTATCATCTTCAAATAACAAAGCAAACTCTGGTGAAAAACTAGAAGTCAGCACATGATCTACTTTAGTGTAATTAATCAAAATATGAAATGTTTCACCACTTTTGATCCTTCTTTTACCATTAGAATAGATATTCATAAAACCCTGACTCATATAATACTCTAATCCTCTAACATCTATTAATGCTGTGTTTCTAGTAATATTTGTTGTTATTGTGAAACGCTCAATCGTTTTTTGACCAGTATTTTTGAATGATATATTGCTTAAACCAATTCCTGTTAATATAACTAGAATCCAATATGGTGATGATTGTAATAGGAAATATGTCATAAAAGTAATGATTACAAATAGCACTACTGGTGTTAAAACAAAAGCAAATGGCTTTTCAAACGAATCACTCATTAGTCTTATGTTTAATGTCTGCTGTGCTATGATTGGATCATATGATGAATCTGATAATACCGCAATTTTCTTCTTTTCTTTATCAGAATAATATAAATCGTTTACTGTTATATCGAAATACACCGCTGCTTGATAGATTTGATCTACAGTCATTTTGCTTTTACCGCTTTTCCAATGTGAACCAAGCGTTCTATCTACTAAATTATCTTCAGCATATTTGGAAAAGGATATCTTTCTGCTATTAAGATTTAAAAAGAAATTTCTATGAATTATTGCAAATCTTTGTTCAGATATAGATTCTAATTTTTGTTCATTAACTATCTACCCTCCTATAATGATTAGAGATCGCTATTTTTCCTGCATTGCTGATTAAATTTCATGCTTACCTTAATTATAACTTTTTAATGGCCATAATAAAAATGCAACCTAGAATTGTATTCTAGACTGCATCATTTTCTAATAATTTTGATTGTGGATATTCTTGATTGCTTCAAGGTAAAGTTGATAGGATTTTTTATCCGAATCATGATTACCATTTTTAAAACCTAAGTATTCATCTCTTAAGTCTTGCCACAATCCATCTTATTTAATTTGTTTAGCCTTATTAGCATAATTTTTACTCTTAGGTCTAATATTCCAAATATAGACATCGTTCGGCTTATCAAAAGTATATGGTTATTATCAATATATTTTTATTGTTTTTTGTTGCATTTACTAAAATCAATGTTATAATATAGACATAACAGGAAACCCTTGGTGGTTTCTTTTTTTAATTTTAGCAACACATTTTCAAATATTTGTTTAATTAATAATCACATTTTAAATACAAATAAAATGTTTTGGGGTTGCATTTACTAAAACAAATGTTATAATACAAGCATAACAGGAAGCCCTTGGTGGCTTCTTTTTCTTTATCGCGTTCCCATCAGTTTAAGATATGTATCTTTTGCGTATGAATCTGTCATGCCACAAATATGATCAATAACCATTCTAATTCTAAAGTAAATATCGTCTGCTGATGAAGATTCAATTTTTTGATCTTTAATAACTTTTTTGTAAACTTCAACATAATTTTTTGATATCAGTTGTAAAACTTTATGATTTTCATTTTTTGTCTCTCTTCTATCTTTAATGAACTCTGAAAACTCTTTACTCAGTACACTGTCTATAAACTCTTTTAACAAAAAATTTATGATTTTCTTTCCTTGTAATTCAGCTACAATAATTATATCTTGTGAAAACACAAAATGTTTTTTTATTTTTGATAAAAAATTATAAAACTCTGCATAATCACTTTTATCAATAAGTGTTTCGCTAAAGTTTCCTTTTACTATAACATCATAATTCTCAATAAAGCACTTCGCAACACTAGTTTTTAAGTTTTCTCTTTCCAAACTAATCATTCTAGAAATTGTACTTCTTAATGGCTCAGAAATGCCTTCATTTGCATTACTTTCATAGTATTCAAGAATATCTTGGATAAACTTTTCACACTTATCAATTGATTCTTGTTTAAAACCAGCAGTGTACTTACTAATATTTTTTGATATGTAATACAAATTTTCAAATTTAATGCTCTCTTTTTGAATTGCATCTTCAAAATCAGAAATTGTATATGCTATATCATCTGATGCCTCCATTATTAAAGAAAGTGGATTCCTTTTTTTATCCTCGTATACTTTCCATGAATTAGGTGTGTTTAATTTCTTAAGTTTTTCTATGAGATCCTCTTCTGAATATAAATACCCAAACTTTTCGTGTTTAAAACTAGCGTCTTGGCTTGAATATGGATATTTAAAGAGCGAGCCAAGAACCCCATATGTCAAGTTTAGTCCATATTTTTTACTGGTAGAATTTTGCAGTTTTGCAACAATCCTAATTGTTTGAGCATTCCCATCAAAATGCACTAAGTCATTTTTCATCTGTTTATTATTTTTTATAGCATTAAAAATTATTGCTTGCTTTTCAGTAAGACGTTTATCATCATCTCTATCTTTTTTTTCATGAGTATAAAATATGTCAAAAAAGTATTTTTTAATTACATCTTCACCAAAATGTCCAAAAGGAGGATTACCGATATCATGCAACAATGATGCACATTGCAAGCAGAGACTTGTATCCTGTATGATATTCTTATGTTGAGCAATCATTTGATTAATTTCACGATTCTTTTGTTTCCATTCTTTTTCATTCATGTCATCTTTTAATTTTTTATGCCTAATTGATTTATCGTTAAGCATGCTATTTATTCTTTTTACTATAATATTACCAAGTGAGCTTGCTAATGCAGAAACTTCCAATGAATGAGTCAATCTTGTTCTAACAAAATCTTGAGTTTCTAAAGGATAAACTTGTGCTTTGTCTTGCAATCTTCTAAAGGAAGATGAAAATAATATTCTTTCTAAATCTGATAAAAAAGCATTTTTGTATTTACTATGAGAATCTCCACCATTGTGTTCTCTTGAATAAGGATCAATTCTGCCTTGAAATAACAACTTATCTTTCGCTATGCTAAACATATACCGTTCCCCTTGTTGTTAAAAATCTTTAATTAACTATAGTGATTATAACATCAAAAACCCTATTTTAATATGTTACAAATGACTACAACAATATTAAATTGGTTTTATAAGTAAGTTTTTACATTTTCTTATATTTATCACAGCAGAAACAAGCAATTTCTGTTCTTATTTGTTAAGTGGTTTTTCTATATTTTTGTGTTTCTTTATTTTCAAATATATTATCTTTTCTAATCTCTAACTATTATACAGATTGCTATTTCCATATACTATTCATAAACACAATATCTTTGCCTAATGTCTTTTTAGGATTTGTAATTACAAAATCAATATGAGGCATCCATGAACTTTCTTTAGGATAACAACATCTTTTAAATCTTTTACCAGAACCACAGGGACAATCTTGTTTCATCTTTATATCATTAAACTCTGGTTTCAACCTTTTTATTTCCTTATAATCCCATTTTTCAAAGGGATCTGATAAACCCTTCATCAGGTGTTCTAAAACTGCATAGTTATATTCTTGACCCTGTGGTTTAATGACTGCATATTTATCCAAAGGATCTTGTACTAATGCTATAGCAATAAGTTCAAGTTTACAAACTTCATACAAACACAATTCCCCGCAATAAACCCTACCCGCTATGTGACCACACGGTTGCATTGGATTAACAATTTTTCCACAAATACTACATTTAAGTTCTTTTATAATCTCTTCTCTACTGGTAAACCATTTATATGGGTATAATTTTTGTATTTTATGTACAGTATCTAGAATTACCTCAATACCATAAGGCAGTGGTATTTGATACTGTTTTCGAATATTAACAATAACGGTTTCCATTTTAGCAAGTTCTATCCAAGAATCTTCAAACTCAAATTTCTGTAATTTTTCGAATATTTGAATATATTTTTCTCTTATAAAATAAAACTGCTCTAAAAACCAGTAATCGTTAGCTAAATTACAGTCTTTTTTTTTTCTGACGATTGGTGATTAATGTTGGTGACGATCCATATGTGTCTTTAAAATATCTGTAATACCATCATCACTAAGATAAGTTTGATAGGTTATTGTTTTAGCTGTTTTCATCATTCTTTTATATAAATCTTCA
>JAHIRQ010000101.1 GCA_018818645.1 Bacillota bacterium
AACATTTCCAGAAGCGAATGGAATTTATCCAGTCACTCAGGATTTTTATGAAGCATTCCCGATTGAAAATGATTTTTTACCCAGTGGTTATTCATTTAGAGTGGATCTGACGAAACCAACCTGTAGACTATTAAATCAGCCCTATGATCCAGTAAGTATCAACACTCAATACTACATTATTGATGGCTTTATTGTATCCAATAATATAGAGGTTGAAAAGTTTATGGAGTCACAAACTGTAGCTGGAGCATTAACGATTGATTTAGATTTCGAAAATTCAGATCATAATCCTGTTGTGATGAAAATTAAGTTATTACCATAGTCAAAATATGGATAGAATATTGGGATAGCAAATGCTGTCCCATTTCTTTTAGTTGAAGGAAAAAAGATGTTATAATATGGGTAGAACATTAAAATGAGGTCAATCATGATAGAAAAAACGAAAACTAGCAAGAAAATTTACGAAGGTAACTTTTTATCATTCTACGAGGACGTAGTCATTCTACCGAATGGAAATACATCCCAAAGAGTTGTATTAAAACATCCAGGTGGAGCTTCTGTGCTTGCAATTACTAAGGATAAAAAAATAATACTCACTAAACAATACAGGTATCCGATTCAAAGAGTTAGTTTAGAAATACCAGCTGGTAAAAAAGATCATGTTGGTGAAGATGGATTAGCCTGTGCGATTCGTGAATTAGAAGAAGAAACTGGACATGTCTCATCCAATTTTAAAAAGATATTCTCATTTCATCCAGCTGTTGGATTTTGTGATGAAGTCCTAGATATATTTATAGCATATGACTGTGAGAAAAAGGAATTACCTCTCTCTCCTGATGAGGATGAATTTATTGAAATTGAATTGATTGAAAAAAATCAGATTGAAGATTTACTTTCAAAAGGAATCATTACAGATGGAAAAACAATTATTGCTTTACAATATTACTTGCTACACGAATAGAGGTTTATCATGAAAAGAACAAGATTAGATAGAAGACAAGATATCATTATGAATATCATGCGTCCCCTTGTTAGAATTTGGATGCGCATAGATTCGAAAAGAAAGGTTTTTATAGGTGAAGGGGTTAGCTTTAAAAGAAAGGAACCAGCAGTTATTCTTTCGAATCATACGTTTATGTTTGATGTGATTCATGTTCCTCTGAACTTTAGAAAAGTTCCTTTTATTGTTGCCAATCAAACCTTATTTAAAAAGAAGGCAACCAAGTTTTTAGTCACTCAAGTCGCTCATGTAATATCTAAATCCAAGGGTCAAAGCGATACTGCAACAGTAAGAGATCTTCTAGGTGCAGTGAAAAGGGGATATCCAATTCTAATTTTTCCAGAGGGTGATACTACTTTCTATGGTGAAACAAACTACATCGAAGAATCAACAATGAAACTGATTAAAAAGCTTGGAATTGATGTCATCACATGCAATGTACGTGGTGGATATCTTTCTAAACCAAGATGGGCAACAGGAAAGAGAAAAAATAGATATGCTGAGTTCCATTATAATTTGACCATACCCAAAGAAAAGATCAAAGATTTAAGTGTCGATGAAATCAACGAAATCATTAAAAATGCGCTCTATCATAACGCATATGACTTCCAAAGAGAGCATATGATTAAGCATCCAGGAAAAAAACTTGCTGAAGGTTTAGAGGATGTTTTATATGTATGTCCTATTTGTGAAAGTCTACATACCATTGAAACAAAAGGTAATGAAGTCAGATGCAATCATTGCAACAACGTAGGGTTTATGGATTCATATGGTTTTATCCAAAACTTTAAGTATGATAATTTATTAGACTGGAACAATTTCCAACGTAAGTATAAGGATCAGTTGATGAAATCCACTTTAGAAACGGAAGCTTCCTTAGGATTTGTCAATGAAGATACTCAAGAAATGGATGAGGTTGGTCGTGTGACATTAAAGTATAATGATCATCAGTTTCATGTCACAGGAAATCTAAATGAAGTGATTCCCTTAAATCTTATTACCAATCCTACAATTACTGTCAGAAGAGATTTTGGATTCTATTATCAAAATAAAAACTATCTATTTAAGCTAGATCACTACGGTGTAGCATTTTTGCGTATCGCTCAGGATAAATATTAAAATATTTAAGATTTCACTAGAAATTAGTCATTTAAAAAGCGTATAATAGAATTAAAGAAACGATGCAAATATAAGGAGAAATTAAAACAATGGAAATGACCGCTTTCATTAAGGAAACGCGCGACCCTGGATTTAAAAAGACGAAGAAGAAGATTCCTAATGAGCTAAAATCGGATGAGGTTTTCATTCAAATTTTAGCCACGTCAATTTGTGGAACTGATGTTCATATTTACAAATGGGACAAATGGAGTCAGGGTAGAATAAAACCTCCACTGACTGTGGGACATGAGTTTTGTGGTAAGGTCTTAGCTGTTGGAACAGATGTTACAACAGTTAGAGTAGGCGATGTTGTGTCGGCAGAAACACATATCGTTTGTCATAATTGTGAGTTTTGTAAGCGTGGTGAATATCATATTTGCGAAAACACAAAAATTATTGGTGTTGATACCGATGGATGCTTTGCTGAATTCGCTAGAATGCCAGCATATAATTTGATTGTCAACAATTCAAATATCGATCCTAAGTATCTTTCCATTCAGGAACCACTTGGTAATGCAATGCATACCATGATGCATTTTGATATCGCAGACAAAACAGTGGCAGTTGTAGGATGCGGTCCAATTGGTTTAATGGGAGTTAATATTGCTAAAGCAGTTGGATCAAAAAAAATAATTGCCATTGAAGTCAATGAATACAGAATAAACCTTGCTAAGGAACTTGGAGCTCATGTAGTGATTAATCCATTAAAAGAGGATGTCATTAAGAGAGTTTTGGAAGAAACTGATGGTAAAGGAGTCGATGTTGTTACAGAGTTTTCTGGTAATAAAACAGCAATTGAACAATCATTTAAATATATTAAACCAGGTGGAAAGATGTCGCTATTAGGTATTGTTCCATCCAATGTAGAAGTCGATTTATCCAATGATATCGTCTTTAAGGGTATTAGCATTTATGGTGTTGTTGGACGCTTAATGTTTAAGACTTGGGACCAAGTGACATTGATGGTTCAAAGTGGTAAACTAGATTTAGAAAAGATTGTTACACATACATTTCCACTTGAAAAAATGGAAGAAGCGATGGCAGTCATGATTTCAGGAAATAGTGGTAAGGTTGTACTTATCCCATAATAAAGGAGGAAGTTATGTCACATCTAGATGAAAAGATAATCGAATTAAAAAAACTTGGTGTATACCGTGAATTACCTATTAATGAAGGCCCTTGTGAAGCGATTATCAAGTTAAATGGTAAGGATGTTATTAATTTATCATCCAACAATTATCTTGGTTTTGCTAATCATCCTCGCATTAAAAAAGCAGCAATTGATGCAATAGAAAAATATGGTGTAGGAGCTGGTGCAGTTCGTACGATTGTTGGTAATATGGATATTCATGAAGAGCTCGATCGAGTCATCGCTCATTTCAAGCATGAAGAAGCTGCTGTTGTATTTCAATCAGGCTTTGCATGCAATGCAGGAGTGATTCAAGCAATTACCGATGAAAAGGATTTAATCATCTCTGACGAACTCAATCATGCATCAATTATCGATGGTGTACGTTTATCCAAAGCAGCGAGAGCAGTTTACAAGCATTCAGATATGCTAGGTTTAGAAAGTATATTAAAAGAAAAAAGAGATTCATATAAGGAAGTTTTAATTATCACCGATGGAGTTTTCTCGATGGATGGAGATATTGCTAAGCTCCCTGAAATTGTTAAACTTGCGAAGAAGTATAAAGCAATGACTTATGTAGATGATGCTCATGGCTCAGGTGTTTTAGGTAAGTCTGGTAGAGGAACTGTGGATCACTTTAACCTGCATGGACAAGTTGATTTTATCATTGGAACTTTGTCAAAAGCAATTGGTGTTGTGGGTGGTTATGTTTGTGGATCAAAGGCATCAAGGGATTGGTTGCTTCATCGAGGTAGACCATTGCTCTTTTCAACAGCGATGATGCCTAGTGCAGCAGCAGCTATCATCGAAGCATTTAAGATGCTAGAAGAATCAACTGAATATACAAATAAGCTTTGGGACAATGCAAATTATTTTAAGAATAAGTTAAAGACTTTAGGATTTGATATCGGACACAGTGAAACTCCAATAACTCCAATCATGATTGGAGAGGAATCCAAAACAATACAGTTTTCTAAAGCATTATTAAGTCGTGGTGTTTATGTCTCAGGTATTGTATTTCCTACCGTTCAAAAAGGTATGGGACGCATTCGTTGCATGGTTTCAGCACTTCATAGTAAGGAACAACTTGATCAGGCTGTATCCATTATTTATGAAACTGCAAAAGAGATGGAAATTATCTAGTGATTGGAGTATTGCTCCACTAAAGAAATAAAAGTGAATGAAAAATGAAATATTTATGTTAATATTTGATTATATAGAAAAAGGCTGGATTCATGAAATCTATGATAAATCATCAAAAAACATAGAAAAAGGGGTCCTCTCCCCTTTTTTTTAATAAGGAGACTTACTATAATAAGTCAAGCAATTAATGAGGATAAAGAGTAAAAGACCTCCTAGAAGATCTAAATTGATCATATGAATCATATAGGTAGCTACAGCCTCATTTGATTATTTGAATTGTGAATGATCAAATGTC
>JAHIRQ010000102.1 GCA_018818645.1 Bacillota bacterium
ACCGGTAAACTTATATAACTCGAATAAACATATCCTTCAAAATGTGTTTCTAAAGTCAGTTTTTGTAAGGCTGAAGCGATAATACTCAATTGATTGTTATCAAGTGCAGGGTTAGTTCCTAGCGCACTTAAGATTGAAAATCTTGAATTTCCCAATATATCAAAAGTCTCAACTGTTTCAGCAATTTGATTCACATCAGCTAGAGCAATTTGATCGATTGTAATGGTTTGAATTACTGTTTCATTTAAAAAAGGAGGCAAGTAAGTCAATAATTGATAAACCTTTCTATTCTTTAAAGTGCTCATATCATTTAACACATCTGTTAAAAAGCTTTCGGTATCAAATGCATTCAGTAGAGTCAAAGTAAGATTATTTTCGAAATGTGACATTAGGATGGCTTCATTTTCTAAACTCAATGAAAAATAAGCTTTATTGTTTTTATTGGTTTCAATTTGATCAATTGTTTCATTTAAATTGAAATCAAATAATGTTATATCAATATCAATTTCATAGCCTTGATAAATCAATTCGAAATCAGCAGCTGCTTGCCATTGTGTAACTTTCGAAGTCAGCACATTTTCATATTGATCTTCTGTATAGCTACCTAGATAAATAAATCCAACACTGGTTTCTTCAACAGATTCACCTAAATCTAAGACGATTAGCATGACAATAGCAAATAAAATAGAAAGAAATACCGTGATTAACGATATCATGAAATAAATATTATGTTTAAAGTAAAAAGCGATGCGCTTCATTTGATCACCTCTGCCTACCCTTATTATAGCAAACATCTTTACGAATATACTTCAAACTACGAATAATTCTTCCGAGTTAATGAATTTGTAATATATAAATCCAAATCATTTGTTAAAAATATATTATAATTAAAGTGAAACAGCATGGAGGTGATAAAGATGCGTGTACTCAATCATAAAGGTTTTAGCGTTTTAGAAGCAGTAGCTTCTGTCTTTATCATTTCTCTCGTATTTACTACTGCTTTTACAGTTATTGTAGCAATGAGAAATAGAACCATCGCAACTGAAGAAAAAAGATATGCTGTTGAAGTTGCTTCATCTATACGTGATGAAATCGTTCAAAACTATGCATATTCAACGATTGCTCCTTGGATTCTAAGTGGAGAAAAGACAATTGATTACTTAAATTGTAGTGATTTAGGTGTACCGATTCAGTGTGGTTTATTTGATTATGAAGCAAATAATAAAATCTATGATGATAATGTTGAAATCACATTTCTAGCACCAACAGCGGATTCTATCAACTATAAGGTTATCCACTTTCGAGTAACTATAGTATATTATAAAGGAATATCTGTTACACTAGAAGGTATTATTTATGAATAAAAAGGGGATTACCTTAGTTGAGTTACTCGGAGCAATTGTAATATTTGGTATCACAATATCTTTGGTTGCAGTACTCATCTCAGTGATATTTAATGCCAATGATCGAATCCTTGAACAGAGTAGAGCAAATACCGAAGGCACTATCGTTATTGCACATATAGAAGACTTAATGAGAAACTTTGCAACAACCGACTATTCTACTTGTGTAGGAAATGCTGACTGTGTTATATTAGAATCGCATTATAGTTATGAACTCAGTGGAGATTCTTCAAGTATTGTACTCGTCACACATACTCCACCAAATACACTTGAATTTCGAATAACAAATAATGAGTTATATATTAATGGGGTTGTCCATGAAATTAGAAACTTTCAAATTCATGAGGATAGCTATATTGAATCTACTACAGTAAATAACACTTTAGAATTAAAAATTGTTTTAACACTTTATATAACTGAAAGTAAGACTTACACTTTTACATCCAATCAAACATTTGTATTATCTGATGTACCAGCTTCTTAAGGAGACTTACTATAATAAGTCAAGCAATTAATGAGGATAAAGAGTAAAAGACCTCCTAGAAGATCTAAATTGATCATATGAATCATATAGGTAGCTACAGCCTCATTTGATTATTTGAATTGTGAATGATCAAATGTC
>JAHIRQ010000103.1 GCA_018818645.1 Bacillota bacterium
TATCTATTAGTTCCTTAGCTTCTTCTGGTGATAAGTCAATATAAGCATTTGTTGAATCCGAAGCACATCCAAATAATAATAGTGAAATACTTACTATCAATAATAGAATTACCATAGGTTTTTTCATCATATCTATCTCCTCTATTTATCTTTTATGTTACTGTATATTATCTTTGCAGTCAAATTAAACACATTCTAACTGTTATATAGCTACTATATGCTTTCCAAAAATCTTTTTATTGTATTAAAAAACTAAAAAGTTTTCCGATAGATAGTTATCTATCATTTGACACATTGCAAGTTCTTAAATTATTAAATCGTAAGAAAACATGCGTGATATAATAAAACTGTTATACATGATGGACACACGTAAAAATATAAGTCTTATCAGAAAAAATCGATATTCAACTCTAAAAAATTGGAGGAATAAAATGTCATTAATCGACAAATTAAAACAAAGACGTTCATATCGCGAGTTTGAATTAGAATCTTTTGATATTCAATTACTTATTGATGCCATAGAGGCTGCAAAATATGCTCCAAGTGGTGCAAATAAACAACCATGGACATTCTGCATTATTAAAAATCCTGAAATCAAAAAAGAAATACGACTTCAATCCGAAAAAATAGAGCTCGAGTTCTATAAGAAAATTTCCAATGACTGGAAATCTGATTTAAATCCACTCAAGGTGAATGCTGAAAAACCATTTCTTGAATTTGCACCATATTTAATTGTTATCTTCAAACATATTTTTCAATATGATCAAAATCATCAACAAACTAAAGTTTATTATCCAGATATATCAGTAGGTATTGCTACCGGAATATTGATAACTGTCTTAACAGATTTAGGGTTGGATATCCTGACTTACACACCATATCCAAATTTGTTTCTACGTGATATTCTCAAAAGACCAGATAATGAGAAGCCTTACATAATACTTGTTGTTGGAAAGGGTTCTAGTTCTTATAAACTTCCAGAGATAACTAAAAAGGCTAATGAAGATATCATCATAATCTATTAATATACAACTCATATGAATACATTATTATCTATAAAAACTCCTCCCATGAGTGAGAGGAGTTTTTATATCTATATTGGTGACTAGTAATGAATTCAAGCCGGTCACAACATAAAATGAAAAGTTAAAGAGTGAATCAATATACTAATTTTAGCTTAAATCCTTCATTCTAGAGTTGTCAAATAGTCTTCCATTACATCTTTGATGTTAAAATTTTTAACAGGTCCTTTATATGGGTTTTTAACAAGTGATTTTTTACTGCTATGTAACGCATTTACTGGGCAGTGATTAATACATCTATAACACGCTATACATGAGTTATTTGTCACTAGTTTCCCATCTTTAACTCGAAAATTATCAGTAGGACAAATATCAATGCATTTTCTACATAAAATACAGTTCTCTTCGATTTTAATCGAATTTGAAATCCATTTCATTTCCATCTTTTGATATGGAATTCTTTGCAAAAGACCAAGACATAAAGATATTGGATTTGATCCTTTTCTACATCTTTTATTGAGAATAATCTTTTGAACAAATCTGTTTGCTTGTTTAGACTTTCGTTTTTCCATTTTTATTAAATCATGCTTGTTAAATGGTCTTAATATTATATAATCGGTGATATTATTTGGCATATTAAAATGTGCTTGTTGTCTAATGTCAAAACCTCTCTTTTCAAGGAGTCTTCCCCCATAAGCAGCTCCATCACCTGAATACATCATTTGAGTGCAGAAAACAAAAGCTCTTTTTTGACTATGTGTTTCTAAACCGTCAATCCAATTATGAATTAGGACGGGAACATCAGACCCGTAAATAGGATAACCCAATCCAATTACATCATAGTTATTTATTATTTGATTATCCTTATGGTTTTTTTCAACAGTAAAAAGATCACAGAAAATATTATTTGCTCTAAATTCATCTTGAAGTTTCCTTCCAATAAAGTGCGTATTTCCTGTACCGCTGAATATAAAGATAGCAACTTTCATGTTATATATTCCTTTCAGTTACCCTTAACCTGATTTTATCATGTTTATGATTCAAAATGATTGCCACATCAGTAATTATTGATTTTCTCTGTTAAAAGAAACTTGACTTTTTGCACATGAGAATCATTTTTTTACAATATATACTAATCGATTTAACACCACAACAAAACAAAAAAGCCCATCACACAGTGTGATAGACTTACTCGGTTAATAATAGTGCCCTATTTAAGCTTACTTTTTTATAGAGTTAATCCGACTGCAGTTAATTATATCATTATTTCAAGTTTTTTTTGATAGCAATCAATGCATGATATCTTATGCTAGAATCATCGTATATTCTACTATTTACCCACTGTTCTTATTGAAATTCTGCTTGAGCTAGAGCAACAAATACATCATTAAACTCAAAAATTCCATCAAAATCAGAAGCATAAGCTGAAACCTGATACCTAATACCTATGGATAGGTTATGGAAAATTACCTGGTAAATAACTATTTTCTCATCTATACGCATAGAAGGGATAACATCAAGAGTTATTTCGTCAACATATTGATTGTTGTTAA
>JAHIRQ010000104.1 GCA_018818645.1 Bacillota bacterium
AGCAACTGACTTGTAATCAGTAGGTTGCGGGTTCAATTCCTGTTTTCGGCACCATTTTTGGGACCCGTTAGCTCAGCTGGTAGAGCACTTGACTTTTAATCAAGGTGTCGTAAGTTCGACTCTTACACGGGTCACCATTTATCTAAAAACCGCCTCGATGGTGAAATAGGTAGACACGTGGGACTTAAAATCCCATGGATGATGAATCCGTGCCGGTTCAAGTCCGGCTCGAGGTACCAAAATTTTTAAGGGGCCTTAGCTCAGCTGGGAGAGCGCCTGCTTTGCACGCAGGAGGTCAGGGGTTCGATCCCCCTAGGCTCCACCAAATTTTTATTCCAGCATTATTCATATAAGGTTTCAAACACGTAGTCGCTTTAATAAAATAAAGTTGCATCTGGCGGCGTAGCTCAGTTGGTTAGAGCGTACGGTTCATACCCGTAAGGTCGAGGGTTCGACCCCCCCCGCCGCTACCAGTTTGGACCCGTAGCTCAGTTGGTTAGAGCTACCGGCTCATAACCGGTCGGCCGTAGGTTCGAGTCCTACCGGGTCCACCAACTATCTATACTTTTTAAGTATAAATGTGCTATAATTATGGAGGAATACCCAAGCCTGGCTGAAGGGATCGGTCTTGAAAACCGACAGGGCGTAAAAGCCGCGGGGGTTCGAATCCCTCTTCCTCCGCCATAGTAGTCTAATAACTGAATGTTTTTCATATCGCGGGATAGAGCAGTCTGGTAGCTCGTCGGGCTCATAACCCGGAGGTCGTTGGTTCAAATCCTTCTCCCGCAACCAAATGGTCCGGTGGTGTAGGGGTCAACATGCCTGCCTGTCACGCAGGAGATCGCGGGTTCAAATCCCGTCCGGACCGCCATTATTAGGCTCTGTAGCTCAGTCGGTAGAGCAAAGGACTGAAAATCCTTGTGTCGGCAGTTCAATTCTGCCCGGAGCCACCATCGCGAAATTTATAAAGCCAATTAGTGGCTTTTTTTATTTGATAAAATAGAAGATATTAAAGCATTTTATATAAAAATGATTAGGATATAAATCAGTGGTAAATTTACTTGCTGATTATATTGTGTTAATATACAAGTAGTCGTTTTATATTTTTATTTTCATACGAAAAATTATTCATTTTCAACATGTTGTTAATTTTTTAAAGAAAGGGAGTTGAAAGTTTTATATGCTACCAATCCTTATTCTCATTGTCGTCTTAATTTTAATTAATGGTTTTTTTGCTGCTGCAGAAATGGCTTTAGTATCGATAAAGCCATCTGATTTACATAAACTTAAAAGTCAAGGTATAAAAAATGCTTCTATACTTGAAAAAGTAACTCATGATTCAACGAAGTATTTGTCTACAATTCAAGTGGCTATTACATTTGCTGGTTTTCTTTCAAGTGCTTTTGCAGGTAGTCAACTATCGGGGGATTTAGTGAATCTACTAACTAAGATTAACATTATAATATCTGATGGTTTAGCTGTCGTTATTATTACATTTGTATTATCTTTTTTTACATTGGTTTTAGGTGAACTTGTTCCCAAAAGAATAGCTATTACAAACCCAGTTAAATTTGCTTTATTTTGTGTGCCTGTGATTAATATATTTATGATTGCATTTAAACCATTTGTTTGGTTGCTAAGTGTTTCAACCGAGTTTGTTATACGGATTCTAGGTATGAAACCTGAAAAAGACAACTCAAGAATTACCGAAAATGAAATTCGAGAAATGATTGTATATGGGCATATTGTTGGGTTGTACAAGTCAGAAGAAAAGAATATGATGAATAGGATCTTTAAATTAGATGATCTAGCTGCGGATATGATTATGACTCCAAAGAATGATATCATTGGTTTGGATTTGGCTCAACCTAATATTAAGAATATTATTGAGTCTAGATATTCTAGAATTCCAGTGTTTAAAGGAGATATGGACAACATTGTAGGGGTAATCTATGTTAAAGACTTATTAATTGAACTCATAGAGAAACCAATGCAGGATATCGATATAGCTGCCCTAGTAAGAGAACCCTATATAATAAACGAAGATATGAAATTAAACGTGATATTAAAGCAAATGAGAGATACTTTTGAGCATCTAGCCTTTGTTATGGATAGTTCAAACCAGTTAAAAGGAATCATTACATTGGAAGATATAATTGAAGAAATTGTTGGAAATATCTATGATGAACACGATTTTATTAGTGAGCATTCAGAAACTATAAATGAGTTTCGCTATATTTTTGATGGTGATATGTTAATTAGCGACATTGAAGGAAAATTGGGGATAGAAATTGATTCTTCAAAAGGATTTAATACGATAGGGGAATTTGTTCAAAGCCAACTATCACAATTAGAAGATAAAAAGAATAAATCAGCGATAAAAATAAATGTAGGAAGTATAAAAGTGTTATCAAAAACAAAAAACAAAATTGAGCAAATTGAATTTAAACTTGATCAAAATAAGATCAAAGACTAGATAAATACTATAATGGTAGAATTTATCTTTGATAAACTCTCGAAATAAAGTAATTTCTCAATTAGACATCTACTATATGTAGAGGTGACTAATGCAATGAGAATAAAATCTATGTACTATTTTGAGGGGATTAACAAATTCAATACCTTTTCAGACTTCTTGGATAAACTTTCATGGAAAATTGAAAGACAATTACTGAAGGAAAGAGTAAACATTTACCAATCATTGCCTATCTATCAAGAACTTAAGAAACGGTTTAGTGAACAATTGATAACTATATGGCCATTGAAGGAAGAAGAGGTAATTACATGGTTTGACACTCTTCTACTCATGAGAAGGTTACTTATAGAGTTATTTAAGACTGGTATAGAATCTGATAAGATACATATTTTAATGGAGTATCCACTTATATTTGGAAACCACATGAGGACTGACTATTTGATTGTTTACGAAAGATCTATAATTGTCCTAGAATTTGGAATGTTTAATCAAGACGAAAGAAGAAGTGAAGAGAGATACACGAAGAAACTACAAGAATCAATCACTCATCGACAAGTTATAGCGAATATAGTTGATAAGAGTATTGATGTTACCAATTATGTCCTGATTTATCGACCTGAGTTTGATCGAGTTCATAGTGTGATTAACACGGAAAACATTGATTACAATAACTATGAGATTTCTCTCTTATCTAAATTTATCCAATTAAAAATTAACACACAGAAAGATTTATTAGCTATCAATCAGCTAGACAAGATCAATATTTATTATTAAATAACATTTTAGTTGAATTTTATAAACATTATGATATCATAGAATTAGCAATAATATTTGAAGTTCAAATAATTTGAAGGAGAAAGTAAAAAATGAGTGAAAAAATAGGAATTGTTGTTTGTGGTAATTCAGGTGTTGACTACATGAAGTTGGACTATCCAGTGAAAATGATTAGATCTACTTTAAATCTTGGAGGAAAAGAGTACGAAGATTATGTCGATATTCAAGCAAAAGAATTTTATGATATAATTAATGCGAATCCTGAAATTGATCTATCTACTTCACAAACTTCTACAGGTAAGATTGCAAGTGTTTATGAAGAGTTAAAAGATGAGGGATATACTGATGTAATTGCGGTTGTTATTTCATCAAAATTAAGCGGTACTTATCAAGGTGCTGTTTTAGCCAAAGATATGGTTCCTGGTATCAATGTATTTGTTATTGACTCTAGAAGCGTTTCTTATGGTGAAGCTTTTCTAGTTCTAGAAGCTATAAAAATGATTAAAAATGGTAGTAAAGTTAGAGATATAATTGATAAATTAGAGAAAATAAGAGATCATATTTATATCTATGTACTTGTAGATACACTAAAATTCTTAGTTAAAAATGGTAGATTATCAGCAGCAAGTGGATTTTTGGGTACATTATTAAAGATTAAACCATTGTTACATGTTCAAAGAGATGGTAGTTTGGTTCCTTTTGAAAAAATCAGAACAACAAGCAAGGCTCAAGCTAGACTTGTTGAAGTTATTAAACATGATATTGAAGGAAAGAATGTAGTGATGTTTATTGCATTCACGAATAATGAAGAAAAAGCTAAAGAAATTAAACAACAAATACTTGGATTTAGACCTGATATTACAGTTGAGTTAGTACCACTAACTCCAGTAGTTGGTGCTCATGCAGGCCCAGGAACATTAGGTGTTGGATACATAGTATTATAAAAAAAAGGTGGTATGTAGAGTGGTTTCTCCTAAAGAAGTAATCAATGAGTTGTTGGTGGATGTTTTTAACCACATCCTAAGTATTGAAGCGGATGTCCTTAAGCAAAGAGGGGTAAAAATCTCAATGACAGAGGTTCATGTGCTTGAAGCAATTAAAAATTCCCAGATACCAACAATGGGCAGCGTAGCACAAAAACTAAGAGTTACTTTAGGAACATTAACAACATCAATTAATGTTTTAGTACGAAAAAATTATGTCTTTAGATATAGAGATGAATCAGATCGTAGAAAAGTATATCTTAAACTTTCTGATTCAGCACAAGATGTATTGAAGGTTCATGACGAATTTCATAACGAGATGGTTTCTTCACTTTTCAAAGATTTGGAATTAGAAAAAGATGAAGTTCTAATGAAGTCACTAGAGAATATCAGTAAATATTTTAAAGAACACTATTAAAAATCAATAAACTAAAGTAAAGCATCCTAAAGGATGCTTTATTCTTTAAAATATATAAAAAAAAATGCTCTAATGTAGAAATTTTATAGTATAATAATTTGTAGGATTTATGAGGGAGGGCTTTGAATGCAAAAGTATGTCTATGGTGTTGATATCGGGGGAACTAATATTAAGTATGGTCTTTTTTCTATTCCAAAAATGGAAATGATTCAAAAATATGAAAATGAAACTCCAACAACTAATCATGAGACAAGTGTTTTCCAACTTGTTGCTGATACTATTTGCATGATGAATGAAAAAAATAAAATTGACATTAGTCAGATTGAGGGGGTTGGTATTGCAGTACCATGTCCGGTTAAAAACGGATATGTTGAGAAGTGCCCTAATCTAAAGTGGCAAAAGATAGATATCTATTCTGAAATGAATAAATATTTACCCCGCAGAATAAAGATAGCTGTTTCAAATGATGCAAACATAGCTGCCTATGGTGAGAATCAGATTCTCGATACCCCTCATAGGAATGCTGTTTTTTACACATTAGGAACAGGTGTCGGGGGTGGAATCATTATCGATGGCGAAATTTTGGAGGGTAGAACTGGAGCTGGTGGCGAAATTGGTCACATGCATGTTTTTGAAGGGACTGAACCGTGCAGTTGTGGATTATCAGGATGCTTAGAGCAAATATGTGGAACGAATGCTATTTTAAGACAAACAAAAGAATTTTCTTTAATGTATCCAACCCGATTAAATCTGGAAAAACTTACAGTGAAAGATGTTTTCGATTATGCTAAAGCTGGTGATATCGTCGCAATGAAAGTTGTTGATAAGATTGGCGAATACATGGCAATAAGCGCAAGCATATTATCAGTAAGTTTAGATCCAGATATCTTTATTATTGGCGGAGGGGTTTCAAAAGCTGGTGATATATTGATTGATACAATAAAGAAACATTATAAAAAACATGCTAGATTTAGCACAGGTGACATTCCATTTACCCTAGCAAAGACTGGAAATGACGCAGGCATTATTGGTGCAGCAAATTATGTAAATATGAAAAGGATAAATATAACAAATGTTGGAGCTAGAGATAAAACATAAAGCAGGCTGTACTTTTTTAACACCTTGCGATGCGATAGGTAGAGCATTGGTCTTTAAAGAGTTTATAAACAAGTTTAATGATGATGAAATTGTATTATTGGATTTTATTGAAAAACTCCAGATAATAGTGGATGAAGAGATGTATGTTGCTAGATCTATTCTTGCTGATCTTGATGTGAAGAAGAGCATGGATGGGGTTTTAATGGATACAGTGAATATATTACACAAATCAGTATTTCTTAATCAGTTCAGAACTTTAGTGTTGAGTAAGAAGTGTGATATAAGAAAAGCTTTCCTAGAAGCATTTAACGCGAATAAAGAACTGGCTTTGAATGAAAGATATAGATATACTTCAAAAGAAGAAGTTGATAATACACTCGAGTATACAAAAAAACGCATCTATAGTCTAATGAGCAAACTACTTATTCAGAGTTTGACTAGGGGTATTAATGAAGACTTTATATTTGTTACAGAGGATTTTCAACCAGAGATATTTGACGATGTATCCAAACATTTGAAAGGGGTAATATGCACAAAGCATCCCAAAATTGGTGAACCAAGTGCATATGCTATTGATTTTGGATTTCCACTTATTGTATGTAATCATTTAATAAAAAATAATGAATTTATAGTAATTGATCAAGTCAAAAAATCTTTATTTATCAACCCCTCAGATGAACGTATGAATGAGCATTTCAACCTTATCAATAACCGAACTGATGATAAATTTGAGGATTTAGTTTTTAAAAACCCCCAATTTAAAATATTTGCTTCCACAGTTGATACGTTATCTATTGACATGATTGCTCAATCTAATAATTATCACGGATTGTGTTGTTTCAAGACAGAGTATTATTTTAATGCAAGAGGAATTACACCAAGTTTAGAAGAACAAACAGCGAAATATGTAGACATTATACAAAGAATGGGCGATAAAGAGTTTTTTCTTGAAATACCTCATTTTGATCATAATATCACACTCGATATTATGGGTGATGAGGTTACAGATATAAGAGGGGTAGATAAGTTTGGTAAGATTTTTGAGGTTTTTTTTGATGCCGCTGCTGCAGCATCTGCAATAACTCAAAAGCGCTTAAACATTATCATTCCTATGTTAATGAGCAAGAAAGAAATAGCTGATTGGTTGATGCACATTGAATTTCATTTTGCTAGAAGAAAAGCGTTAAGACCTAACATAGGTGGGGCTTTAGAGTCAGAACTAGCTATAATGTATGGTACTGATTTTAGAAAACTAGATTTTATAATAATCGGATTAGATGATTTATATGATGAAATTGATGATGATTTCGATAAGCTAAAAGGAAACGCACATATTGAAATGATTGATTCAGTCAGTATAGATGACTTAAGAAGAATTCATAAATTAATGCAAAAATTAAAGAATTATCAACGCCATATATTACATGGGAATGTATTAACTAACCCAGAAATCTTAAACAAGTTTTTAAAAAGAGGATTTAAGGAATATGCTATTCCTGTGAATAAAATGCACCTTGTCTACAATGTATTTAAAAGTCATTTAGGCTCAGTTGGGAATTATGTTGGATATAGAGCAATGATTAAGGCAAAGAAACTAGCTAAGTTGACAAAGAACAAACCAAATGACGATGATAAGGATAAAGATTTGAAATAATTAAAAGATAAGCAATTAAATAGAAAGAAATACGACTATAATGAGAAAATGTGACAAAAGTGTTGCTTTTCTCATTCTTTTCTTATATAATTATAACGCTCGTGTGAAAACGAGCAGGCTGTGAAATGGAAGGTTGCTGACACACGGATAGCCGTTGTCTACGTGTTAGGTTTTTCTGTGGAGCAAGTCTATACAAGATTATAGGCGAAAGGAGCTATTAAAATGGCAAAAGATGTAATTAAAATTCGTTTGAAGGCATATGATCACAGATTAATCGATCAAGCTGCTAAGAAGATTGTTGACAGTGCTCTAAGAACTGGAGCAACAGTTCAAGGACCAATTCCTCTTCCAACTGAAAAGGAAATCTTCACAATCTTACGTTCCCCTCACGTTAATAAAGATTCACGTGAACAATTTGAACGTAGAACGCACAAGAGATTGATTCAAATCATTGATCCAAACCCAAAGACAATTAGTGCATTAATGGATATTGATTTACCATCCGGTATTGATATCGTACTTAAGAAATAATAAAAATAAGAAAGAGGTAAAATTATGGCCAAAGGAATCTTAGGTAGAAAGCTTGGTATGACGCAAATTTTCGATGAAAATGGCGTACTTATCCCAGTGACTGTCGTAGACGTGGCTGACAATGTTGTACTACAACAAAAGACTGTTGAAACAGATGGTTATGTAGCTACACAAGTTGGTTTCGAAACTAAACGCGACAAATTAAGTAACAAGCCTGAACAAGGGCACGTGAAAAAAGCTAATACAGCACCTAAGCGCTTCATTAAAGAAATCCGCTTTAAAGAAGAGCTTAAAAATGAATTAGTGGATTTAGCGGTCGGTGACCTTGTAAAGACAGAATTATTCGCAATAGGCGAAGAAGTAGATGTAACAGGGACTTCTAAAGGTAAAGGTTTCGAAGGAACAATTAAGAGACATAACCAATCAAGAGGACCAATGTCACACGGTTCTAGATACCATCGTGGTGTAGGTTCAATGGGACCTATCAAGGGTAAGCTTAAAGGCAAAAACCTACCAGGTCAAATGGGAGCTGAACAAGTAACTATTCAAAACTTGAAAGTTGCTGGTGTGGATGTAGAAAATCAATTACTATTAATTAGCGGAAGCGTACCAGGACCTAATAAGGGACTAGTTATCGTTAGATCTGCAATTAAAAGTGCCAAGTAAGGAGGGTTAATATGCCAAAAGTAAACTTATTAAATCAAGCAGGTAGCAAAGTTGCTGACTTAACCTTATCCGATTATGTATTCGGTATTGAACCACATCAACAAGCTTTATATGATGTAGTAAATGCTCAAAGAGCAGCAATGAGACAAGGTACTCACGATGTTAAAAACCGTGGCGAAGTATCTGGTGGTGGAAGAAAACCATGGCGCCAAAAGGGTACAGGTCGTGCTCGCCAAGGTTCTACTCGTTCTCCACAATGGCGTAAGGGTGGAGTCGTTTTCGGACCAACTCCAAGAAGTTATGCTATTAAAATGAATCAAAAGGTTCGTCAATTAGCTTTAAGATCTGCACTTTCATACCATGCAGCTAAGGGTCAATTAAAGGTAGTTGAAACAATTAGTATTGAAGCTCCAAAAACGAAGTTATTCGAACAATTCTTAGCAGGTCTTGGTATTGTTGGAAAAACATTAGTTGTAGCGAAAGAATTTGGTGAAAATGAAATGCTTGCAGCTAGAAATATCCCAACTATCGCATTCTCAAATGTAAGCCATGTCAGTGTATATGACATCCTAAATTGTAAGAACCTGATTATGACAAAAGATGCTATTGAAGCACTAGAGGAGGTATTGGGCAATGACTAAATATTATGACATTTTAAAAGCGCCAATCATCACTGAACAATCAACAAAATTGATTGAAAGTCAAAACAGATACACATTTAAGGTTGATAGAAAAGCAAACAAGGTTGAAATTAAGAAAGCTGTTGAAGCAATCTTCAACGTAACGGTCTTAAAAGTCAACACGATTAACGTGTTACCAAAATTCAAAAGAATGGGTAAACATGAAGGTTATAAATCTGCTTATAAAAAAGCAGTGGTTAAGTTAGCTGAAGGTCAAAAGATTGACGCCTTCACGATTTAAGTGAAAAATTAGAGGAGGTTTAACCAAATGGCGGTTAAAAAATACAACCCGACAACCAACGGTCGTCGTGGCATGAGTGTTTTAACATTCGAAGAAATTACAACATCTACTCCTGAAAAATCACTACTTGAGCCATTTTCTCGCACAGGTGGGCGTAACAACCAAGGTAAGATTACCGTTCGTCACATCGGTGGCGGTGCAAAAAGAAAATATCGCGTAATTGATTTTAAACGTAACAAGGATGACATTGTCGGTAAGGTGGCTACAATTGAGTATGATCCAAACCGTACAGCAAATATCGCTTTAATTCACTATGCAGATGGTGAAAAGAGATACATTCTTGCTCCAAAAGGATTAGAAGTAGGAACTGAGATTTTCTCAGGTCAACAAGTAGATATCAAGACTGGTAATGCATTACCAATCATGAATATTCCTGTCGGTACAATTATTCATAACATCGAATTGAGCCCAGGAAGAGGCGGACAGCTCGCTAGAAGTGCCGGAGCATCAGCTCAGATACTTGGACGCGAAGACAAATATGTTCTAGTTCGTCTTCAATCAGGTGAAGTTCGTAAGATTCTAGGTACATGCCGTGCAACAATCGGTACTGTAGGTAATGAATCATGGGAACTAGTTAATATCGGTAAGGCTGGCAGAACACGTCACATGGGTACACGCCCAACAGTTCGTGGATCTGTTATGAACCCTAACGACCACCCACATGGTGGTGGTGAAGGTAGAACACCAATCGGTAGAAAATCACCAATGACCCCATGGGGTAAGAAGGCTCGTGGAGTTAAGACTCGCGACAGTAAAAAAGCGTCAAACGACTTAATCGTTCGTCGTCGCACGAAGTAGGAGGAAAATTATGGCACGTTCAGTTAAAAAAGGACCATTTTGTGATGATCATTTACTAGCTAAGGTTCAGAAACAAAATGCAGCAAACGAAAATAAAGTGATCCAAACATGGTCACGTCGTTCAACGGTTTTCCCTGATTTCGTTGGACACACGGTTGCCGTTTATAATGGTAAATCACACGTCCCAGTGTATGTAACAGAAGATATGGTTGGTCACAAATTCGGCGAGTTTGCTCCAACACGTACATATCACGGACACGGCAAAGATGATAAGAAAGCTAAAAAGAAGTAATTGGAGGAGAATGAAAAATGGAAACTAAAGCTATAGCTAAAACCGTTCGCATAACTCCACGTAAGGCAAGATTGGTAATCGATCTCATTCGCGGTAAAGACATAAAAGAAGCGCAAGCAATTCTAATGTTTACACCACGTGCTGCCTCACCAGTTATTTTGAAAGTGCTGAATAGCGCAGTCGCTAACGCTGAGCACAACAACAATGCAAACGTTGAGAACTTATTTGTTAAAGAAGTTTATGTAAATGAAGGTGTTCGTCTAAAAAGACTTTTACCAAGAGCTAAAGGTCAAGGCGATATCATTCAAAAGAGAACTAGCCACATCACAGTTGTTGTGGCAGATAAAGAGTAGAGGTGAAGAGACATGGGTCAGAAAGTTAATCCAATTGGTATGCGTCTTGGTATCATCCGTACTTGGGATTCAAAATGGTATGCTGAAAAAACAGCAGTACCTTTCCTAGTAAAAGAAGATGCTATGATACGTAAGTACCTGAATGATTTTTATAAAAAAGCCGCTGTTTCTCACGTTGAAATTGAACGCGTAAAAGGTAAGGGCGGAAAAGACCGTGTGAAGGTTACTTTACACACAGCTAAGCCAGGTATTGTTATCGGTAGAGATGCTGAAACCAAGAAAAAGGCTGTTGCTACATTAGAAAAACTTACTAAAAAAGAAATCGTATTTAATGTTGTTGAAGTTAAACGTCCAGAAAGAGTCGCTACACTAGTTGCACAAAGCATTGCTGAGCAATTAGAAAGTCGTGCATCATTTAGACGTGTTCAAAAAATTGCAATGCAACGTGCACTTAAGTCAGGAGCTAAGGGTTGTAAGACTCTAGTATCAGGCCGTTTAGGTGGAGCTGAAATTGCAAGAAGCGAAGGGTATTCAGAAGGACAAGTTCCACTACATACACTACGCGCTGACATTGACTATGCAACTGCAGAAGCAAATACAACTTATGGTATCCTTGGTATTAAGGTTTGGATCTATAATGGGGAAGTTCTTCCAGGACAAACTCGTGAAGACAATCTTAAAAAACAAGATGAAAGAGCACCACGTCAGGATAGAGGACAACGTCCAGATAGACCTAAACGTGATAATCGTGACAACAAGGGAGGCAAATAATTATGTTAATGCCTAAAAGAACGAAGTTCCGTCGTCCTCACCGTGTCAGCTATGAAGGCTTAGCAAAGGGAAGAAATGAAATTCTAAACGGAGATTTTGCCTTAGTTGCACAAGAGGGTGCTTGGATTACTAACCGTCAAATCGAAGCGGCTCGTATCGCGATGACTAGACATATGAAGAGACTTGGGAAAGTATGGATTAATATCTTCCCACACTTAGCTAAGACTAAGAAACCACTTGAAGTGCGTATGGGCTCCGGTAAAGGTGCTCCTGATCACTGGGTAGCGGTTGTTAAAGAAGGTAAAATCATGTTTGAAATCAATGGCGTGTCTGAAGAAATCGCAAGAGAAGCACTACGCCTAGCTTCACACAAATTACCTATTAAGACAAAAATTGTTAAAAGAGGTGAGCAAGCGTGAAAGCAGTAGAAATTAGAAAGATTAGCACAGCTGATCTAGAAAAAAGAATCGTCGAGCTAAAAGCTGAGTTATTTAACCTGCGCTTTCAACTTGCAGTAGGACAACTAGAAAATACCGCTCGTATTAGTACAGTTAAAAAAACGATTGCACAAATGAAGACAATCATCAGTGAACGTGCTGAATAAGGAGGATACCATGGATCGTAATAATAGAAAAGTTTATACGGGAATTGTAGTATCTGACAAAATGGATAAAACGATAACTGTAGTTGTAGACACATTTAAAAAGTCACCTTTATACGGCAAAAGTATAAAGGTATCAAAGAAGTTTCATGTGCATGATGAAGAAGGCTTAGCAGGCATGGGAGATAAAGTTACTATAATGGAAACTCGTCCCCTATCAAAAACGAAGAGATTCCGTCTCCTCGAAGTTGTTGCTAAGGCCGACTTAGTATAGGGAGGATAAAAACATGATTCAACAAGAAAGCAGAATGGTTGTCGCAGACAACTCTGGAGCTAAAGAAGTACTTGTGATTAAGGTTTTAGGGGGAACCCGTCGTCGTTATGCTAATATCGGTGATATCGTAGTGGTAACAGTTAAGCGTGCTACACCAGCGGGAATTGTAAAAAAAGGTGAAGTATGTAAAGCAGTTATCGTTCGTACGGTTTCAGGCCTTCGTCGCGCAGACGGCTCATACATCAAATTTGATGAAAATGCAGCAGTCATTATTAAAGATGATTTAAATCCACGTGGTACCCGTATTTTCGGACCAGTGGCAAGAGAGTTAAGAGAAAAGAACTTCATGAAGATCGTTTCCCTAGCTCCAGAAGTACTATAAGGAGGTCTCGTCTATGTATATTAAAGCTGGAGACACAGTTGCAGTTATTGCCGGACGCGATCAATTTGTAACTGATAAAAAAGGAAATACTACCCGCAAGACAGGTCGCGTCTTAAAAGTATATCCAAACACAGATCGCGTATTGGTTGAGGGTGTCAATCTAATGAAGAAACACCAACGCCCAACACAAGCGAATGATAAAGGCGGCATTATTGAAAAAGAAGCACCAATTCATGTTTCTAACATAGCAATTCTTGATCCAAAAACTAACAAACCAACTCGTGTTGGCTATCGTGAAGTTGATGGGAAGAAAGTCCGTTATGCGAAAAAATCAGGCGAAAGCCTTGATAAATAAGGAGTTTAGACAATGACAGAAATTAGAACTAAATATGAAAATGTTGTCAAACCCGAACTGATTAAGGCATTCAACTATACATCTGTAATGCAGGTGCCAAGAATTGAAAAGATTGTAGTTAACATGGGTGTCGGTGATGCTGTATTCAATCCGAAGGTCTTAGATGACGCTGTGGAAGAATTAAAGCAAATCACTGGTCAAAAACCATTAGTAACTAAGGCTAAAAATTCTATCTCTAACTTTAAGTTAAGAGAAGGAATGCCAATTGGTGCCAAAGTAACTCTTCGTGGAGATAGAATGTACTATTTCCTAGACAAGTTAATTTCTATCGCATTACCACGTGTACGTGACTTTAGAGGTATTTCATCAAATTCATTTGATGGACGCGGAAACTACACAGTTGGTATTAGAGAACAAATCATTTTCCCAGAAATTAGTTTGGATAAAGTTAAAAAAGTTCGTGGTATGGACATTGTAATTGTAACAACGGCTAAAACCGACCAAGAAGGACGCGCATTATTAAGTCAACTTGGCATGCCGTTTAAGAAGTAAGGAGGCGTATTATGGCAAAGAAATCATTAATTATTAAAAATGAAGAACGCAAGGTAATTGTTGAACGCTACCGTGAAATCAGATTAGAGTTAAAGGAAAAAGGTGACTACCTAGCTTTACAAAAGCTACCTAGAAATGCTTCTCCAACTCGTGTTAGAAATCGCGATTCAATCGATGGTCGCCCACGTGGCTATATGCGCAAGTTTGGCTTGTCGAGACTGACGTTTCGTGATTTAGCACATAAGGGACAAATTCCTGGTGTTAAAAAAGCAAGCTGGTAATTAGGAGGAAAAACACATGGTTATGACTGATCCAATCGCGGATATGCTTACGCGTATTCGTAACGCAAATAAAATGCGTCATGAGAAAGTAGAAATGCCTAATTCCAGATTAAAGGCTGATATTCTCGCAGTACTTAAAAAGGAAGGTTTCATCGTTGACTACTCAGTAGTTAAAGACGGACCACAAGGCAAAATTGTTGTTACCTTGAAATACACGAAGACAAAAGAACGTGTAATTAAAGGTTTAAAGCGGATATCGAAACCAGGACTTCGTGTTTATGCTGCAGTAGAAAATATACCTAAGGTGTTAAATGGACTAGGCGTTGCGCTTATCTCTACATCTAAGGGAATTATGACTGATCGTGAAGCACGTCTAGCTCAAGTTGGCGGCGAAGTGCTCGCCTACGTATGGTAATAAGGAGGAAATTATGTCACGTATAGGAAATAAAGTGATTCAAGTTCCTGCTGGCGTTACTGTAACGTTAAGCCCAGAAAACTACGCAGTAGTTAAAGGCCCAAAAGGTCAACTTGAATTCCAATTCAATCAACTTTTAGACATCAAAATGGAAGGTGCAGAAATTAAAATCTCACGTCCAGATGATGCAATATTTACAAGAAAAATCCACGGAACTACACGCGCTTTGTTAGCTAACATGGTTACTGGCGTCTCCACAGGATTTAAGAAGCAATTAGAAATTCGCGGTGTTGGTTATAGAGCAAACCTCCAAGGCAATGTCGTGAACTTAAGTATGGGGTATTCACACCCAGTTGAACTAGAGATTCCAGCAGGACTCACTGTCACCATTCCGAAAAACACAGATATTATCATTGAAGGCGCAGACAAGCAAGTCGTAGGCGAATTCGCTGCTAAAATTAGAAGTGTTAGAAAACCTGAACCATATCTTGGAAAAGGCATTCGTTATGTTGATGAGTATGTTCCACGTAAAGCTGGAAAGACTGCTAAGTAAGGGAGGACATCACGATGATTAAGAAAATATCTAAGAATGTCACAAGACAAAAGCGTCATCTACGTATCCGTAAGATTGTAGAAGGTACTGCAGAACGTCCAAGACTTTCAGTATACCGTTCAAACACTGCGATTTATGTACAGATTATTGACGACTTAAAACAAACTACACTTATCAGTGCTCGTAGTCAGGAAACAGGCCTTAAGGGTTCAAACGTTGAATCAGCTAAGGCAGTTGGTAAATTGATCGCCGAAAAGGCGCTTGCTAAAGGTGTAACAGCAGTAGTGTTCGACAGAAGTGGTTATTTATACCACGGACGTGTCAAAGCATTAGCTGAAGCTGCACGTGAAGCAGGACTACAATTCTAAGGAGGAGACAGACATGGCTAGAGAAAGATACAATCAAGAAGAGCAACAAGACAATCAATTCGAAGAACGTGTTGTTTCGATCAACCGTGTAACGAAAGTTGTTAAGGGTGGTCGTCGTTTCCGTTTTGCTGCCTTAGTGGTCATTGGAAACAAGCAAGGTCAAATTGGTTTTGGAACAGGTAAAGCAGCTGAAGTTCCAGATGCAATTAAGAAGGCTGTAGAAGATGCGAAAACAAACATGATTAATATTCCTATTGTAGGAACAACAATTCCTCATGCAATTACAGGAAACTATGGAGCAGGTAAAGTATTCCTTAAGCCAGCTTCAGAAGGTACTGGTATCATCGCTGGTGGGGCGGTTCGTGCTGTATTCGAACTTGCTGGCATTAATGATATTCTTTCTAAGTGCATAGGTTCAAGAACTCCAATCAACATGGTGCGTGCTACATTTGCAGGACTTAAGGAATTAAGAACTGCTGAACAAGTTGCTGCACTTCGTGGTGTGGATATTGCGGAGTTGGTATAATGAAACTACAAGTCACATTAAAGAAAAGTTTGATTGGGCGTAATCCTAATCAAGTAAAAACAGCACATGCACTCGGATTAAAAAAGATTCACCAAGTTGTTGTGAAAGAGTCTAATGAAGCCATTGATGGCATGATTCATACAATTTCACACTTGGTTGAAGTAAAAGAAGTAGAGTAGGAGGAAACACCAATGTTAAACGAACTAAAACCCGTAGAAGGTGCTCGCAAAAACCGTAAACGTTTAGGCAGAGGACCCGGAAGTGGTACCGGTAAAACAGCTGGTAAAGGAACCAAAGGTCAACTTTCTCGCTCTGGTGGCGGACCTCGCCCAGGATTTGAAGGCGGTCAGCTTCCATTCTTCCAAAGACTTCCAAAAAGAGGCTTTAAGAACGTAAACCGTAAGGAATACGCAGTCGTGAATCTTGCAGATTTAAATCTGTTTGCTGACGGCGAAGTTGTAACTCCAGAAGCATTAATCGCTAGAAATATTTTAAAGAAACTTAAATCAGGCGTAAAAGTACTAGCTAATGGAACTTTAGAGAAGAAACTCACTGTTAAAGCGAATGTTTTCTCAAAGGCTGCTGAAGCAGCAATCGTACAAGCCGGTGGAACAGTAGAGGTGATTTAAAGTGTGGTTGCGTATAAAAAGAATTCTAAGTAACAAAACCGTAATGCTACGTTTAGCATTTACGTTAGGTATCCTGTTAGTCATTAGAATTGCAAGTCATATAACAGTCCCACTTTTTGATACCCGTGCTATTACTGCATTTATGGCATCTAGCGGTAGCTTTGTCGCAATTCTAAATAACTTCTCAGGACAAGCTCTCGAAAGATTCTCTATCATGGCACTTGGTATTTCGCCTTACATTACTGCATCCATTGCGATTCAGTTATTACAAATGGTTGTTCCATCGTTTAAGGAATTAAGTGAACAAGGTGAATCTGGAAAATCTAAGCTAAACCAAATTACAAGATATCTTGCAATCGCATTAGCATTTATTCAAGGGTTTGCATTAATCATCGGTATTTCTATCAACGGTAGTGTTTTGATCCCAAGCTTAGAAGCATCAGCTGTTGAAAATTATAGATATTTCTTCTATATTTACATGGCACTTGTTATGACAGCAGGTTCAGCATTAGCAATTTGGTTAGCGGATCTTATCACTAAAAAAGGTGTAGGAAACGGTACCTCCATGCTAATTGTTGCGGGGATTGTAACCAGCTTACCAACCATGTGGACAACATTATGGACTAAATACATCACCAATGGTGGTGGCGGATGGGACATCGTGTTCTTCATTATCATCATGGCATTATACTTTGGAATTCTCCTAGGTGTAGTATACATGCAGATTGCAGTACGTAAGATTCCTGTTCAATATGCTAACCGTCAAGGTAAGTCAGACTCAAATATTCCAATGAAGATCAACAGTGCTGGGGTTATTCCAGTCATCTTTGCTCAAACTATCCTAAGTATTCCACTCACGATCGTTGGTTTTTCTGGAAGTAGTACATCAGGATTATCAGGCTGGCTAAATAGTATATTTAATTATCAACAACCTATCGGATTTATCCTATATGTGTTGCTCATCATTGTATTCTCATTCTTCTATTCATTCTTAACAATCAACCCTGAGAAGATTGCAGATAATCTATCTAAATCCAATGCATATGTACCAGGTATCAGACCAGGTCAGGATACGAAGGACTTTGTTGCAAAACTCTTGTTCAAGATTACTGTTATTGGAACAGTATATCTAGTTATTTTGGCAGTATTACCAGTATTGACTTCCATCGTGTTCGGTTTCACTGGAACTGAAGCACAGGCAATCACTCTTGGCGGTACTTCCTTGCTGATTATTGTTGGGGTTGCAATAGAAACGACACAACAGGTTGAAACAGACGCAAGTCAAACAGAATATAGCGGCATATTTAAATAATCGGAGGATATCAAATGCGAATCATTCTATTGGGACCTCCTGGAGCAGGCAAGGGAACAGAAGCGGAATTGTTAGTGAAGCATTATCATATTCCTCATATATCAACTGGTAACATCTTTAGAGCATTATATAAGGATAATACGACAGTTGGAAAAATTGCTAAAGAATATATTGACCGGGGACAATTGGTACCCGATGATATTACAAATGAAATTGTGAGACACCGCTTGAATCATGCCGATGCAAAGAAAGGATTCCTATTTGATGGGTATCCAAGAAATGTAGATCAGGCAGCATGGTTTGATGAACTATTAATTCAAAAAGAATGGAAATTGGATGCAGTGATTAATATCTATGTCCCCGATGAAGTTCTAATTGAACGTATTAGTGGTCGCAGAGTATGTGAATCATGTGGTGCTGTTTATCACGTCACAAATAAGAAACCTAACGTAGAAGGCATATGTGATGTTGATGGCGGCAAGCTCATTCAAAGAGCTGATGATATGGAAGAAACAGTTCAACGAAGACTTCGTGTCTACAACGAGCAAACAGAACCAGTCATTGGTTATTATCAAAATAAAGGTGCTATCGTCATGATTGATGGAACACAGTCAATCAAGGAAGTAGATACCGCAATCAAGAAAGTATTAGGTGAGATGAATTGATTCAAATCAAATCAAAACGCGAAATTGAGTTGATGCGCGAAGCAGGGCACATCCTAGAAATGACAAGAAACATGCTTAAAGAGCATATTAAACCCGGAGTCAATACGCACCAACTCGATATCCTCGCCGAAAACTATATTATAAGTCTTGGAGCAACACCCTCATTTAAGGGTTATCATGGCTTTCCAGGATCCATCTGTACTTCAATTAATGAAGTCGTTGTTCATGGTATTCCTTCCACAAAGCACGTGCTTAAGGAAGGCGACATTATTACATTAGATTTTGGTGTCAATTATAAAGGTTATCATGCGGATTCTGCAACAACATACCCTGTTGGTGAAATCAGTTCAGAGATAAAGAAACTTCTAGAAATCACAGAGCAATCTCTTTATATCGGACTTGAACAAGCTAAACCTGGGAATCATGTATCAGATATATCTCATGCAATCGAATCCTTTATAAAACCATACGGCTACGGCATCGTCGAAGAGTTCACCGGTCATGGTATCGGTAGAGAGCTTCATGAAGAGCCTTATGTTCCCAACTTTGGGAAGCCTAAGCAGGGTCCAATATTAAAGCCTGGCATGACATTTTGTGTAGAACCGATGATTAATCTCGGTACGAAGAGAGTCAAAGTCCTAACCGATAATTGGACAACTATTACAGTTGATCGCAAACCTAGTGCTCATTTTGAGCATATGATTGTAATCACGGAAACTGGATATGACATTTTAACAACATTAAAAAAGGAGTGAGTCTATGGCAAGAGAAGATTTAATTGAAGTAGAAGCAAAGGTAATCGAAGTATTACCAAATACAAAGTTCAAAGTTGAACTGTTACAAAACGGCCATATAGTTTTGGCTCATGTTTCTGGTAAAATCCGCATGAATAACATACGCATTTTACCTGGTGATAAAGTAACTGTAGAGTTATCACCATACGATCTAACACGTGGCAGAATCACATATCGCCGCAAATAAGGAGGAAACGCATATGAAGGTTAAAGCATCAGTAAAAAAGAGAAGTGAAGATGACATCATCGTAAAGCGTAAAGGCAAAATTTACGTCATTAATAAGAAAATCAAAAGACATAACCAAAGACAAGGTTAATTAGGAGGAACTATGGCAAGAATAGCAGGCGTTGACATCCCACGCGACAAGCGCGTCGTGGTTTCGTTGACTTATGTATATGGAATTGGGCTACCAACATCCAAACAAATTTTAAAGGATGCAAACGTGAGTGAAGACACACGCGTTAAGGCATTAACTGAAGATGAAATGAACCGTATCCGTACGGAAATCGCGAAGTATGTCACTGAAGGTGACTTGCGTCGTGAAGTCACATTAAACATCAAACGTTTAATGGAAATTGGTTCATATCGTGGAATCCGTCATCGTAAAGGATTACCTGTTCGCGGGCAAAATACAAGAAATAACGCACGCACAAGAAAAGGTAAACCAAAGGCGATCACTGGCAAGAAGAAGTAAGGGAGGAATAAATCATGGCTCGTAAAAAGACAACTAAACGTAAGGTTAGAAAAAATATTCCCCTCGGTGTTGCACACATTCATACAACCTTTAACAATACAATCGTAACAATCACAGACATGGATGGAAATGCAATCGCTTGGAGCAGTGCTGGTGCACTAGGCTACAAGGGATCTAGAAAATCCACACCATTCGCTGCTCAGTTAACTGCAGAAGCAGTTGCTAAGTCAGCTATGGATAATGGAATGATTAAGGTAGAAGTATCCGTTAAAGGACCTGGTCCAGGTAGAGAAGCAGCAATCCGTTCATTACAGGCAGCTGGCTTAGAAATCACTGCGATTAGAGACGTAACACCAGTACCACACAATGGATGTAGACCACCAAAACGTCCACGTGGATAATCCTAAGGAGGGCTAACTTGTGAAAGATTTAAAGTTTGAAAAACCAACCGCAGTTGAAGAAGTATCTTTAGACGGCAATAAAGGACGCTTTATCATCAAACCACTTGAACGTGGCTACGGCATTACCTTAGGAAATGCACTTCGCAGAGTTCTATTATCATCCTTACCAGGAGCAGCAATCGTTAATATTAAAATTGACGGTATTGAACATGAATTCTCAACCATGGAAGGCGTTTTCGAAGATATCATGGGTATTGTGTTAAACTTGAAAAAAGTTATTTTCCAAGTTGAATCACTTGATCCAGATTTCGAGCAAAAGCTTGAATTATATGCTGTAGGTGCTGGCAAAGTAACTGCCGCAGATTTCAATCATGTAGATGGTGTTGAAATTATCAACCCAGACCAAGTGATTGCTAATCTATCCGATACAGGTAGACTTTCTATGGAAGTCACTGTCCGTCGTGGTGTTGGCTATGTCAACGCAGAGAAAAATAAAGTATTCAGCAAAAATGAAAAGAGCATTATTCCAATCGATTCAATCTATACACCAGTTTCAAGAGTATCTTATCATGTTGAAAAAACAAGAGGAGATGCTGATGAACTCTTATTAGATATCGAAACCAATGGAGCAATCGCTGCTAAAGAAGCTTTAGCTTTAGCTTCAAAAATGCTAATCGATTATCTTGACGTCATTGTTCAAATTTCAGAACAAGCAGCATCAACAGACTTTATTTTTGAACAAGCAGAAGAACCAACCAATAAGAAGCTTGAAATGAAGATTGAACAACTTGATTTATCTGTACGTCTATTCAATAGTTTAAAGCGTTCAGGTATTTATACAGTTGCACAAATTATTCGTTTAACCGAAGAAGATGTAATGAGATTCAGAAGCTTGGGTAGAAAGTCCTTCAAGGAATTGAAGGAAAAACTTTCTGAACATGGACTAGAATTTGAAAACACTTCGAATAAAGATTCAAAATTTCATTTAGACGATGAAGAGAAGGAGTAAATCATGGCTTATAGTAGATTGAGACGCAACAGCGATCAAAGAAAAGCTTTACTTCGTGATCTTGTAACTGATATCATCATTAACGAACGTATCACTACGACCGAAGCAAAAGCAAAAGAATTAAAAAAACTAGCTGACAAGATGATCACTTTGGCTAAGGATGGTTCTCTAAGTGCAAGAAGACAAGCTGCTGAAACAGTACGCTTTGAAGATGTTAAAGAAGGGCAAAATGCACTTCAAAAACTCTTTTCTGAACTAGGACCACGTTACCAAGAAAGAAATGGCGGCTACACTAGAATTATCAAAACAGTGCCAAGAAAAGGCGACGCTGCCCCAATGGCAATCATTGAATTCGTTTAATAAATCAAACAAGCTTCGGCTTGTTTTTTTTATGCATTTTATCGGTAGACACTGCATTTTGCTGAAAAAAGGTAATTCTTTAAAGCTCAAGTGATATAATAAAAAGTGCAGTATTTTATTTTTATAAGAATGAGGTTGCAACATGGAAATCATCAAGGTTGAACAATTATGTAAAAGCTTTACCATCTATGAAAAGGAATCAGGTTTAAAGGGCGTACTAAAGAGTTTTTTCAATGCGAAGAAGATTATTAAAAAAGCAGTGGATGACGTTTCTTTTAGTATCAATCAAGGAGAAATCGTTGGCTATATAGGACCTAATGGAGCAGGAAAATCGACAACGATTAAAGTGTTAACAGGTATCCTTACACCTACAAGTGGGACTGTTGTTGTTGATGGTCTAGTGCCATATCAGAAAAGAACACAAAACGCTAAGAAGATTGGTGTTGTTTTTGGGCAACGTACACAGCTTTGGTGGGATCTACCCTTAAATGAATCATTTACTGTATTGAAGGAAATCTATCAAGTTTCAGATGAAGACTTCAAAGAACGTATGGCTTATTTCGATGAACTATTTGGGTTGAGTGAATTTTTAAAACAACCAGTTAGACAACTATCACTCGGTCAACGCATGAAAGCGGATATTGTCGCTAGTCTTTTACACAATCCTAAACTTCTATTTTTAGATGAACCAACAATCGGCTTAGATGTTATCGCGAAAGAAAATATCAGAAAAACTATACTCGATGTCAATAAAAAGTATAATACGACGGTTATATTAACAACGCACGATTTAAGTGATATTGAAGAGCTGTGCAATCGCATTCTCTTAATTGACCAAGGAAAGATTATCTATGATGGCAACCTAAACTTAATTAAAGAAAAATTTGGTTCAAAGAAAATTATCACATTTACTTTGAAAACGAAATCAGATGCAGAAGCAGTTGATATTTCTACATTTAAAGCAATTGATCCAGACCTAACTACAGCGATTGATGAAAATAAGATTACCTTTGTTTTCAACAAACTAAAGCTCGCGATTAAGGACATTATTTATCATGTCTTAAGTCAATCTAATGTATTAGATATTGATATCACTGATGACCATCTAGAAAATATTATTAAGGCGATA
>JAHIRQ010000105.1 GCA_018818645.1 Bacillota bacterium
ACTCGATTTCATCTGCTACGAATATTTTCTCGATTAAGTATCTTTCTCTCAGTGTTTTTGTGTCATATCCTTTTGAATCTTCTGGATGATTATTATATCTGATGTTTAATTTCATCATTTTCACTTCCCTTTTATTATATTTTTGATATAGGTTAGGCTAGTTTCAATATCATGACCTGTTACACCCTCAAATATTAAATATGCATCAGGTTTTACCTCTTGAATTCTTTGGATGATCCTTTGATAATCCATTAAACCCTGCCCTAAACCAACTTGTATCAATTGACCATCAATTACTTTAAAATCTTTTAAATGAAAGATTACAATTTCATCTTTGAGTAAAGATAGTGACTCTTCAAATATTTCCATACGCTCTTGATAATTACCAATATGAAGAAAATTGAATAAATCAATAGTCACCTTCAAATTCGGACTATTTATTGCATCAAGTATTTCCCTTATACGCTTTGGAGAGTATGCAACATGTGCATAAGCTCCCTCAATAGCAACATAACTATTTTTCTTTTCTGCAAAGGCTACTAAATCCTGAATCACTAATATTACATCTTCCAATGCTTTTTGTTCATGATTCTCCTTTACATAACCCCAGGGACTTCCCATTAAAGATCCTGTTTCAGTACCTACATATTTGCAATTTAATGAAAATGCTATCTCTAAATGCTTTTTAAAATAATCAAGACCTTGTATTAAAACTTTAGAATCAGGATGTACAGGATTAAAATAAGCACCGAGCATCATGATCATTGGTGTCGTAAAATGCTTTTTAATTCTATTCAAATCGTTAAAATCGACTTCCATATCCAGTGCCTTCTTAAAGACTAACTGAACACCATCAAAGCCATATGATGATACTTTTTTTGCTAATTCTTCAGGTGACATCTTATCGATGTCATGGGCACGAATGCCAACCCTATTCATTAAAGTCTCCTAAATATCCTAATCTTCTTGATATACGCTCAGCTATTTGAACAAAATCTTTAGCAATCACATCACGACGAACTCCATCTGTTGCTAAATCAGCAGCTACCAATACACCAACGATTCTATTTTCGAAATTCCATACAGGAGCAGCGAGTGTACAAATATGAGATGAATCTTCTAGACTTGAATAAACATAACGATCCTTTTTAATCTGTTCTGTATTTTCAATCCCATTATTAATAACATTCTTGTCAAAAACTGTATAGGCTTGACCAATAGGACCCTTTTCAAAGTCTCTTGATACCGTTCCTATTTCTTGAGGTGTGACGATCTTCGAATTTGCTGGTTGATGTTTAAAAACATAAACAATCTTATCATTGATACGCTTTGTTATAAATACAGTGCGTCCATATTTATCTCCAAAGTCTTTCAATTCGAATTGTGCTGCTTCAATTAGATTTGAGTTCTTCGTATAAACAGAACCAATCGCAAACATCTTTGAGCCAATGACATAATTCTTTAATCTTGGATCTTTATAATAAATAGCGTCTGCACGATATAGTGTTTGCAAAAAATCATAAACTGTAGCTTTTGGTATATCTAGCATACGATAAATTTGACCTAAAGTTAGTCCTTCATCATGTTTAGCAATAAGCTCTAATATTTGAAGTATTCTTGATACTGATCGGTTATCTTTCATCGTTGAACCCTCCCTGAAGCATCTCCACCTGATAAAATGTCGACTTCTGCTTCACTAACCTGATTGAAATCACCAGATATTGTATGCTTTAATGCACTCGCTGCAACAGCGAATTCAATCGCTTCCTGTGGTTTTCTAGTTAAAAGTCCATGAATCAGTCCGCCTGAGAATGAATCTCCTCCACCAACACGGTCAATAATTGGGTCAATCACATAATGCTTAGACTGATAAAATGTTGTTCCATCGTATAACAATGCACTCCAACCATTTTTTGATGCTGAAAATGATTCACGTAGTGTGGTAGCAATCATCTTAAATCCAAAGGCTTCTTTCATTTCCTTAAATATTTCTTTGTAGGAATCTATTTCTAATTTGCCACTTGAAATATCGGTATGTTTTGGCTTAAAGCCTAAGACAAGCTCTGCATCCTCTTCATTACCAATACAGACATCAACATATTGCATTAAATCTTTCATAACACTTTGAGCTTCCGCTGGAGTCCAAAGTTTTTTTCTATAGTTTAAATCAACAGAGATGGTTGCACCAGCTTTTTTAGCCGCAATACATGCAAGTCTTGTTAATTCCGCTGCTTTCTTACTAATAGCTGGTGTAATACCAGACCAGTGAAACCATTTAGCATCCTTGAAGATGACATCAAAATCGAAATCTTTAGCATCTGCTAGCGCAATTGCTGAATTCGATCTGTCATAGATTACCTTCGATGGACGCATGGAAGCTCCAGTTTCTAGGAAATAGATTCCTATGCGTTCTCCACCACGTGCAATGTAATCGGTTTTGACTTGATAACGTGTTAATGCATTGACTGCACTTTGACCAATTTCATGCTTTGGAAGCTTCGTTACGAAATAGGCTTCATGTCCAAAATTGGATAATGATACTGCAACATTTGCTTCTCCACCTCCATAAACAACATCAAAAGCTTCAGATTGAACGAATCTTTGTTGTCCTGGTGTTGATAGTCGAAGCATAATTTCTCCCATTGTAATCACTTTAGCCATATCATTTCACTCCTTATTGTCTCTTAGTTTAATTTTAAATACTGCTTTTTCTACTGTAATTGAATCGTCTTTTCTTAATTTAGGCATATGAAGATCATCAGGAAAAACAATAGCAAACATCTCATCATATAAATGAACCTTTGTGTAATCCATAATTTGATATTTCTCAATATCCTTTTCTACATCATAAGGATGAGTAATTGTTATATGTTCGTTCTTTTTATTGACATATCCAATGTATTCAGAGCCTTTTAAAACGATTTGAATATCTAGGTATTTTAAATGTCCTTCAAAAAAACATTCACTTTCTACTCTTGGTTGATAAGTTTCTCTTAGTATAAAGACTTCATTTCCATCTACTAGAGTCTTTCCTTGAGGTAATGAAAGTAGGTCATGCGTCTTCATAAAATCAATTGCTTGATTGATATTTGAGTTTAAATACGTATATTTATATAAGTTGGATAAATTATCAACTATCATAGTTATCTATTTTTTAGCTTGTTGAAATGCATCAACAAATGCTTTTGCAAGTTGAGCTACACCTTCATAGTCTTGTTTTTTAGCAGGACCAGTGAGTTCACTTCCAACACCAACAGCAACCACTCCGGCATTTACCCAATCCTTGACATTATCTAGTGAAACACCACCTGTAGGCATAATATTGATTTGAGGAAGTGGACCTTTGACTGCTTTAACGTAAGATGGACCAAATGCGGAACCTGGGAATAATTTGATGACATCACAGCCAGCTTCCATTGCAGCAATCATTTCAGTAATGGTTAAACAACCTGGCATATAAGGAATTTGATATCTGTTGCATAGCTTTGCTGTAGATAGATCAAAAGCAGGACTTACGATATATTTTGCACCTGCAAGAATCGCAATTCTTGCTGTCTCGCTATCTAGCACTGTACCTGCACCAATAATCAGTTCACTTGGTTTAAATGCTTTAGCAAGGCTTTCAATGACTCCAGTCGCATTGGGCACAGTAAATGTTACCTCAACTGCTGATAGCCCTCCTTTGATACAAGCCTTAGCGATTTCAATTGCTTGTTCACTGGATTCAGCACGAACAACAGCAACAACTCCAACATCCATAATCTTCTTTAAAATATCAGTTTTTAGCATTGGGCATACCTTCCTTTTTTCATAAACGGTGTTTTCATACAAAACAATATGTCTATTCATTCATACAATAACATTATATGATAGACGACAATACCTGTCAATTTGTTATTTTTTATTCTTCTGTAAAGTTTTTAACGTTTTCTAAAACAAGTGGTTCTCCAGTTGGATCAATAAGTTTAACGTTTTTTAGAATGACTTCGTCAACAAATCTAAACTGCAAACCTTCACCTGTCATCTTCTCTAAAAAGCTCATCATTGCTGGCACTTCTGGAATTGGATTTTTTGCATATGTAAATGAAATATTTTCTAATTCTATACTTTTTATGGTTTGTTCAGGAAGCCCGTAAAAGAATCCAGCTGCCACATGTACATTTTCGCAAACCATATTTTTAAACTTGAATTTTCCTAAATATGGAGTTCTATGATCTAACGGTAATGCATTCTTATCCCATACATATTCTGTCTTTCCATCATCATCACAATAATAATACATATTCATCACGAGTGGAGTTAAGACATGATCCATATAAATGTTTTCGAATATTATTCCATCGATAACTGCAGACTCGCCTCTACCTCTTCTTGTCTTAATTCTTAACCCTCTATCCGTTTGTTTAAAATAACATTGAGTAACCGATAAATCTTTAATTCCACCACTCATTTCGCTACCCAAAACAACTGCTCCATGACCATAGGCCATCATGCAATTTCTAACCACCATATCAGATGTTGGTCTTCTATATTTCATACCCATATCAAATTTACCACTCTTGATAGCGATGCAATCATCACCTACTGAGAAATCTAGGCCAATGACATTGACGTGATCACATGACTCTGGGTCACATCCATCTGTGTTTGGTGAATCTTTAGGGCTTATAATTTTCATATCTATAAAATCAATATAACTTGAAAAATATGGATGAAGATTCCATGATGGCGTATTGGTTACCGTCACACCTTGCATGCCAATATTTTTTGAATTGGACAAAAAGACTCCCTTTGGACGCCATGCTCCTCCACGTTGAACCTTATGATTGACCCACCAGTCGGAGTTTTGTGCATTACAATCAATGATACCTTCACCAATGATTTTGACATTTTCAACTTCAATACCAGTAATTATACTAGCGAAAGTTGGAGCAGGATTTCCTTCCCAGGATGATAATTCTAGCGTTGTACCAGATGATTTTTTGATTTGAGCAGGCAAGATCGGATAAAGATTTCGATCCGTGTGTCCCAATAAAGTTGCATTTTTTACAAGTTCAATTGTTTGATTGCTCTTTAAAAATAGTGGTCTTACTAAATAAGTACCCTCAGGAATCAAAACTCTTCCATGCTTAGGACAAGAAATCATAGCCGTTTGAATTGCCATCGTATCATCAGTTAATCCATCACCAATCGCACCAAAATCCTTTACGTTAACAAAAGATGTCTCACTTTCGGTCTCTATGACTTCAGAGTATCCCAAAACTTCGATTTTATACAAGTGACTAGGTATTAAATTATATATAGAAAAAACATTCGTTTTAACATCTTTTATGACTAGTACTCCATCAACAATAACATCAAAAGCATCTTTCGCATAATAAATATCTTGATTGATAAGCTCTAAAGTTATACTTCTTGATGATTTGAATATGACCTTGAACATAATTAAACCTCTTTTCGAATCTTATATTTTGGATAAATTTTGTTTTTTACTTGTAGCCAGATAGCATCCATTAACCAATAGACAAGACCAAACGTAATCGGATCAATACCTATATTATCAAACCCAAACATAAGCATGCCAATAGAAGGAATGCCTAGGGATAACAAACCCTCAATTGCGAAATAACTTGATGCAATCATCACTAAGACATATCCTGCAGTAGCAAATAGGCTTAAAACAGACTTTCTTTCTACATGATGAGGTAGATAATGAAGTGTTGGCATCTTATCATTATGCATCCAAACAATCACTTTGTTGACGATATACTCTACACCAAGTGTCATTAATAAAAACATAGCGATTAAAAGATCTTCAACAGCATATGCAAAGGCAGTAAAAGTTAAGAAAAATGCGGCACCTGAGACCCAAAACTTTAAAAACCCGACCTTTACACCGGGTTTAATATTGTTGAGTTTATCAATGCTATAGGGATTGAATTGATGTTGATCCGGTTTATTATTCTTCTTCAATTTTCACGTACTTCCAATCTACATAGAACCAAGCAAACACTGTTGCTAATATATAAAATGCTGCCCCAACCATCATTACATTCATTGAAAAATATCCAGCTGGAGTAATGACAAATTCAGGTCTTAGATCTACTTCGGTATAAAATACATTGACATAAAGATAGACAAGCAATACTTGAATCGCATTCATGATCGTAAACATGATTAAGGACACTGGCGATCTTTTTTTCTTAAATGAAAGGCTATTCGCTAATTGCACTAAAGAAATCATGTAAATGGAGAATAAATAAAAGCCTATTACTTTATTGGTTAAGACATTGATTGCAGAAATGTGGGATACAAAATTTGTATCTCCAGTTCTAAAATCAAGAAAAATTGTGAAAACAATGGTTCCAATCAGTGTTAAAATGACTGGAATCGAATATTTATTATAGTTGTACCAGCGGATATGCCACGGTTCACGTTTGATTCCATCATTCATAAATGCACACTTCCGTTTCTTTATCAAAGTAATATAGATGTGAAACATCAAAATCAAAATATGCTTCTTCTCCAGGATGTAGGATGACTCTTGAGTTAATCTTTGAAATTACATTCTTTTTACCAATGGTGAAATGTACAAGTGCATCAGAGCCTAGCAATTCATAAAGTTCTACTTTTGAAAAGTGTCCCTTGTCCATTTTATCTTTTAATGGTCTTTCAATAGTGATATGTTCAGGTCTTACACCTAAAGTAATTTCTTTTCCAAAATAATTATTTCTCTTCAATGCATTATAGCTTGCAGTACTCGTGATATCTATTTTGACTTCACCAATCCATACAAAGCCTTCATGATCTATTTTAGCATGAAAGAAGTTCATTGGAGGAGTTCCAATAAAGTTAGCTACAAATAAATTATTTGGTTTCGCATATAATTCTTCAGGAGTTGCTATTTGTTGTACATAGCCATCCTTCATCACAACGATACGATCTGCTAAAGTTAATGCTTCTATTTGGTCATGTGTCACATAAATCATGGTTACACCCAAACGATGATGTAATTCTTTTAATTCTTTTCTCATTTGGCCACGCAATTTCGCATCCAAATTTGAAAGTGGTTCATCTAAAAGAAATACTTTGGGATCTCTGACGATTGCACGTCCAAGAGCTACTCTTTGACGTTGTCCACCTGATAGTTCTCTTGGTTTTCTATTCAAATAAGGAACTAATCCTAAAACATCTGCAGCCCACATAACACGTTCATGGATTTTATCAGAATCTTCTTTTCTTAACGTTAACGAGAAAGCCATATTATGGTAAACAGTCATATGAGCATAAAGCGCATAATTTTGAAAAACCATAGCGATATCTCTATCTTTTGGTGCTTGATCATTGACCTTTAAATCATCGATTAATAGTTCTCCTGTACTAATTTCTTCTAGTCCAGCAATCATACGAAGAGTTGTTGATTTTCCACAACCAGATGGCCCAACTAAGACGATAAACTCACCATCTTTGATATCTAAATTGAAATCAAAAACAGCTTGAACACCGTTCATATAGATCTTATTTACATTTCGCAAATTCATTGTTGCCATCTTATTCACCCAATTCCTTCAAATGATCATGCAATATCTGTGATTTCTTCATCGTAATGAGTCCACCAAATATTAGAAACAATGCTGACACAAGGAGTAGAGCAGCAAC
>JAHIRQ010000106.1 GCA_018818645.1 Bacillota bacterium
AAGAATATTGAAACGGATAAAATAAGTACAATTAGAAAAAACCTTTTACGTATTTTTTTTACTTTCATGTTGAATACCTCATAATCAATATACAATAATAATGTGAACGAATTATGAATAAATAATAGTACTTCGAATGTGACAAAGCTGTTAACCAGAAGTTGTTTTAACAAAGCTATCAAATTAATATTTCAGATTTGAAATGAATTATTAGGATAACAAAAAAAGACAGTTCAATAGCAGAACCGTCATCTACGGGATGATCGAGTTTAAATTTCTATAAATTGTTTTTTTGATAATTCAACGCTATAACTTTGGTAGAATTTGGAATAATAGTCTTGACTCCAAAGAACTCATTAATCTTGTGGGTGTAAATCCAATCGCATCTATTTCGATCGATTGATTTAAATAATCATGATCATCAACTTCATTATTCTTTCCAGTAGGACGAATATAATTCAGAGTTTCATATTCCCATTTGTCTAGAGTATCTTTTGACTCCATCGTTCTGTTTCTAATACAATACTGCTTACAATATGTCTTGTCATTATGGACTTTATCACTGTTTTTGATAACCTCTAGACTAACTTTACTACAACCTCTAGACTAACTTTACTATAAATGATACTATTATTGTATTTTCAATTCTCTAATTGATTCTTTCTATCTTTAATTATTAACAATATCCCATTTATTATAAAAATTATCGATGGAATAATCAATAAAAGCCTGAATTTCTCAGGTAAAAAAACAACAACTATGCAAACTATAAATCCTATCAAATTTAAATATTTCATTATAACCTTCCTTTTATCTCGTTGGTTCGTATGACCTATTTTCATCCAATTTTTGGAGAAGGAAAGGTCTTCTTAAACATAACATTTATGAGATTACTAGATGATTTATATCTTAGAGAAATTGATATTATAAAAACTGTATATTAAAATCATTCATTACTTGATAAATCCATTTTATCTTTAACAGGTAATATTACTATTTTACAAGATTCACAAAAAAAGGCTTCAGCTTTTTTGGCTGTCGTAATCGAAAAATCCGATAATACCACACTCCCTTTTGGAAGCTTTGCAACGTTCCATGGAATTCTTTGATCTTCTGGAGACCAGTATAGTCTTCCTCTATTTGATGGTACAAACCCCTTCTGCATCTCTTTAACACACTTTGGGCACTTCATAATTCATCCCCTCCATTTTACGACTCTAATTGTAATTGATTATAACATATTTTCAATAAAAAAACACAACCAATAGGTTATGTTTAGTAAACAGTATGTCTTGTCATTATGGACTTTATCACTGTTTTTGATAACCTCTAGACTAACTTTACTATAAATAATGCTAAAAGTTCATATTTTATCACTTTTTTAAAAGATTACTCTCTGCTTTAACTTTACCATAGGTATCTGTTGTTATTAGTTTTGATATTTCATTATCAAGATTAATGATATAGTTCTCAGCTACTTCGTTAAATAAATCCTTCCCTTTAGAAACAAATTCAAGATTAAACTCGTTAATGAGTAACTTATTTAAAAGGTTAACAAATAACTTTCTAATTTCTTCAGATGATTCTTTTTCTAAATTTAGGTACAATTTTTCTGGCGTAAACTCAAAAACGAGATTTTGCTTTCCTTCTATCAACTCAATATAACACTTGATTGTTTTCATAATAATACCCTCTTTCATTAAATGCATCTTTACCACCTTCTAGATGCTTTATTGATTCATCTTTCCAACTCTTAATATCCTTAATATCAATAATGTTTTTAAGAGTATTCGAAAACATGTTTCCGATGTATGTTCTATAAACATTATTATCTGTCTGTTTTAGCAAAGTGTTTATTGGACGAGTTCTAACCGCTAAATTAGGATTATGAGTTGCTACTATTATAGTTTTTCCCTCATATGCAAGTTTATTGATTAAAGGAACTATATCCTTATTAATATAAATATTGCTAAGGCTTAACTCAGGTTCATCCAAGATGAAATGAGTATTATTAGTCTTGGATATTACCTTATGTTGAATAGCCAAAATTGCTTTTTCACCTTTTGAAGGTATATATTTTTCGCTATTCAAACTTAAATACTTCTCTATTGAAATAAAATCTTTTAAATGATTTATAGATGTATATTTATTTATTTCTTGAACTAAGTCATTTGGAATCATAAACTCATTATTAATCTTGTTTATTAGCTTTAGAACCGGTTTTATATCTTTTTTATTTTGAAGTAACGTTGTTGCATCAATACCATCTATGGATCTAGAACTAACTAATTGATTTTTTGTAGTTAGTTTAATCAAACCTTTAGATTCTATATGGCCAATTTCAATGTTCGTTGGTTTTAAATCAATATTCAATAAGTTGATAAAATAATCAGTTGAAGTTTTTAAATCCAAGATATTTTTTGAAAACTTATAAAAGCTGGTTTCTTTAGGAATAGATAACTCTCCTGTCAAGTTTGTGGCACTATCATTTAGTTGATCTATTGTCCAATCCGTATAATGGATGGCGAGATTACTTATATACTTATTAATAGCATACTTTATTTGATATTTCTGAAACTCATTTAGTTTTTCTATTACCTTTAAAACATCATTCTTAAGATCACCTATAAAAACCTGCAATGGGCATATAGTATTAAGTTTTTCATTATGCTAGAATATCAGTGGTAAATCAGAATCAAGTTGTCATATCTATATCTTACAGATGACAAGAATCCTTTCGGTGGAATTGCTTAGGCAATTCCTTTTTCTTTATCTTTAAGCACCTCATATATGATTACGTGAAAACCATTATAACAAATGAAATGAAATATAACATTTCAAAAACGATAATTTTGAATTTTTTACATCAACAAATAATTTCAGTAGATGAGTTTAACAAGATTCTACTTGCTCTAGCTAAAACATATGATGTCATTGATTTAACATTAAAAAGCAACACAATAGACGCTTAATGACTTGCTATTAATTGCCTTTAGAGTGATTAATGTAAGTGCGAAAGGAGTTTTAAATTATGCAAAATAAAACTGTAAGAATTATACAACCAAAGGTTCATGTGAACCTTGATGATTTATCAAGACCAATATTAAAAAAGCGTGTATGTGCGTACGTAAGAGTATCTACAGATAACCTGGAACAAAAAACAAGTTATGAGGCACAAAGGGACGAATACACAAAAAGAATATCAGAGAATCCTGACTGGGAGTTCTGTGGAATCTACGCTGATGAAGGTATATCAGGAACTAGCACAAAACATAGAAAACAATTCAATTTAATGATAGCTAAGGCAAAAAGAGGTGAGATCGATATCATCTTAACAAAGTCAATATCCAGGTTTGCTAGAAACACTGTAGATGCACTAAACTTTATTAGAGAACTACGAAAAGTCAAAGTCGAGATATTCTTTGAAAAAGAGAATCTAAGCTCTATTGATCCAAAGGTTGAGTTCTTCTTTACGATGATGGCATCCATGGCTCAGGAAGAGGCTAGAAACGTTTCAGAAAACGTAAAGTGGAATGTTCAAAGAAGATTTAGAGAAGGTGTTCCAATTATTAATCATGCACGATTCCTTGGATACACGAAAGATAGAAAAGGTGGCAATCTTGTAATTGAACCCAAAGAGGCTGAAGTTGTTAAAATGATTTTCAACTTGTATATTGGCGGTATGGGACCTTCTGCTATTGCTGACAAAATGATGGAGCTAGGTTATAAAACAGGTGCAGGAAAGAGATTATGGCGCGTATCATCTGTTCATTCAGTTTTAAAGAATGAAAAGTACATGGGTGATATGCTGCAGCAAAAAACAGTGAGTACAGATTATTTAAATCATACAAGAGTTAAGAATAAAAACCATGCACCAACCTACTATACTGAAAATAGTCATGAACCAATCATTGATAAAGAAACATTTGAACTAGCTCAACGCATGAGAAAAGAGCGAGCTCAAATCAGAATTGGTGAAGATAAGAACATTTCGAAATATACGAATAAGTATCCATTTTCAGCGATGATCGTTTGCAGTGAATGTGGTAGAACATTAAAGAGACGCTATTGGAATTACGGTAAACCATCACAAAGAGTTATGCAACAATGTGGAGGTTATATCGAAGGTAAAGCAAATTGTAAAGCGAAGGCCACTTATGATGAAGTCTTAGAGGGGACTACCATCCAAATGCTAAATGAAGTCTTTTTAAAGGATTTAAATATTATGGATACGATTAGAAATGTGATCAAGTCAACGATTGTAGTTGATAACTTGCAAGATGAAATTGATGAACACAAACTTGAACTACAAGATACAGAGACTATGCTATCAAATCTTATTGATACTAGAGTTAAGACGCCTGATTTTAGTGAATCCTTGTTTATGACAAAATATAATGAGTATTCAAACAAGATGAATCTTCTAAGCAAAGAAATATCAAGACTAGAGTTAGAGCATGTTAAAACATTCGATACACAACAAAGATTAGATACGATTAATTCGATGCTCAAAAATAAAGACTTAGTTATAGATACCTTGGATTCGGATATACTTAGATCTTTTATTTACAAGATGATTTCAATCAGTCCTGAAGAAGTTGTATTCTGTGTTGCAGGCACTCAAAATTACTCGGATACAGAGTTTGCAGAAAACCGTAAAAAATTCTTAAAACTCAAGCCGATCTATGAAGGACACTACATTGATAAAAAATATGATAAGCACATGAATTATAAAGTAATAATCATATGAGATGTTCAGTCATTCAAGATATAAAAAAACTCACTATATGTAATAAAAAAATAAGCTATCTCATCAACTCAATGATGGAATAGCTTTTTTTACAGTTGAATAAAAAAGTGAGATGAAACACAAAATAATACTTAAAAAATGTCAGAATAGGCTCTATCACTGAGTGTGTAAACATCAAGTATACTTATGACCTTTATAGTGCGATTTGATAAAATTATCAAAACAAAAATAGGTGTTAAAATATGTTTACCCAAACAAACCTCGACTATCATTTTTAGTCCATTTGAACAAAAAATATGTTTCCACAATGATATGCGTATGTTCCCACAATGGCTAGAAAATAAAAAAAAGGCAATATTTACCCTTTGATAGATAAAATCACCTTTAATTGGTATTTATAAATGGCTTTGTTACGCTGTTTTTAATGAAAGCAATACGATAGACTCAACGTGCGTTGAAAAAACCATATTGCTTGAAAATATGGTGTTGTGTGTACTCAAATAAAATAAAAACGGTTGTTTTATGTTTATACACATAAGCAGTGAAAAAACCAAAGAAACATATTATATCTAAAAATACCGTCAATAGCTTTTCCAAATGACTATAAAAAACTCTTCACGCATTATGCATATGTATCATAACACACTGTTTGATTTTCATACCAATCCAATATAGTCATTCACTTCCTTAGTCGCCATTGAAGCGTTTTGTGGATGACCTTTATATTTAGAGACGACACAATTGGTTAATTCATAAATTGGTAGATATGAAAACTTGTGCATCATAAAAAGAAAAAAGGTACTCAGCACTTTATTGTGCTAAATACCTCTTTGAAATTGATTACTAAACTAAAAACTCTGATTTATAATTACCAACGTAACTTAAAGCTTTTTGTCTTTATTGCTATATTTTTTTTCAAAATAATATAGAATAATGAAGTAAATAGGACCTAAAACAAATACGCCTAAAACTGCCCTTATTATAAGGAGTTGTTGATAATTATAAACTTTAATAAATGATGTTACATAAATATAAACCCCTGCCAAAAGACCAATAATCAGACTTGGTACTATGTGTCTTTTCATAATTTTACCATCCCACATACGAAGTTTTCGCTACTTTTGTTGACTTATTAGACCACAATTCAAACCCAACACCTGATACACCAAGTGGTGTTAGTATAGTTTAGTAGACACAAAGAGTAAGAATCCTTCTTATGATAAGATATAAGGAAGGAGGCGATACTAATGTCTAGCAGCAAAAAAATTATATCGGGACTTTCTATCATTTTAATACCTATGGTAACTAAGAATTAAAGATGAAGAAGTATTTGGGTAAATATAAATATATTCTTTAACTTGATGCTATTCATTAGTTTTTGTTCTTGTATACCTTGATATACCTTTTTGTTTGCTATTTGTAATCTCCAGTAAAGATAAATTGCAACAATTGCTACTAATCCATTTTAAAAATAGTTATCTAGCACATAAAGATAATTATTCGTAAATCTAGAGTTTTTCTTCTTCGCTAAAATGCTTTTCCATTAAACCATGTATTTCAGTTTGAGTTCTTAGCAAAGGAATTAGCATCAAAACTGAAGCAATCATTAATGGAAAGTTAAATGTTACTTGAAATATATATAATTGAAATATACTATAAATCATGATACTAAAAGCTAGCATGCCAGTTTCCCAAAAAATATATCTAACACTTTTTCCTAAAAAATTTAATTTAATCGTGTTTATCACAATAGATAATACGATAAAACAAATCGCAAATAAACTATGCAATATTGACACATTTTTATTAAATGCTGAAAAAAATATAAAATTGATTAAAAAAATAACCAAGACCACAGTAGATAGTGCACTTGCTTTGATAATATTTTTTTTATCTGAAACAATTGAATCGGTGTCTTCATCGATTGGGATTGTATTGATTTCATGAATCCTCTCGAATGATATTTTCTTACTCACTTTTGAGTTTACTCTGTTTGGGACGAACACTAATGCTTTTACAACTAAAAATAAACATCCTAAAAAATAAATGACTAACAAGTGAATACTTATAATATCCAATATCGAAATATAAAAACCTAAAATTAACAAAGCAACTAATATCAAGATATCAATTAATAAATATAACATGTATTTTACTTTCTTATCAATGTTCATTAATCGATTTACTTGTTCGGCATTACCTATAGCAAAAAACATACTAATGATGTTAAAGAATCCCCATAAAGCCCACAAAATATCATTATTACCTTTATGATAATAACTTATAGCATATGTCATATGTATCATCACAAAAAATATTTGTACTAAAATTTTATTAATTTTATTTTGCATATTTATTTCTCCAATTGATTATTAAGAGCCTTAGAAAAAATATCTAAGGCTCAAAACAAAATTATTCAACACTAATATCTACCCAATATGGCATTCCAAAAAATGTTTTTTTCCATTCAACACTAATTCCCTTACCTTGAATTAGCGCATCTGCCATAGTTAGTGCCATGGATCCAACTAAACCAAGACCTAATAGAGCTCCAATTACTCCACCTATTGCCCCACCTATTGTCCCACCTATTTTCGCCCCTAATAATGCAGCTTTAGAAGAAATTAATGCACCTAGTTTATATATTCCGATTCCCCATAATAAACCACCAAGTGGATTTATACCAATAGTTATGAGAAGATTAATTAAATCACCATTTGATATATAAAAACCCCCATTAACATCATACATCTCATCTTCTGTCATGAGTTCCCAAGAATTGTCTAGCGTCATTGTGTGCTAAGGCGACTATTTTGATACAATTTCGTACCCTTATAAAAAGTTCGTACCCCTTTATAATCTACAGCGGAGAAACTTCCATATACTACTATTAGAGGTCTTTTTAATCCAACAAACATATCTTTATTTTGTTTCTTCTATTCTTTTAACTGACCTATTTCTAATCCACTGCTCTAGTGCTTGTCTTCGCTTAATATATTTTGAGTTAACTCTATAAAACATCAACATATTGTTGCCATGATTAAATACTAAGTACTTCTCGTCTTCAACATAAATGCTGATTTTATCATTCGAATTTATTAATGTTAATCCTTCAATTCTCTTAATTCCATCTTCTAAAGCTTCATCTAACACTAAGACCTCATCTGTTTGTCTAATTCTGTAATCAACAATAAAATATATTATTAAAAACGACAATATGTAGTAAATATATAGTACAATCTCATAATTTAAAGGGACTATAAATCGTAAACTATTCATAAGTATTAATGAGAATGCTTCGTTCCCTAATATCGTAATGGACAGAAAAACAAGTGCATATAAAGACGCTATCAAAAGTAACTTTAATAAGATGATTATTAATGGAAAAACAAAAAACAAAATAGATATAAACCAGTAAAATATTTTGGGGACTAATTTGTATTTTTGTGCATTGAATTGAGTTTTATTAAAGTACACTTCTACACTTATTCTATAAACATCTTTAATAAATCCGAAGAGTTGTTTGATGAATTTGGTAAGTAAAAAAATTAGTGCTCTAAGTCCAAATGAATCAATGATTAAGAAAAACAACCCTGTAAAAAGATAAATCCAAAAAATGTGAATTGGAATAAAGGTTGGATATTGAATCAATGTAAATAATAGGGCAAAAACTAAAAGAGATTTAATAATACTTGCAATATGAATAGCAAGATAATTATATAAATCTTTTTTTTGTCTAATCAAAAATCGTTCAGCTGCAGTCATTGTTTTAACGATGAAAAATTCGTTTACAACTTTTACCAACCCTGATAAATCAATCTTCACACTATCACCTTACCTTATATTCTAGCAAAGTAGCATTCTTATTGCTTTTTCCCTTTAATATTCCAATCTAATTGAGTTTGTCCAATTAGTTCATTCTCTAGATCATTATGCTCAAATGAAATGAACTCAAATGTCTTAATCAGCTTAATTGCAGAATCTTCATCTAGTGCTAATCCGTCAGCAAGAACTTTTTTTAATAAGGTATTACCGTTATCCCCTTTTGAAACATATTGGTTTAGTCTTGCATTTACATCATGAGTAATTGGAGTGTAACCACTGCCCACATAAACTAATACATCATTATTGAATATTGCGTATACTCCAGTAAAGTTGCATTTTTTTCTATCGTCAGCAGAACCTAATATTCCTTGCTCTTGTTTGGTTCCTTTTCTGGTTTTTAGTATCTCTTCATACATTTTTAGAAATTCATTTTTTGTCATTTCTTATGTTCCTCACTTTTACATTATTCATTTTTATCTAATTTGACTGCATAAAAAGATGTAAATACTTCCCCTCTAATTGACAGTTTTCTTATATCTATGATTTCATTGTCTTGTATAGCACTAATCAACAATTCCCTTCTAGATGGATGGTCTAAAATTAGTGAATGATAGTAGACAATCGAATCATTCTTTAAAAATCTTGCAACTCGTTCAAATTCTCTTAAATTAAACTCATAATTTAGACTAAGTAAATTCTTATAAGAATCAATAGCAACTCCTAAACTATTTAATTCATCATCATTCTTTGATGCCTTTATATATTCGATATAAGTTATTACTAATGACAATCCAAATTGATCTGTTTCTTTAAACTCTACTTTCATGTTTACCTCCTGTTATATAGATGTAGCACTTATCTTTATTCTTAATCATTATCTTTCAGTTTGAAAGCTTAGATTATTGCAGAAATAACTCCTAAAACAAATGAGACCCCATCGAAAGCTAATAGACTTGCTACAACTTTCATTGCTCTAAGTAGTCCTGATTGGTGGAGGAAAGGGGATTTGAACCCTATCTCTTATTCAATAAACTCATAAAATTCCCCACCGAACTTACTCTTTTGTTTTCTATATTATAGCATATTTAATTTACATTTATAAATATTCCAAATTTCTAATTTCAATTGTATAATATTTTGACCGTCTTTCTAGCTGATAATTGATGTTTTTCATCTATTTTGGATAAAACACACTAGTAATTACTGAAATAACAATGTATTAATTGGACTAATATTGATAATTCTTTTTCATCAAAACTCATTTTATCGCTTTAGTTAAGCCGTTTTATTTGCTTGTTCAATTTTGGACACCATTATTGGAAATTTGGAATTCGAGCTGTTTTTTTATTTTTGACCTCATTTTTATTTTCAAACAATATAATTAGATGAGGTGAAATTTATGAGAAAAAGAAAAACAAGTGAACAAAAGGATAGAATTATTCTATATTATCAGAAAGGTCAAAAAGTTGAAATATTAGCGAATCGTTACAAAATAAGTCGAAGTATTATCTATTTATGGATCAGTGAAATAAAAAAGATATCTACACTTAAAAAACATCATTCCATTGATTTTAAGAATGGAATAATTCAGAAAATTCAACAAGGCTCTAAAATATCGGAGATATGTGAGCTATTTAAATTGAGTCAATCCACTGTTTATCATTGGGTGAAAACAATTGCTATAAATCCGAATAAAACAACACAAACAAAAGTCATAGAAAAAGTAAAGTATGATCTTCTACTTCAATTGTTTCAAAAGTATTCTATAACAAACTCCATGTCAATTGAAGAACGAATAGCCTTAATTACTCATAATAGTGAGAAGTACAACATCAAGCTTTTATGTGAACTGTTTAAAATCAACAGATCAACATACTACAATTATGTCAATCATCAAACGACACCCCAAATAGAAAGGGATATCTTACTAAAGAAACAGATTTTTGAAATATATAATCATCACAAGAAAATTGCGAGTGCAGCAAAAATCAAGGTTCTTCTTCAAGAGCAAAATATAACGGTGAGTGAGAAAAAAACGAGATTTTTAATGACTGAACTTGGCATTCAATTCACTAAAACTAAATTTACAAAAAAGTATCGTCGTCCAAGAACCTCGATAATGTACAAAAATATACTAAACCAAGATTTTAATCAACCAATCCCAAATAGAGTGTGGGTTAGTGATACTACAGAAATAAAGATTAATTATAAGCCTGTTTATCTATGTGTAATCATTGATCTTTTTTCACGTAAAGTGATCTCTTACGAGTTATCTAAAGTTAATAATACTAGACTTTCACTCACAACTTATAGAAACGCTGTTATCCATAGAAAAACTCATCCAATGATATTTCATAGCGATAGAGGTGTTCAATATACTTCAAAGGTGTTTAGAACATATTTACAAAAAAACGAGGTTTTACTTTCCTATAGTGCAGCAGGATACCCGTACGACAATGCAGTCATGGAATCATTTTTTTCACATTTTAAAAGAGAAGCAGTTTATCCTAAATACCCATTTACAACTATCCAGTCCTATAAGACAATGATCATAAGCTATATTGACTATTATAATAAGCAAAGGCTTCATCAAGGCATTGGTATGATTACACCTAATTTAAAGGAAGGGTTGTATCACAAAAATAATCGATCAAAGTCTGAATAAAAAAAGTCTGAACTTATTACGTTTCAGACTAATCTTTTCGTGATGAAGTAACTCAAGCATGGTCAAATCAATGACAAAGTTAGGTTGGTAATTCTTAATCTTCTAAATGAACTCTTTTTCTACATATCCCTAATAGCCTAAAGGGTAAAAAAAGTTGATTTCATTATAAGATTTTTTATACTCATTTCTTCTTGTTTAATCATTTATTTCTAACATTTCAAGAATCACTTTCTTTGGAATTTTATTAGTACCTAAAAACTGAGTGAGTTGGTTGAATGCATCGCATATTTCATCCATCATAATTTTATTTTTAATCACATTTTCTTCCCACCACCAGTTTTTTATTGAGAAATCATTGGAAGATCTTTTTCCAGCTGGTTCGAATCTAGCGATTAAATCATTTCCGTATAGAACAGGAATAACATAATATCCATATTTTCTTTTTTCCTCTGGGACGTAAACCTCCCAAGTATAATCAAAATCAAATAGTTGAAGTAAAAATTTTCTGTCCCATAAAAGGTTATCTAAAGGTGCGATAAATTTCACTTTTTTGATAACTTCATCATTTCTTTTTAGTATTGGAATATCTTCAGTTCGAATATAGAAATCTTCCTTCATATTTGATACCTTCACTAAGGTCAACTTCTTTTCTTCTAGTAATTTATGAATAATAGGTTTTCTTACTTTCTCTTTATAGATAAAGTGATTATACCAACCTGGTCCTGACTTACTCCAATAAATACCAATACTACCAATTCTTCTCAGGACATACCATTTTAAGAAATCTTGAAGATCAGAAACTGGATCTTGATCAATTAAGCTTTGATCGATTAGGTTTTCAATCAAATCAAATTTCTTGATGACATTATTCTTTTCAACAATACCTAAACGTCCAATATTCCAAAGATAGTCACAAACCACAGATGAGATTCTTCCATGTCCCCATATTCCTTTTTCAGTACTACCCAAATGAATATCTTTTGGGTATGTAGGTCCATTATTTTTTATAAACTGAGTGACATGCTCTAGGTATTCCATAGAGCTCGTTTGATTTCTGTAATTCAATGTGTTGAGCACATCTTTTTCCTTAGCTTTTCGAATATGATGAAAATAAGGAAAATCTTTAGTCAGATAAATGCTCATCATCTTATCCCAACCATCTATTAACACTCTATCTTGATAAAGCATTTCAGTTAAGATCGATTCTTTATAAAAAGGTATTCTAGATTGCAACACCAAATCAGCATTTTTACCGATTACATTGAGTGGATCATATTGGATACTCCCCAATCTTTCAAACAACTTGATGATTCCTTCTTTTCCCTCAAATTCACTAGGTGATGATAATCCTTGATATCGAATTAAAAATGATTTTAATTCCTCTTTTGTTAAATGTATAGTTTCCATGAATACCTCTCTAATATACGATAAAAGCCCTCTACTGAGGGCTTTTAATCAATTTTTACATCACTTTTTTGATAGCCTCAATTGATTTCTTGAAGACCTGATCTTCTGTTAAACCATTGGTATTGATAATCACATAGGGTATCTCATAAACAGCACATTGTGCTGCAATCTTTGTCGTATAGTCTTTCATTAAGTTATAAAAATACTCTTTATTCTTATCAAAATTCTCGATTTCTTGACCACGACCACGAGTCATCACACGGTCCTTGAAATTCTCCCAATCGACATCTAAAATCAAGTAAAGATCAGGCTTTTTGATTTGATTCATATAAGCATGGAATACACCATTGTACATATTCATAATCGTTGGCATTGATTTTAAGTTATGTTGAGCAAATAACCAGTGCTCAACCAAATCACGATCCACGATAAAGCTATTGTCATATTTTTGTTGGTTTAACCAGTGGTTATGGATGAAATAAATCTGTAAGAGCATTTCGACGTTACTTCTTTGTTCATAAAGCCATTTTAATAACGTGTTGAATACTTCATCGTCTTTCTCGAATTCTTCCATGACTGGTAAATCTAGTTCTTTTCCCAATCTTTGAACTAATGTTGATTTTCCGGATGCTATCATCCCACCTACTGATATTTTCATAACCTAATTCTCCTTATAATTTATCTGTTGTTAAATAATCAATTCCAAGATTTTGAAACTTTATTGCATCCTTAAGATCGTTAACTGTATATATAGCGATTTTAAAGCCTTCTTTTTTTAATCGATTAATAAATGATTTGTTCACTATATCTTTTTTAAGAGAAAGACCCAATTGATTGACTCTTGCATCATAGATTTCACTATCTGATATCGAATCTGATAAGTAATGAAGCTCTATTTGTGTAATCGCTCTTAAGTACTTTAAGTAATTCATGTTAAATGAAATAATGATTACTGAAAGCGAAGGATAGTTATCCAGTAAATCAATTAAATCTGTTAGCATCGTTATATCGTTTAATTTCTTGATTTCAATCACTGCTGTTTTATTATGAAATGAACATATCTCTAAATAATCTAAAAGTAATGGTATCTTTGATCCCGGATTCTTTTTAATACCATTTCCCTTTGAAATGGTATAGCCTAAAAGCTCTTCATAGGTCAAATCTTTGATTTTGACTTTAGCCTTTGCCATCCTTTGAAGATCATCATCATGAAAGATCACAAATTGATTATCCTTTGTCGTTTGAACGTCACATTCAATTCCAAAATAACGCTGTTCTTTTGCAGCAAGTTCAAATGCAGGAATTGTATTTTCTGGTGCTTTCGAGGACAATCCTCTATGTGCAATATATTTCATTTTAACCTCATGTATGATGTAATCATATAGTACTATTCTATCATTTATCAGCTGAATGAACAAGACGAAATCATAGATAATAATTAAGGATATCGAACGTTGGTCTAATTCATGTTTTTTTTGGTATAATAGATACAGTTGATGATTAGAAGAAATGAAAAAGGATGATGAAAAGCATGAGAGATTATAAATTAATTTACGAAGAAAACTTTGAAATCGATGGAAAACCAGATCCAGAGGTTTGGAATATAGAAGTTGGAGAAAGATGGTCAAATAATGAAGCTCAATGCTATGTAGATAGTCTTGAAAATTGTTATATCAAGGATGGAAAACTCAATTTAGTAGCAACCATTCAAAATACAAATCATTGTAAATATAGAAGTACCAGAATCAATACATTCAAGAAAAAACATTTTCAATATGGAAAATTTGTTGTTCGAGCTAAAATGCCAGTTGGAAAAGGGTCTTGGCCTGCTATATGGTTTTTAGGTTCAACAAAAACTGATATTAGATGGCCAAAATGTGGTGAGATTGATTTACTTGAATTTGCTGGTAATCGACCAGGAATTGTCTCTTGTGCAATCCATACGGAAGCCTATAACCATAAAATCGATACACAAATCGGAAGACGTAGAGTTCTAGAGACTGCATCAACTGAATTTCATGATTATAGCTTAGAATGGACAAAGGAATATTTATCCTTTGGTATTGATAGTAAAGAAATACTTCGGATTAAGAAGAAAAAGAATGACACATTCGCAGAATGGCCATTCGATCAACCCTATTTTATGATTATTAATTTAGCAGTTGGTGGTTGGTATGGTGGAGAAATTGAGGATAAAGACCTACCTTATCACCTACAAATTGATTCGATTAAAGTTTATCAAGAATAAAGACGCCGAAGCGTCTTTTTTGTTATATTTATTTAAAATTCTCTATAGGAACAAATCCTTTCAATCCTTCTTGATTTTTACACCAGTACCAATTGGTTTCCTCATAATATACCTTTACGATATCCCCTTTAGCTACCGTTAACTCACTAGCATCATAGTTTTGAGTAATGGTTGAACCCTTTAGAATCTTTAATGGTGCCCATCCTTCTTGGTTTGATTGGGTCTTCAAAAGAAACCATCCTTGTTTCATATCTTTTCGAATGACTGTTATCTGTTCTCCACGTGTTAGCTTGATTGGATTTGCAGTACTGCTTTCATAGGATTGAACAACCTTTAAATACTTAGGTTTCATCCTTTCCCAAGCCTTTGTTAAAACAAGGGATTGATGGTTCGTCTCCATGACTAGTTTCATTAAGTCAAAATAGGATGCTTCTCCTTTTTCCCATTTTCCGTCACTTGTAGGATTATAGCTTCTCTCTTGAAAGGATATTCCTTTAAGGGTTATGATTTGATCAACCAAATGTCTATTCACCAATTCTTCAACCTCATCAGTTATGGAATCAGGAAATGTGTATCCATATTTTTCTCGATAGTTATATAAGAATGTGAAACCTCTCAAAAAATCATATTCATAGAACCTTGGAAATCTAATTTCAATGAAGTTAGGATCCATGATAGATTGATCCGTTAGCTTTCTAAAAAGACGATGAGCAACAATATATTCTGCTGCCTTATATAAA
>JAHIRQ010000107.1 GCA_018818645.1 Bacillota bacterium
AACCATTCTCCTCTATGCCAGGGCAAGCCCTGCAGAGAGGTGCATGTCTTACGACATGTGCGGTCACCCATTGGGTAACAATATCGAATTTCATCTACTTTTCAGTAGATTCCCAACGATTCGGACTTCGCTGGGCGCGAGGATTTATTTGTTAGATGTTCATTATTTCAAAGTAATTTCTCTATCCTTGCCAGTTAGAGTATTTTCATTAACTTCTTTAAAATCAAAATCTATGTTAGTCAAATTATCTCCTGATATATACATATTACCCGATTTTAAGTCTTTATGGATATTAAGATTGTATTTCTTTTCATTTGCTTCGAATTGAACTCCAATTGTATCGACTAATTGATTATCTTCAGAACTATATTCATTTATATTGAATGGTACGAGTTTCTCTTCAATCCACAAATCACAGATAATTTTAATTTTCAAAATGTCTATTTTATTATTATCAGACAGGATTTGATATCTTGAGTTAGGATTGCTGAAAGAAGTCATTAAAGTTCGTCTTATTCTTCCATTTTTTGGGTATACATCCATATAAATTTCTTCTCTTTTTTTTGAGAGTATACCTTTCCAAATATGATTGAAACTATAATTCTTATTATCTTCAGAGTTTAAAAATATATCTTTATCAGTGCTTAATTTTTTATTGGAAAAATTCTTTTTTATTAATTCATGTAATTTCCCTTGCTCTTCTTTTTCTGTCTTAAAGCTAACACGAAGGAAATCAACATTATAGATCCATTGAGTCATATACTTAGCATGTAACCAACTTGAGACGTCATCTGAAGTGATTTTTGATATCAAACGAGTTTCTACATTTAAATATAATGCTTTTTGTATAGCATTATCATTAAGATAGCCATTAAATACGGCAACTGCTTTGGATGCTTTAAGAGCATCTCTTTTTTGGGCAATTTGTTCAATCCAAAGAGTATCATCAGAAATTGAATCATCTTTGCATTCAATCATAATTAGAATAGGTACTGAACCAATTTTTTTACGTATAGAGATATCAATTTTTCTCAACTCGCCCGTAGTTTTATCTTCAATATAATCCGGTGATTTTATTTCAGCATTATCTTCCAATAAGAGACTTTCAAGTGTAGATACAAGTTTTGTTATTTTATCAACTGGTTTGCTATCAAATTGGTTTTCAAAAGAAGTTCTCTTTTTTATAGGTGTATTTACTTTGTTATCAATGGCCTTTGATAATTTCCCGTCAATAGTATCTAACTTTTCGTGAGTTTTTTCTTGGCCTGAATTTGAAGCACCTATCTCAATTTGAATAAGAAAGAATAGTAACGACAATATAATAGCTACGATTGCTAATACAAAAGCAATATATGTAGCTTTTGACGGTAGGGACCAATTATTAAACTGTTTTTTTGTCGGAACTAATTTCATTATTCTTTCATCTAACGAAGTTTTCAGTGGGCGGGCGGCGATTCACAACACCCGACCAGAAAACGAAATTGGTTGATAAACGAGTGCGGTTAACGAAGGCACGCTCCCGCACGATCCACTGCAAAACCATTGTTGGCATTTTCAATCAAATATTCTCAGATTTGAGTGTTTGGCGATATAATCAAAATCACGGTCATTATGGAGTAGAAGGGCGTCATACTCAATAGCAACAGAAGCAATCATGCAATCGATTGATTTCCGAATTGTAATACCCTTCTTTCGAAGAGAACGGTAGATCTCAGCAGATCTTAAAAATGTTCCATGTCGCATTGGCAAAAAAACAAGATCTTCAAGATATTCCTTTGTTTTGAAATAATCTGTATCAGAACGGATTCCTTGAAGGATCTCTGTGAGAATAACACCACAAAGCGATAAATCCTCTTCTCTTTCAATTAATTCATGGAGAATTTTCACGTGTGGGGCATTACGATTAATGAAAAAATCAATCCAGACTGTAGTATCGACAAGTATCATTCATCACGAGCCTTTCGCCACTCGGAAAGATCCCCTTCCCATTTTATATTTCCCTTAAGTTCTAATAACCGTTTCTGACGTCCACGCCTACGAACCTCATGCAATGCATAATCAATGAGAGCTCGCCGTGTTTGGATACCTGTCAACTTTTGACATTCAGCGACCAAATTATCGTCAATCACTACGTTTGTTCTACCCATAAAATCACCTCCATATATTTTATACACATAATATCATATTCTTTGTGTATTTCAAGGGAAATATATAGGATGCCAACGGCTGAGCTGTGCCGCCCGGCTTTTTGGGTCGGCACCAGCGATTTGTTATGTGATTTTAAACAGATGAACATGCAAAGGTTGTTTTCCTAATCATTATCGCTCAAAAATATTTTAGGTGTTTCACTTTTTGGTAATGGTTTTGCTTCTGCTATTTTTATCAAAGATGAAAATGCGAAAGCCTCTCCTAATACCAATGCCTCTTGTTGCTTCAGGCTTGTTAATAAATCAATTTGACTTTTGTCATCGTATTCAATAGTGTTTCGAATGAATTCTAAGTCTCGGATATTAGTTAATTTATGGACTATCAAGGAATTACATTGTGATATAACAGTATGAGACACCTCAGATGGCCTTTGTGTTGATACCAAAAGATTAACTCCAAATTTTCTTCCTTCTCTTGCTAATTTTTCAATATAAAAATTGTTGATTTGATCTGATGATACCGTAGAAATATATCTATGGGCCTCTTCTAAAACCAAGAGAATATTGTCACTGGCCATATTTTCATGATTTGATTTATAGTTAAATATACTTTTGCTAATCATGTAAACCAATAGCGCTAATATATCATTTGCTACACGAAGCGATAATATTAGTACAGTTTCCTTTTTTGAATTTAAGAAGTCATAAATGCTATTTCCTTGTTTACTAAAAACAGAGTTAAATCTTTCGTCAGATGAAAAATGATTAATTCGTTTAATAATATGTTTTAGAAATCCAATTGTAAAATCATCCTTTTTCCCTTGTTTGTTTAGAGGGACAGCATTTATAATTTCTTCTTCTAAGCCTGCAAATTCATAGTAAATCTTTGCGTCAGCATTAGGATTATTTTTTAATTTAATTACAGCTTCTTTCAAATATGGAATAACATTTGGGGATTCTTCTTTCAATAATTCTGTTAATTCATAAAAACTTAAATCTTTGTGAGATAATTCTAATTCACTGTAATCTTTGAGTGATAACCAATCTGGCTTTACATTTTTACCTTCATCAATGGTATTGAATATTTCGGAGTATTCTTCATTAGAATCAATAATTATTGTTTTCAGTTTTCCTTTGTTGGTATTAAGCAACCGCCCTCTCTCTAAATAGATGCCCTGCAACAAGGAGGTAACTGTGCAGGATTTACCACTACCAGTATTACCGAACACAGCACAGTGTTTACCAAAAAGGACATTTGGGTCTGCATTTATATCAACTTGATCAAAATAGATGTCACTACCAACTATTAAAGTTGCCTTATCTTGTTTGATAGTAGAATTATAGATAGATTTTAATTCTACTTCATCGACAGTGAAAACATCGGAATCTAAAGTAGGGAAAAAGTCAATTCCTCGTTTAAAACTATTCGTTATTGAATTAAAGGCACCTATTAATCTAATTTTTGATATTATTAGTTCGGCTTTATGGCTAAACAGGGCTTCCCTTTCTTTTACTGGCTCTAGTTGCTCAAAAATTACCCCTATTGCATTTTGAGAATTATATAATGGTATTGAGACATAGCTGTTTAGCATTCCGACTAAGTGCAAACCCATGCCAGAAGATACAGGCTTAGAGAAAATATCTTTATCATGAATGATCTCTATGTACCGATTTGTGATTCGATATATTTCACCAATTTTAAAAGCCATATCTCTCACTTAGTTAGTTCTTTTAGTGTTTCTATTATTGTTTCTTTTGGAGGTAGAAAGGAGTTTAATGGGATTAAATATTTCACTATATTTTTAAAATCACCAACTAATGCTCCCTCAAATATTACAATTCTTGTATCGCTTAAACTTCGGTTTTTTAATGTCTTTAAAAATGATGGACTTGAATCTTCAATGATACTGTAAGAGTGTACTATTACGGAAAGATTCGGATTATATAGTCCGACTCGAATAATATCATTGATATGTTCATCAAGGAAAGAATATCCTATAATTACAAGTGTATTTTGTGATTCGGTTAAGCATTTTGAAAAGTTCCTAAATAGTTCACTATATGGCAAATCTAATGAATATGATTTTTTTGTTTGAATTGGATAAATCATCAGTGAGTCAAAACCAAAAGAATCTTTGGATGAAGTGTCTGAAATCTGTATTTCTTTTAGGTTGTATAAATCATTGATATTTTCGGCATATTGCCATGAAATACTTCCATGAAGTTTGTAAATATTCAAATACGTAGAAATTCTTTTTCCTTTTTCTTGTGAATCCTGCTTCACATATGTTTCGTCATGAAACGTATCTGGATCAAATTTCCTCATATGTACGCCTCTAAACCCATTACTATAGCTTACTCCTATTCTTTCACAAGCATTCTCAAAGGCGAGATCATAGTTTGGAGTGAAAATTCTAGGTCGATTTAAAGTTTCTTTCCTACTAATAATTTTATTTATAAAGAGTTCGTGGATTTCTAATTTATCCTGAACATATTCGTTAGGAAAAGGTATGTATTTATTTACAAATATTTTTAATGCCCTATCTAAGTAGGATTTAATTGAATTGGCTATTTCAGTATTTTCTTGATTATTGAGATAATAAAGATATTCCTGATTGATTTTATCAAATTGTTTTTCTAATAGTTCTTTAGATTCAAAATATTTAATTAACTGAGTAATAAAATTTTTAGGCTCCTCAATTTTTTTTAATTCCTCAATGATTTCTTCGAAAGGATTCTCACCCTTATTTATTGTATTTCCACCAATTTCAACTGAAGTACCAGAACCACACAAAAAGTTTAAGTTTTCGTTTAAGTAGTATTTGCTAAGCTTACTTAATGGCACCTTATCATCATCACGAAAAAAGTTTTGTAGTTCAGGTTTATCTTTCAGTTCATCATCTAACTCTGAACTTATTGTTTTCCCATCTATCGTTATAAAGTTTTTCATATTATTTGATTTGCTCCATTTCTCACACATAACGCCAAGTTCACCTGCCGGAAAAAGCCTATAAAAACTTTACAGAAAAGAAGTACTTCAATAAAGTACAAACTCCAATATGATATGAGCTTGCCGGCTTTTTATGGTCAGCGTGCAACTAATTGTTGAACGAAGCCGCTACGCGGGAAAATATTCAATAAATAGTGTATAACTCCTGAATGGAATTGATTCAAGAATAATTATTTAACCCAAAAAAGGAGTTTACCATGAACAAATCAGAAACAAAACGATGCAACAAAC
>JAHIRQ010000012.1 GCA_018818645.1 Bacillota bacterium
ATATGACAGCAGCAGAAATAAGAGAAATGTGGTTACATTTTTTTGAGAGTAAAAAACACAAAGTTGAAGCATCCGCTTCCTTAGTACCTCAAAATGATCCAACACTTTTATGGATTAATGCAGGTGTTGCCCCACTCAAAAAATATTTTGATGGTTCAGAAACACCGGTTAACCCAAGAATCACGAACGTTCAAAAATGCATAAGAACCAATGATATTGACAATGTCGGAAAGACAGCTAGACATCATACTTTTTTTGAAATGCTCGGAAATTTTTCAATTGGTAATTACTTTAAAAAAGAAGCTATTGAATGGGGATATGAATTACTAACCGATCCTAAATGGTTCGCTTTTCCTGTTGATAAGCTTTATATGACCTATTATCCTGATGATATTGAAGCTAAAAATGTTTGGTTATCCTTAGGTATTGAAGAATCTCACATCATTCCAAGAGAAGACAATTTCTGGGAAATTGGTCCTGGTCCATGTGGTCCTGATACTGAGATTTATTTTGATCGCGGTGAATCCTATGACTCGCGTGGTAAAGAATTAATCGAAGACGATTTAGAAAATGAAAGATTTATTGAAATTTGGAATATCGTGTTTTCACAGTTCAATTCAAAGCCTGGGTTAACTCGAGATAATTATCCTGAATTACCGAATAAAAATATTGATACAGGTGCAGGCTTAGAAAGATTTGCATGTGTTATCCAAAAAACAAAGACCAATTTTGAAACAGATTTATTCTTTCCAATCATTAAGCACACTGAAAAAATATCTGGAATCGAATATCATGATCAAATGGCTTTTAAAGTCATTGCAGATCATATCAAAGCTCTCACATTTGCTATATCAGATGGAGCAATTCTTTCCAATGAAGGAAGAGGATATGTACTTCGTAGATTACTGAGACGCGCAGTGAAATATGGTAGAAAATTAAACTTAAACGAACCATTTTTATATAAGCTTGTTGATGATGTTGTAGAGGTCATGGGTGTATTTTATAATAACCTTTATGAAACAAAGGATATCGTCAAAAAGATTGTCTTAAAGGAAGAAGAAAAATTCCTAGAAACCATCAATGAAGGCGAAAAGCATTTACTTGATGCTATTGAAAAAGAAGGTAAAGTGATTTCTGGTCAAACAGCATTTAAGCTCTATGATACTTATGGATTTCCGATTGAATTAACTGTTGAATATGCAGAAGAAAATCAAGTCACTGTCGATGAAGAATCATTCAAACAAGAACTTGAAAAACAAAAGGAACGTTCTAGAAATGCTAGAACCTCTCATGGCTCGATGAAGGCTCAAGATGAAGAGTATTTAAACTTTACCGAAAAATCTAAATTCATTGGCTATGATTTTCTACAGGCTGAAGCTAAAGTCATTAAAGTATTTGATGCTGGTATTGTCTTAGATCAAACACCATTTTACGCAACTTCAGGTGGACAGGTAGCTGATCATGGTAAGATCAACGGTTTAGAAGTTACCGATGTTTCAAAGCTTCCAAATGGACAATTCCTACATGTCGTTGAAGGAGAATACCAAGAAGGCGATGAAGTGCTTGCAGTCGTTGACCCTAAATCAAGACTCAAGACCATTCGTAATCATAGTGCTGCTCATTTATTCCATCAAGCGATTAAAGATATCTTTGGACGTCATGCAAATCAACAAGGCTCTCAAGTATCACCAAAGAGCTGGAGATTTGACTTTAACCATTATGAAACTGAATCAGATGCTAAAATCATCGAAGTTGAAAAACTAGTCAAGCATTATATTCTTGAAACACCTTTGGATGTAATCATTCGTGAGCTTCCAATTGAAGAAGCTAGAAAGCTAGGTGCGATGGCGTTATTTGGTGAGAAGTATGGTGATATCGTTAGAGTTGTTGATATGGGTTGGAGTAAGGAATTTTGTGGTGGAACTCATGTTAAAAACACGAAAGAAATCATTGATTTCGCTATCACCAGCTATGAATCTATAGGTTCTGGGATTTACCGCATGGAAGGTGTCACAGGTAGTGATGTCAAAAGTGAGGTAAAAGGCTTTATGGAGCCGCTTTATCAAGAGGTTCATTTACTCAAAGAAAAAATGATGAAGCTAGATCCTGACATGCTAATTCCAAGTGAACCAAGTCTTTTTGGATCCTATCAAGATATCATCAATTTAAGATTATACATTCAAGAATTAAAAGAACTTTCAAAGCACCATGAAAAAGAATTGAATCGTTTGAAGGAAAAAGATGTGCTAGGTAATCTGGATCAATTTATTAAAGATTATACTTCTAAAAAACAAGTGATTGTTACAAATGATATCGATTCTAAAATCATTAAGCAGTTGATGGACGCACTTTATGATAAAATAAAAGCGGAAACTTTATTTCTTGTAAATATACAAGAAGGAAAAGCAACCTTCCTTTGCAAGAGTGATACCAATCAAGCAAATGATTTGGTGCGTTACGCTGCAGGTTTAACCAATGGTTCAGGTGGTGGAAAGCCAAACCTTGCTCAAGGTGGAACTCAAGATTTATCGAATTTAGAATCAGCAATCAAGCTGATAGAAAGTAAGCTATGAAAAAATATATTGGACTTGATTTAGGAAGTAAAACGTTAGGTGTAGCATTAAGCGAATCCGGTGTAATTGCATACGCAATTGAAACATTTCGTTTTACTGAAAATAAATATGAAGAAGCAGTTATCAAGGTATTAAAACTTGTTGATGAATTTAAAATTGATACTGTGGTTTTAGGTCTTCCTAAGCATATGAATAACGATATCGGTATTCGTGGTAAAATTAGCGAAGAGTTCAAAAAAATGATTGAAGAGAAATCCAAGGTAGAAGTTGTACTTTGGGATGAAAGACTTTCTACTCAATCTGCAATGAAAATCATGATTAAGGGATCAGAGCGACGTAAGTCTCAAAAAAGTAAAAAAGACGAACTCGCTGCAGTGATAATATTACAAAACTATTTAGATTATAAAGGAGCAAGTCTATGTTAACAGAAAACCAAATGGTCGTCACAAATCAAGATGGCGATGAATCCGTATGTGATATTTTATTCACACATGAACACAATGGAAAAAATTATGTAGTGTTCGAATTTGTAGATACAAAAGAAGTAAGTGCAGCAATTTATGTCCCAGGTGAAACTGACGATGAAGGAACATTCCTAGACATCGAAACAGATGAAGAATGGGATATGCTAGATGGTGTTCTTCAATCTTATTATGATGAAAATGAAGATGAAGAAGACGAAGAAGACGACGAAGAAGAACAAGCATAATGCTTTCTAGAATTAAAGAGTATGCGTTAAAACATAACGTACCCATCATCACAGATGCTGGGCTACTCTTTTTAAAAGAGGCAATTTCTACGTATCAGATCAAAGATGTTTTAGAAATTGGTACAGCTATTGGCTATAGCGCTCTCGCTATGGCCTCTTATGGTTGTAAAGTGGATACCTTTGAACGTGATGAAGATATGATTATCGATGCGATGAAGCATTTTGATATGTTTGATGAACAAAAACAAATCACTTTATTTCCGTTTGATGCATTAACCTACAATCAAGACTTGAGAACATATGATTTAATCTTCATTGATGCAGCAAAGGCTCAATATAAGAATTTTTTTGAAAAGTACAACAAGTATTTGAGAGAAGATGGAATTGTGATTTGTGATAATCTATCATTTCACAATTTAACTCCTGATATGGTCAATAGACACACAAGACAACTCTTAAGAAAAATCGATACATTTAAAAACTTTTTAACAATGCATAGCGATTTCAATACTACATTTTTTGATGTAGGTGATGGGATGAGTATTAGCCAAAGGAAGATGAAATGAAGCTTTTAACAACAATCTATAATCTTGAATCCATTCAAACTCTATCAGCTTTTGTTGATGGTTTTTTAATTGGTCATCATCAGTTTGGTACTAGACTCACCAAAAGCTTTGAAAAAGATGAAATATTAAAAGCACTGCATTTGACTCAAAAACTCAATAAGGAACTATTTTTAGTTTGTAACCAAATGTTTAATGATGATCAACTTGAACTATTCAAGAATTTCATCCATGAACTACCTATTCAAGAGTTTGATGGAGTTGTTGTCGCTGATTTAGGTGCTTACATGGTGATGAGTGCCTTAGGATTCAGTGATTTAGTGATTTATAATCCTGAGACCTTGCTTACGAATGTATTCGATTTTAATTTTTTAGCCGATCAAAAAATACTTGGTGCTTATATCGCAAAGGAAATCACCTTAAGTGATATCACAGTGATTGCGAAGCATAAGAAATACAAGATGTTTATGGTTGGTCATGGACATTTAAATATGTTTTATTCAAAAAGACAATTAATCGATAATTTTATGCAATTTAATGAAACAGAAAACATTTATCATGATCGTCAAGATTTAAAAATTATCGAAGAAAATAGATTGGATGATGGTTATCCTATTTTAGAGGATATGGCTGGAACTCACGTTTTTAGAAGTCATGTTTTTTCTACACTTTCCTACTTAAGTGATATCAAGGATTTGGTGGATTACTTGATTATCGATACAATTTTTAAGGATGATCGATATGCAAAAATGGTACTGCCAATGTATCATTTAAATCAAGTCAATCAAGAGCAAATAGAATCTATTCAAAAAGAGTATGATGAGACTTGGGATGATGGTTTCTTTTTCAAAAAAACGATTTATAAAAGTAAAGGACATATCAATGATTGAACTTTTAGCACCTGCGGGTGATTTAGAAAAATTAAAGATTGCCTTATTATATGGCGCAGATGCAGTCTTCATTGGTGGGACGAATTTTTCTCTTCGTGCGAGAGCTTCTAATTTCACCTTAAGTGATATAGCTGAAGCAACTCACTTCGCTCATGAAAGAGGAAAAAAAGTCTATGTGACTACCAATATCATTCCACATAATGAGGATATGGATGGCTTACTTCTATACTTAAAGGCTCTTGAAGAAAGAAAAGTAGACGCGATTATTTCAGCATCTCCTTTAATTATTGATACAGCTTTAAAGCATACTTCCTTAGAGGTTCATCTATCCACTCAACAATCTGCAACCAATACAGAAGCTGTAAAATTCTGGCATGAGTTAGGAATTAAACGTATCGTACTTGCTAGAGAACTGGATAAGCATCAAATTAGAAGATTGAAGGAAAAAACAAAGGCAGATATCGAAGTCTTCATTCATGGTGGAATGTGCATGTCCTATAGTGGAAGATGTAGCCTATCTAATAACATGACAGATCGTGATGCTAACCGTGGAGGCTGTGCACATAGCTGTCGTTGGAATTATGATTTAACGCTTGATGGAGTATCCTTAAGTGATCATTCCTTTTCAATGTCATCTAAAGATTTAGAAGCACTTGAGCAAATCCCTTACCTGATAGACTCAAAAGTATCTTCTTTGAAGATTGAAGGAAGAATGAAGAGCTTGCATTATATTGCAACTGTTGTATCTACATATCGAAAGCTGATTGATGACTACACCAAAAATGGTTCTATTCCTGATTTTAATCCATATCTGATAGAGCTACAAAAAGCTGAAAATAGACTCACATCACACGGATATTTAGAAGGACTTCCTGGTGTTGATGAGCAACTATTTAATAAATCAAGTGAACAACCCAATCAACTATTTGTAGGATTAGTCATCAGCTATGATGAAAATACCGGTATTTCAACCATTGAACAAAGAAACTATTTCGAATTGGGTGATGATTTAGAAGTATTTAGTCCGGATGGAACGGTTAAGGATTTCAAGCTAGATTATATGACTGATGAAAAAAATGAGATAACACCTATTGCTAGACACCCTAAGCAAGTTCTTAAAATTAAAATTCCTTTTTGCGTAGAGCCCTACGCAATGATTCGGAAAAAATAATGGAAAAATACGAAAAAAGCGGGAAGTCAATCCCCTACCTCATTCAACGAAAACAAATTAAGAACACATATTTTAGATATCGAAATGGTTATTTAATGATTACAACCAATCCGAAAACTAAAATTGAACAGATAGTAAGCTTTATGGATCAGCATTTTGACCGTTTTTATGAAAAGTTTGAACGTGCAAAACAAATGGAATTAGATAACGAGATTACCTTATGGGGAACACCCTATCGAATGGTAAAAAGCTATGGGAAATTTAGCTATGAAATGATTGGAAATACGCTTTATGTAGATTCAAGAATAGATGATATTATAAAAATCAAGCATGAAATTTATAAGCATGAAATGATTCAAAGAATCAATGAGGTTATTCCTGAAGTGAATAGAACCATTCATCTATATAACATTTCACCTGTGCAAATCAAACTAAAATATCTAAAATCGAAATTTGGAAGCTATCACAAGAAAAACAAGGAAATTACATTAAATACCTTTCTTTCTAGACTTGATCCAATTTATCTTTACTATGTGCTTTATCATGAATATGCACATGTCTTGGTATTTAACCACTCAAAAGATTTTTATAATCTTTTAGGGGATTTGATGCCAAATCATCGTCAATATCAAAAAGACTTGAAAAAAATAGCAATTCTTTAAGATTTATAGTATAATAATATAGAAATTTAAGGAGGTACACCAATGGCTGTTAAACAATTGTTTCAACTCACACAAGAAGGTGTCAAAAATCTAGAAACTGAACTCGCTTATTTAAAAGACGTTAAGCGTGAAGAAAATAAGGAAGCACTCAAGGAAGCGAGAGCACAAGGCGATTTATCTGAAAATGCGGATTACGATGCTGCTAGAAACGAACAAGCACGTATTGAAGCTAGAATTGCAGAAATCGAAAACATTCTAAAAAATGTTAAAATCATTAAAACTACAGCTGAAGATATCGTGAATATCGGTAAGACAGTAACTGTAAAATTTGTCGAAACAGGAGAAATCAAAGAATTCTATCTCGTAGGTAGTATTGAAGCGGATCCAAGACAAAGAAAAATCTCTATCGAATCACCAATCGGTAAATCCATGTTAAATAAGAATGAAGGCGATTTAGTTGAAGTGAAGACTGAAACAGGGCGTTTATTCAAATTAGAGATTGTGGAAATTAAGTAATGGCAGTTTACCAAAAATGCATACCGCATGAATATCATGCATCCATTTTTGAAATCCCATACAAAACTTTAAAAGAACAGGGTATAAAATCCTTGTTTTTTGACTTAGATAATACCATCATCGGATATGATGAAGTCTCTTTATCCAAAGAGCATGTTCAGCTTTTAAATACATTAAAAAAAGACTTTGATGTTGTAATTATCTCCAATACCAGTTTTAAAAGGGTTTCATTAGCACTTTGTGATATTGAAGTTCCTTTCATCTGGCATGCAAAGAAGCCCTTGAAGTGTGGATTTAAGAAAGCTTTATCTATGGTTAAGCAAAATAAAGAGGATGTCATCATGATTGGTGATCAACTCATGACCGATGTATATGGTGCAACACGCTATGGAATTCAAGCGATTTTAGTACGCTCTGTAAAAAGAAAATCAGATCGAAAGATTACACAGTTCAATCGCAAGCTTGAAAATATCGTATTGAAGAAGATTCAAAAGAATTTACCTGAATTATATGAAAGTAGGTTGAAGCAATATGTCCAAGACCATTAGATGTCAAGGTTGCGGAGCGATGCTTCAAACTGAGAATGAAGAGCATGTTGGTTATGCAAAATCACTAGATTTAACCTATTGCCAATCCTGCTATCGACTCATGCATTACGGAGAGTCATTGACTCATTTTCATCCTGAAGATTTACCGAGCTTACCAGAAAATTCAATCATTTTGATGGTTTCATCGATATTACATTTGGATATGCTTTTTAGCTATCCTGTTTATAGATACCAACCAGAAGCCAAATATGTTTATATCATCAATCAGCTAGATTTACTTCCAAAAAGTACAAATCTTGATTTATTAATCAACCAAATCACCCTAAAGGCGAAGAAATCCTCAGTTCCTTATTTGGATATCATTTTGATGTCTTCAAAGAATAAAGACGATATCAATCACTTAAAGGAATATTTATATGCACATAAAAATCCTAACGTTTATCTTTTAGGTGTCCAAAATAGTGGGAAGACAACCATATTTAAAGCACTCACCAATGATGACAAGGCACTCGCTTTTAAAAAGGCTGGATTAACCCAAGAAGCACTATCAAGACCATTTGGCAAAAAAACAGTTTATGATATGCCTGGGCTTTATCAAGAAGGATATTTACATCAAATGCTTCCCTATAATGTCTATAAAAGATTAATTCCTGATCATGAGATAAAACCTAAGATTTATCAAATGAAGGATAATCAAACCGTATTTATTGAGGGGCTAGTTGCTTTAACGTTTGTTGGTAGTGATACAAACGCAGTCTTTTATCTAGACGATCAAGTCGTGATGCATAAAACCAATCCTTCAAGAATTAAAGATTTGCTCGAAAATAAAGAAAAGAATTTCAAAGTCTTTGTAGAATCCTATGAAGAGAAAAGCTTTAAGATTCCACTAGGAAAATACCAAATCACTTTCGCAGATATGGGCTTTGTTCACTTAAATGGACCACTTACTGTAAAAATGACAGTTCCTAAGGGCATGCACATTTCACTTTCGGAGGCATTATTTCAATGATTGAAGCAATCAAAAAAAGAGTTGAAGAAAAACTGAGTGATCATCAAAGAAGATTAAAACATGTCTTTGGGGTTTATGAAACAGCAGTAAAGCTTGCAGAGATTCATGGTGTTGATGTTGAAAAAGTAGCGATTGCAGCACTTTTCCATGATTTTGCTAAATATGACCAAATCGAAGACCAAATTGAGCATATGGACTTAAAAACAATTAAAATGTATGCAGACTATCCTGTGATTTATCACGCAATGGCTGCAGCAATTGCTCTTGAGCACGAATTTCATATTCGAGATCAAGAGATATTGAATGGTATTCGTTATCATGTATGGGGTAGACCAAACATGAGTGAACTAGAAAAGATTATATTCATTAGTGATTCCTGTGAACCCAATCGAGGGTTTAGTGATGCACCGATGATATTTGAAATGGCTAAAAAAGATTTAAATCAAGCAACAGAGTATTGCATGAAAATCAGTATTGATCATGTTATTGCAAAAGGCATATTGCCTAGCCCAGAGCAATTGGAAAGCTATCACTATTACAAGGAGGTAAACTGTGGAGAAATTAAATAAAATCATTAACACTTTAGAAGATTTAAAGGTCAAAGACCTAGTCGTATACGATTTTGAACAATCATCACCATTCTATCAATATTTTGTTGTTGCAACCACAAATGAAAGACAAGGGAATGCTGCGATTGGATATGTCAAAAAAGCTTTATTAGCAGATGAAATCAAAAATGTCGAAGGTAGAGGCGGAAGCTGGATCTTAATCGACTGCCATGAAGTCATCGTTCATCTATTTAGAGAAGAAGACAGAAAATATTATGGCTTCGATCAAAGATTGATGGGCATCAAAAGGATTAAGTAATGTTTGCCAAAGCGTATGATCTTTTAATGGCTGATGTAGATTATGAAAAAATATATGAGTGGTTAAAGCCACACTTTAAGAATACAGATTTGATTATCGATGCAGGCTGTGGTTCAGGATATCTTTTACTAGAGCTCTTAAATCACGGACATCAAGCAATTGGAATTGATATCGATTCCTCGATGCTATCCATAGCCTTGGACAAATTAAGAATGAATCATTTAGAAACCAATCTTTATGAGCATGACTTAAGAAATCCATTTGGAGCAGAAGCGGATGTAATTCTCGCAATGTTTGATGTAACCAATTATTTTAAGGGTATCAAAAAGGTTTTCAAAAACATTCATCAAGCGTTATATGATGGTGGAAGATTTATCTTTGATGTCTATAAAAAAGAAGTGCTCTCTGAATATTCGAATTATTCTGAAATTGAAGAAGAACCAATCCCTTATGCTTGGAAGATAGAAACTCAAGGTCATTTAATGACACATTATGTTGAATTCGAAGACGAGATTGATATTGTTAAGCAATATGTTTATGATCTAGACTATTATTTAGATACGTTGAAAGAACTAGGGTTCAACTACACAGTAAGTGATGGAATCGATCCTAGAAAACATTACATAGTAGCAACCAAATAAAAGACAAAAATGCTCATTAGAGCATTTTTTTATAGTCTTTTTTGGCTTCACTGATGAGTTCTTGAATACAAGAGGACTTATGATTTGTATATAAACTAGGATTTAGTCTATATAGTTTACTGGCAACTAGTTTTACATCAAGGTATTTTTTAAATGCTTCTGGATTACTATTTAGATAATCTCGAAAAAGAATATGATCAAACACAGCACTATTGTTTTTTTGATAGCAATGAACATGAGCGATGTGATGAATTCCATCTTCATGAAACTTTTGAAAATATTGCCTTCCATCAATACCGTGCTCACCTTTAAAGACATACCCCTTAGAGACAAGTAATTTAGAATATTGATCAAAGCCCTCAAAAGAATCTAATACAACCAAAATATCAATAATCGGTTTAGATGGCATCCCAATTATTGCAGTTGATCCAATGTGTAAAACTTCTATAGCTAAACCATAAAAGGCATCGGTGATGTCTTTTTTCATTTGGTCAAAAAGGTTTACCCAATTTTGATCATATGGAACCAATATCATTTCTCTCATGTTTACACCTCTAAACTACTATGAAGCAAGGGTATTATATCACTTTTTTAGGAGGATTTTACTTATATGATCGAACATATTGTAGTAAATTAAGCTAGATTTAACTACTATAAGCTGGAGGGATATCATGAAACAAAAAATTGCTACAGTTATTTTAATTGTTATTGTCTTATGGATTGTTTTGTTTCCAAGAGGTGAAGAAACACATACAATCGATCTTGAAGCAACCCCACTCACTATTATTCAAGTGGAAATCATCGGAGCTGTTGAATTTCCTGGGACCTATCATTTCTTTAAAGAGGTAAGTATAGGGGATGCATTACTTCTTGCAGGTAAGCTTTTAGAGGATGCAGATATGTCTATGATCATGAGAAGTGAAGTCATCACTAGAAATAGACAGATATTTATTCCAAGTTTGAATCAAGATGTCGAAGAACCTAAAGTATTAGTCAATGTAAATCTAGCATCCTTTAAAGAACTGATTACAATTCCGGGGATGACTGAAACAAGAGCAGCTTCATTAATCATCTACCGTGAAGCTCATGGAGATTTTTTGCATGTTGATGAGCTCATCAACGTGAAAAATATAGGAATATCGACACTTGAAAAAATTAAACCATATATTAAATTGGGATAATTACTATATTGATGGATATGGGATATTTTTATTTATTTTAGGTCTCTTTCACCCGTGGGTTCTAATCATATGCATTCTATATTTTTTTGTCTTACGCAAAAAGATTAAGATCTTCTTTGAGTTATTTTTCATTTCCTTGATTTTTATCTTTTCTACCATGTTAAGTCTTATCGATGTACCAGATAGAATTCAAGGAGAAGCTAGAGTTATTGAAATCAATGAAAATCTTTATTCTGATACGCTAACAATTAAGTATAAATATATGAAGTTTAACATGCAAGCTAAGAAAGATACTTTCTTTCTTGGAGATATAATCTATATTGATGCAGATGTAAAAAACTATCGAAAAGATACAATACCTTTTGGGTTTAATTCAAAGACCTACTACATGAGTCAAGGCATTCATGGATATTTGGATATTCATGAAGTATCCTTTGTCAAATCTAGTTTTTCTTTATATACATTTAGAGATCATCTTATAAATCTAGTTTCTACTCTCGATTCAGGTGTCTTTATGAAGGCTTTACTCTTTGGTGAAAAGGAATTCTCAATAGAACAAAGTACTCTTTATAAAGACTTGGGAATTATGTATTTATTGACAGTTTCTGGTATGCATGTCTACATGCTTTTTTTACTACTCGATAAAATTCTTTTTTACTTAAGTGTAAATGAAAAAACAAGACATACTGTAAAAATTGTCACCTATATCATTCTTTTGTATTTGAATCTATTTTCTATTGGAGTTTTAAGACTATTCATCATCTATATACTTGAGATTCCAAACAAAAAATATCAATGGATGTTTTCAAAGCTGGACTTAATGACCTTCACATTTATAATTATGTTAGTTACAAATATTTATCTAATCTATCATTTAGGATTTTTGATCACCTATTTGATCTTGAATTTCTTATACTTAATGGAATTTAGGTATCGAGGCTATGATGGTTATCTAAAGAGATTCATTATCACCAGTATTATCTTTATCGTTGTTTTACCCTTTAACCGTCTATTTTCTCCCCTTATGATACTTATTTCACCTTTAATAATTGGATTGGTTACTGGACCTTTATATCTAGGTTCAATAGCAACTCTTTTCATACCTGAGCTCGATAGGGTCATGATCAAAGTCATTCATAGCTTTGAATATTTGATGACCTTTCTAAATCAAAAGAATATATCTATTCATCTACCAGCTTTAACAACCTTTCAATTATTTATCTATTTTTTGATAGTCATTTTATTATTTAGGTCAAATAAAGTGATAGAATTCTTTTCGAGAATTATTTTTTTATCATTACTTTTTATTGGAATCATTTTTTATCGGAAAACTATAGAAAGTGTTATTTTTTTAGATGTTGGTCAAGGGGATGCAACCATCATTTTATCGAGTGGATGTGTGGTTGTTATTGATAGTTTCACAAATACGGAAAGCTATCTTAAAAATCAAGGTATATATTCAATCGATTATCTCATTTTGACTCATAGTGATTTTGATCACACGAAAGAAGCAGGATCCATTATCGATCGCATGAATGTGAAAAATATAGTGCTATCCAGTTATGATCAATCCTATGATTCCTATCCAGGTAAAAAGATCTATGTAAAATCAGGAGATCAAATCCAATGCAATGCTCTAACTTTAAATGTGTTAGGTCCTATCCGGTCCTATCCTTCATCGAATGATAATTCAATTGTTTTGCAAACAAAAATTGGGAATCTGACTTATTTACTAACGGGAGATATTGAGCTTGATGCAGAAATGGACTTGATCCATCATTATGGTTATCACTTAAAAAGTGATGTTTTTAAGGTTCCTCATCATGGATCACCTTCCTCAACATCTTTTGAGTTTCTTCACTATGTTTCTCCAAGTATTTCAATCCTATCATTGGGTTATGAAAATAAGTTTGGTTTTCCGAGTCCAAAAGTGATAGAAAGGTTACTTCAATATCAAAGTATCATCTATAGAACCGATATCCAAGGGAGTATCATTTACACACCTTCAAAAAAGAAAGAAAAATGGGGTTTGGTTCTACCATTTTAATGTGATTTTTAGTATAATAAAACTATACAGTCAGGGGGCATGCATATGGCAGAGTCCATTTATTTATTTCATAGTACAAATGATTTTTTATTAAACCACACAATTGAAGAAAAAATCAAGGAATTCAATGTCGATCCTTTTAATATCATTAAATATGATTTACTTGAGAATTCAAGTGATGATATTTTAGAAGATCTACAAACGGTTTCCTTTTTTGCAGAAAAAAAGGTCATCGTGATTCGAAATATTGATGAGCTTGAAAAAGAAGATGAATTTGTTATTAAAAACTGGGTAACCTATTTTGAAAAACCAAACCCTGATGTCATATTAATTATCGCGATGCAAGAGCTACTTCCTGAAACATCTTTATTGGGTGGAGCACTTTTTAAATTTGCATTTATTGAAAAGGTTAAAGACATGGAGAAGAAGGATTATCCTGATTTTATCAAAAACATGTTCAAGAAATATCAATATCAAATCACAGATGATGCTGTTGAAGCCCTATTAGAAAGAACAAACCTAGATTTCAACCTAATCAATCAAGAAGCTGAGAAGTTAATGCTTTTTGCTTATGAGACGAAAGAAATCAATGAAAAGGCTGTTATTCTACTTGTGAGTAGAAACTTAGAAGAAAATATATTCGAGCTAACCAATGCACTTCTATCTAAGAATCAAACAAAGACAATCGAAATATTTTATGATCTCGTTGCTAGAAATGAAGATCCTTTAAGAATTTTAAATAATATTGTTGGAAAAGTTAGAGAATTGATGCACACCAAGCTTTTACTAGATAAAGGATACCGCCAAGATCAAATTGCTGAGCATTTCCATATCAAGAGTGGTAGAGCATACTATTTAGTGAAAAATGCCCAAGGTGTGAATTTTGCGCAGCTTGAAAACCATATAAAAAAGCTTTCTAAACTTGATTATGAAATCAAGAGTGGAAAGATCGATAAAAAACTAGGTCTTGAGCTTTATTTGTTAGGAGCGTAAGTTATGCTAACACATCAAAGAATTTTACTCTTCGATTATGAAACCACTGGATTATCAGGCCAATATGATCAGATCATTGAAATAGGTGCAATTGCGCTTGAACGAGTCAACGGGCAATATAAAATTGTTGAAGAGCTTTCCACTTTAGTATTAGCGGATCGTCCACTTCCTGAAAAAATAACTGAAATTACAAAGATTACTGATGAAATGCTACTCAGAGAAGGAATTACCCAAGAAGAAGC
>JAHIRQ010000108.1 GCA_018818645.1 Bacillota bacterium
ACTGAAAACATTGATATTGAAGTTCGTGGTGAAATCTATATGCCACATAAAAGCTTTAAGAAATTAAACGAAGAAAGATTGAGTTCAGATGAACCGCTATTTGCAAATCCTAGAAATGCTGCTGCAGGAACGATACGTCAATTGGATGCAAAGGTTGTGGCTAGTAGAAATCTAGATATCTTTTTATATACAATTGTTGATGCATCTAAATACGTGAATTCACAGATGAAAGCCTTAGCATATCTTCAAAAATTAGGATTTAAGGTTAATCCAAATTATCATCATATAAAGGATATTGAGTCTCTTAAACATAAGATTAATGAGTATGATTTACTCAGAAAAACACTTTCATACGATACAGATGGTGTCGTTATTAAAGTCAATGAATTCCCACTACTCAATATGATTGGCTATACTTCTAAATTTCCAAAATGGGCAACAGCCTATAAATTTCAAGCAGAACAAGTAGAAACCATATTAAAAGATATAACCTTCCAAATTGGGAGAACAGGAGTCGTGACTCCAGTTACTGAGCTAGAGCCAGTTTCTGTTTCAGGTTCTACTGTAGCAAGAGCAACGCTTCATAATGAGGACTATATATTAACTAAGGATATACGCATTGGTGATTATGTCATCATTCATAAGGCAGGAGAGATAATCCCAGAGGTTGTTCATGTTGTATTAGAAAAAAGAACCAACCAAACTCCATTTGAAATGAGAAGCGATTGTCCTGTATGTTCATCTCCTTTAGTTAGAAAAATAGGAGAAGCGGATCATTATTGTAGTAACCCTGAATGCCCTGGGAAAAATATCAATCAACTGATTCATTTTTCAAGTCGTGTAGCGATGGACATCGATACACTTGGTGAAAGAGTTGTTGAGATTTTTCATGAGTTGGGATATTTAAATAACATTCCTGATATTTATAGACTTCATCAGTTTAGCGATGAATTGAAAGAAATTCCTGGATTTGGGGATAAAAAAGTTGACAAATTACTTGAAGCAATTGAGAATTCTAAGAAACAAACATTGGATAAACTCTTATTTGGCTTAGGAATTAAACATGTCGGCGCGAAGGTTGCTAAAACTTTAGTGAAGCACTATCCTTCCATGGATCTTCTACTTCAAGCTAAATATCAAGATTTAATCGAAATCAATGAAATCGGTGAAATGATTGCTCAAAGTATTGTTGCTTATTTTAACAATCCTACATATGTTAATCTCATTTTAGATCTAAAGACTCTTGGTTTAAATATGACCTATGAAAAAGAAGAAGTCTTAGAGCATCCATTCAATGGGAAAACGATTGTATTAACAGGGAAATTGAATATATTTTCAAGAGATCAAGCATCTGATATTATTGAAAAATTAGGTGGAAAAGTATCCTCATCCGTATCAGCTAAGACTGATCTTTTAGTTGCTGGAGAAGATGCAGGCTCAAAGCTTAAGAAAGCGAATGAGTTAAATGTTGAGGTAATTAACGAGGAAGAATTCAAGGTGATGATTGATGGACTTTATTAAAGTACATGGTGCAAGAGAAAATAATTTACAAAATATAGATATTGATATTCCAAAAAACAAACTCGTTGTCATGACGGGTATTTCTGGTAGTGGAAAGAGTTCACTTGCCTTTGACACACTCTATCAAGAGGGTCAAAGAAGATATATGGAATCACTATCAGCCTATGCAAGACAGTTTTTAGGTAATTTTGAAAAGCCTGATGTTGATAGTATCGAAGGATTATCTCCATCAATTTCAATTGATCAAAGAACAACCTCAAATAATCCTAGATCTACAGTGGGTACAGTCACTGAAGTTTATGATTACTTAAGACTTTTATATGCTAGGGTTGGGACTCCTTATTGCCCAGGGACTGATGAACCTCTCACTAAACAATCTATTGAAGAGATGACACTGCGTGTTTTAAACTTAAAAGAAGGCTCTAAAGTATTAATCATGAGCCCTGTCATTGAAAGACAAAAGGGTGCACATGTTAGAAGTGCAAACCAATATATGAAGGAAGGTTTTACACGCGCTTATATCAATGGGGAACAAGTCCTATTAGAAGAAATGCCAGAGCTTGAAAAAAATAAGAATCATGATTTTTATTTAATCATTGACCGGTTAATCATTAAAGAAGGATTAAGAAGTCGTTTATATGATGCACTAGAGCTTGCTACGAAATTAGCTGGTGGTAGAGCTAAGGTTTTAGTCAATGATCAAGAAATGCTTACATTTAGTCAAACATACTCTTGTGGAGACTCTAATTTTACTATTCCTGAGTTGGAACCAAGATTATTTTCATTCAATACGCCGATTGGAGCTTGTCCTTATTGCAACGGACTAGGCTTAAAACTTGAAATATCTGAGGATTTAATCGTAGATCCATCGAGAAGTTTACTCGATGGTGGATTAATTCCTTATAAGAATAACGATTCAGAGAATTTGAATTCTTTAATGCTTGAGCAGCTTTGTGAATATTATAAGATTGATATGAATAAACCAATCCATGAATTAGACCCAAAGCATTTAAAAATGGTTTTATATGGTACACATGAAAAGATTCATTATAGACTTAAATCATCTTCAGGTAGAGTTCATGAAAAAGTAGATAATTATGAGGGCTTAATCGTTAATCTCACGAGAAGATATCGTGAAACAACTTCTGAATGGATTCGTACATGGATTGAATCCTTTATGTCAGAAAGCGAATGTCCCCTTTGTCATGGAGCGCGATTGAATGAAGCAGCACTATCTGTTAAGATTGGTGGTAAAAACATTGATGAAGCAACAAGAACCTCTATTGATGAGACCATTCATTTCTTATCGAATGTTAAGCTAAATGTTGAGCAACAACAAATTGCTAGACTTGCTCTTCAAGAAATTATCAACAGATTAACATTCTTAACCGATGTTGGGTTAGGTTATTTAACGCTTGGTAGAGCTGCTGGTACTTTATCTGGTGGTGAGGCACAGCGAATTAGACTTGCTACACAAATTGGTTCTAAGCTTACTGGAGTGTTATATGTCTTAGATGAGCCATCCATTGGACTTCATCAGAAAGACAATCAAAAGCTAATTGATACATTAAAGAAAATGAGAGACCTAGGAAATACTTTGGTGGTCGTTGAACATGACCACGAAACAATGCTAGCTTCAGACTATTTAATTGATATCGGACCATTTGCCGGTAAGCACGGTGGTAAGGTTGTAGCTGCTGGAACTCCTCTAGAGGTTATGGATAATCCAAATAGTATCACTGGTCGCTATTTAAAGGGAATTGAAAAAGTGGAGGTCCCTCTTAATAGAAGACAAGGCACTGGACAAGACATTATGATTATGGGTGCGAGAGCGAATAATTTAAAAGATATTTCTGTTTCATTTCCTTTGGGCAAGTTAACTGTGGTCACTGGAGTTTCAGGATCTGGTAAGTCAACCTTAGTCAATGAAATATTATTAAAAGGACTTCAACATAAGTACTACAAAACCAAAGAATTACCAGGATTACATACGGCAATTAATGATCATAATTTAATTGATCGAGTTATTGAGATTTCTCAATCGCCAATTGGTAGAACACCTAGAAGTAATCCTGCTACCTATACTGGAGTATTTGATGATATTAGAGATTTATATGCACAAACCAATGAAGCGAAGGCTAGAGGTTATCAAAAGGGAAGATTTTCTTTTAATGTCAGAGGTGGACGATGTGAAGCGTGCGGTGGTGATGGATTAAAGAAAATATCGATGCACTTCCTTCCTGATGTCTATGTACCATGTGAGGTTTGTCGTGGGCAAAGATATAACCATGAAACCCTTCAAATTAAATATAGAGGTAGTCATATCGCAGATGTTTTAGAGATGACCATTGAAGATGCTTTATCTTTCTTTGAGAACCATCCAAAAATATATCAAAAGCTAAAGACACTCAATGATGTTGGTTTAGGATATATCACACTCGGTCAATCGGCTACCACTTTATCTGGTGGTGAAGCACAACGTGTGAAGCTAGCGAGTGAGCTCTATAGAAAAATTACAGCATCCTCAATTTACATCCTTGATGAACCAACAACAGGACTACATACTGATGATGTAAAAAGATTATTAAAGGTCCTTCACAAGATTGTAGATGAAGGAGCAACCATGGTCGTAATTGAGCATAATTTAGATGTCATTAAAAACGCTGACCATATCATTGATTTGGGTCCAGAAGGTGGCGAAGAAGGTGGAGAGATTGTAGCGATAGGAACACCTGAAGAAGTATCTAGAGTTAAGGAGTCCTATACAGGACAGTATTTGATAAATGCTTTAAAATGACAAAAACTAAACTATTTTTGATATAATAAACCATGTTGGGGGCTAAACATGAATCCAAACGATCATAAGGATCCTAAAGATCCGAATAAGCTAACTGAAGAAGAATTAATACAGTTGCTTGAAGAATTAAAGAAACGAAAGAAATCAAAAAGAGTATCAGTTACTCTTGGTTTCATGTTGCACAAAAACTATGTCATTCATATGATTTTATCTTTATCTGTGAATCTCTTAATTTCTGCTGTTGTGTTTGGATTAGCAATTGGTATTGGTCAACCCTTTGTAGATATGAATGTATTAGGCTATATCTTGGCAATTATTTTACTTACACTCGCTGAAAACTTTATTAAAATTTTAATGTTTAAATATCTTGCAAGAGCGATGATCTTTTCAATGGGTTTATTGAATGTCATGGCACAGATAATTATATTATTCTTGATTGATATGCTATTGATTGAAGGGTTCCATTTTATAAGTATTGAGAATTTAATCATATTTGCGTTTATTTTCTCTTTATTCAGATTGGTTATTTCTATTTATTTAAGAAAATGGATTTATAGTGAAAAACTAGTATTCTTTGGAGGTAAGAAATGAAGCTAAAAATCAAGCATTTGGTTCGAGACCTAGATTTAGAACTACTCACGAATGTGGAAGCACTTCAAAGAGAGATTAAATCAGAAATGTTAGCTAGACCTGGTGTTGAACTGGCCGGGTTTCTTGATTTCTTTGATTCCGATCGATTGATATTGATTGGATCTAAAGAAGCACATTTTATGAAGCTCTTGGACTATGATCTCCGCAAACAAAGAATTGAAGATATGTTTAAAAAAAGACCTCCAGGAGTTATTTTTTCAATCAATGTTGAAATTGAAGAACCATTTTTGGAATTAGGTAATCAATATGATGTTGCTATATTAAAGAGTAAATCAAGAACGACTCCGTTATCAGGAACATTATATCAATATCTACATAGTAAGCTAGCACCAAGAACCTCTCTTCATGGAGTCCTCTTAGATATTCATGGTATGGGAACCTTAATTACTGGAAAAAGTGGTATTGGTAAAAGTGAAACTGCTCTTGAATTGATCAAGAGAGGTCATATTTTAATTAGTGATGACCGAGTTGATATATTTGAAGCAGCTCCCGGTGTATTAATCGGAAGTGCTCCAAAGATATTAGAGAAATTTATTGAAGTACGTGGTATTGGTATCGTCGATGTGGTCTCCATGTTTGGTGCTGGTGCTTATCGAGAAAATAAGAAGATAAGACTTGTTGTTGAACTCGAGCATTGGAAGAAAGCGAAGCAATATGATCGTTTAGGTATAGAAACTGAGACGATTAAAATATTTGATACAGAAATCGCAAAAATTACAATTCCAATTTTACCGGGAAGAAATGTAGCGACTCTGGTTGAAAGTGCAGCAATGAATCAAAAATTAAAATATTTGGGATATAACGCTGCCTATGAATTAACACAAGCAGTAGCACTCAAAGCAAGAGGAATGAGAAAGGACGAGGAAGACGAAGATGATTGAAACATTGAAAAAACATAAAAAAGCGATTTATTTATATGGTGGATTGCTAGCAGGATTTCTTTTCTTAATATTTATCGCGATTATTACACAAAGTACTCCTTACAGTTCAACAAGATTTTATAATCCTGTTGCTATTGATTTTGGGTTTGCACAAATTGCTTGGTATGCAGTCTTTATTTTAACTGGAATTTCTATTGGTGCTTATCTAGCATACTTAGAATTTAAAAAGGTAGGATGGAATACTGACTTATTGTTTGATGCATTATTGATTGCGGTACCACTTTCTATAATTGGCTCTAGATTATATTATGTAATCTTTGATCCAAATCCAAACTATTCTAATTTTATTGATGTGATCAATATCAATAATGGTGGTCTATCGATTCATGGAGCAGTCATTACAGCGTTTATTTTCGTGATTATATTCACCAAAAGAAAGAAATTAAACTTTTGGTTACTTGCAGATATTCTTGCTATTGGATTCTTTGTTGGTCAAATTATTGGACGTTGGGGGAACTTCATGAATGCTGAAGCCTATGGTCCAGTGATTGAGTCACAATTTATTTTAAATATTCTCCCTGATTTCATTAAGAATCAGATGAATATAGGATTACGTGGTGAAATCTATCATCCAACATTCCTTTATGAAGGCATTTGGAATTTCTTTGGTTTAGTCTTCTTGTTAATCGCAAGAAGAAAGAGATGGTTTAAGGTTGGAGATATGTTCGGTTTATATTTAATTTGGTATGGACTAGGACGTGGAGCGATTATCGAACCTCTTAGAACTGGTGGAGACCCAGGAGATGCATTACGCATGTTTGGGTTACCTGCTAATATCATTTTATCCTTAACACTCTTTATGCTTGGTGGAGCGGCAATCATTATTGTTAAGAAGATTATTTATAAGGATCAAAAGTATTACGTTGATATGCTAGTGGAAAATCAGGAATGATGAAGACTATTTTATTTGACTTAGATGGAACATTAATTGAAACCACCAAAATCATCTTAGATACCTTTGTAGAGACTTTTGAGAAGTTTTTCCCAGAAGTCAAGTTATCTGAAGATGAGTTGACAAATCTATTAGGTCAAACATTGTTTAAAACTTTTGAGTTTTATACAGATAGTAAAGAAAAAGTAGATGAGATTATCAAATACTATCGTGAAGTATCAAACTTAAAAATTGAAGAGGGTTTAAAGGCTTATCCGTTTGCTTTAGAAACACTTATTTATCTAAAGAAAAAGAATGCTACAGTTGGTGTTGTGACATCGAAGATGAGAAAAGTAGCATTATATCACCTAGAGATTACAGGTCTACTTCCATATATCGATGGAATCATTGGATATGAGGATGTAGTTGAACACAAACCAAGTGCTGAACCCATACTCAAAGCACTAGAACTTTTTGGTGCAAAGAAAAAAACAACAATTTATATTGGCGATCATGAAAATGACATTATTGCAGCAAAAAAAGCTGGTATTTCATCATGTGCAGTGACCTATAGTCACCGCTTAAATGAAATGCTTAAGGAAATGCCTGAATTTGTCATTGATGAACTCATCAATTTAAAAGATATTATTTAAAGGAGAAAAGAAAATGTTATATGACGTCTTAATTATTGGAGCTGGTCCAGCTGGAATTACCGCAGCAATATACGCAAAGAGATCTAACTTAAAGGTAGCAATGTTTGAAAAAGATACACCTGGTGGACAACTATCCAAATACAATGAAATTGAAAACTATACAGGAACTAAAAAACTAGCAGGCTATGAGCTTGCTACGATGATGATTGATCATGCGTATGAACTTGATATTGAAGTCATTTATGATGATGTTATCAAAGTAGAATTAGATGGTAATGTTAAGAAAGTAGTTACACCAAATCAAACCTATGAAACCAAAGCGGTTATTGTAGCTTCTGGAAACAATCCAAGAAGACTTGGTGTTGAAAATGAAGATAAATTAGCGATGAATGGTATTAGCTGGTGTGCGATTTGTGACGGGCCTCTTTTTAGAGATAAGAAGTTAGTCGTTGTTGGTGGTGGAAATAGTGCTGTTGAAGAAGCATCCTATCTTGCAAGCATCGCAACCCATGTCACAATGGTTCAAAACTTAGATGACTTAACTGCAGATCCTAAGGCTATCGATATTTTAAAGGCGCATCAGAATGTAGATTATCGTTTTGGTTCAGTTGTGACTAAGTTTGAAATGGATGACAAAGGAATGACTGGCGTAACCATTAAGAATAATAAGGGTGAAGTTGAAACCATACCTGCTGAAGGTACTTTCGAGTATGTTGGTATGATTCCAGTCACTGACTTCATCAAGGATTTGGGAATCACTAATAAATGGGGATATATCGAAGCCAATGAAAAGATGGAGACCTCTATTCCTGGTATTTTTGGAGCAGGAGATGTAATCGTTAAACAGATTAGACAGGTTATTACGGCTGCTTCAGATGGAGCAATCGCTGCACAAAACGCATTGAAATATATTGAAGCTTGGAAAAAATAAATTATGAGTTTTGCTAGAACTGTAAAAGAGGAATTGGTGACGATTCCGGTTGAGCTAGATGAACAACTTGCAGAGTTTTCTGCATTTCTAAACCTCAACACTGAATTTCATATTGAGTCAAAGCACAAAATGCTTGATTTCAAAATCAATAACCCAACCGTTGCAAAGCGGTTTTTACAGTTAACAAGAACACTTTATCAAGCTGAGACATCATTAATTACTCAAAAGATGAATAAGTTAAAACAAAAACAATCCATCATCATTCGAATTCAAACAAGAGTTGAAGATATTATCAATGAGCATGGTTTAATGGAAAGCCCATTAGATAATCAAGAGCTAATGACAGACACACCAGAAAAGAAAAGAGCATTCTTAAGAGCATGTTTCTTGTCTTCGGGTTCAGTCAATCACCCGAAGACTGCAGAATACCATCTAGAGATATTTGCAAGAAATCCAGAACAAATTGTTTTCATTCAATCCTTGATGAATTCATTTGAACTCAATGCGAAAATCACACAAAGAAGAAATGGATATATTGCTTATTTAAAGGATGCTGAAGGCATTAGTGATTTATTACAAATCATTGGCGCACAAAACTCAGTCTTTCAATTTGAAGATATTCGAATCAAAAGAGATTTTAACAATTCAATTAATAGAATTATGAATATGGAAATCGCGAATGAAAAGAAAGTATTTGTAGCAGCATTAGATCAAATCAAAGATATTGAACTCATAGAGGAAATTATTCCAGCTCATCATATCGATGACAAGATTAAAAGAGTAATGGAGCTTAGAAAAGAATTCTCTGAGTTGAGTCTACAAGAGTTGACAGACCAGTATTTTTTGACCTATAAAGAGTCTATTAGTAAATCAGGGTTAAATCACAGATTCAAAAAAATAAAGCTTCTAGCAGATCAAATCAGGGAAGGAAGAAACTAAAATGATTATTGGAATTGGTATTGATTTAGTTGATATGGATCGTATCAAAGAACTGATGAGCGAACGATTTATCGATCGCATTTTGTCTGCTGAAGAGAAAAAAATGTATTTAAATATCGCAGCTGAAAATACAAAACTTTCTTATATTGGAGGAAGATTTGCAGCAAAAGAAGCATTATTTAAAGCAATATCTAAAGGTCATGGTAAAACATATTATACAGATTTTTCTATTTTAAATACAGAAAATGGAAGTCCCTATGTGAAAACAGATTACTTCACAAACAATGAAATCATCCATATTTCTATTACACATACAGACTCTCATGCTATCGCTTATGTGATGATTGAGAAACTTTAACATATTTAACCACATAGTTGTAATTTATAGACGAATTCGGTATAATTCTAATGGATAGGATGTGACATTATGGCAAGAGTCCAACAAGTCAAACAGCAAAACAAAAAGTCTGCAGTAAATAACAAACCGAATACTGCAAAGAGCAAGGCAGAACTAGCAAAAACAAATCCTAAAAGAGAAGCTTCAAAAAATGAAATCTTATTTTTTAGATTGGGTATTTCTATCATCGCATTGACATTAATTACAGTAGCAATCATCTTTACGATTCGCTATTTTATGAATGAAGATGAAGAAGAAGTAATTTATGAAGATTTAATTCATATCACTACAGATGATTTAAAATATTTAACCTATGATGATGGTTCAGGAGTTTATGGTGATTTCGCTCATTTTAATGGATTAACGGATAAAGAAGATATCGCAAACGTTATCAACACAAATAATTTAATTTATGTGTATTTCTATAGAAGCTCAGCTATCAATGAAGAGATTCAAGCATTAATAGAAGCACTTGATTTAGATGGGAAGGCGTTCTTACTTCTTGATTTAGATAAAAATGCAGATGTGTTTGAGCTCGCTGAAAAGGGAGACTTCACATTGGATAATACAAGAGATAACATGTTTTTAATCTTTAATGTAGAAGAACAAACATTTCAACTCGAGCTTCGCGTTGTAGATATCGTCAGAGAAATCAATAAGCTCTAATCATTTGAGTAACAATATATAAAAGGGCGATGCCCTTTTGTGTTATTAAGGGAGAACTATATGAATGAAACTATTATTTTAGAAATCAAAAAAGCTTTATCAATTTCCGAGAAACAAATTGTTTCAGTTTTAGATTTGCTCAATGAAGGCAATACAATTCCTTTTATCGCGAGATATCGTAAGGAAGCAACTGGTGGTCTTGATGAGGAACAAATCAATGAAATCTTTAAGTCATGGGAATATGCAAATAATCTATTAGATAGAAAAGAAGCAGTCATTCGCTTAATCGATGAAAAGGGTATGTTAACTGAGGAGTTAAGAGCGGAAATATTAAAAGCTCAAAA
>JAHIRQ010000109.1 GCA_018818645.1 Bacillota bacterium
CAAACAACAGGTCTAAAGGTTGATGACTCCTTGATATATCAAGAAGAACTAAATACATTAGATACTCTACTTATTTTTACCAATCTAGGAAACTACATTTTCCTTCCAGTTTATAAGCTAGACGAACAAAAATGGAAGGACTTAGGGATTTATATCAACAATATCGTTCCAATTGAAAAAAATGAGCGTGTCATAAAAGTTATATCTGTATCCACTTTCCAAAGTGATGAGACTTTATTACTCGGTACCGCTGAAGGAATGATGAAACAGACAAAACTATCTGATTTCGAAGTTTCTAGATACAATAAACCGATGAAATGCATGAAACTTTCAAAAACAGATGAACTCATCTCAATTGATATGTCTGAGAAGAAAAATATCTTATCGATTTCATCAAAGGGATATGCGCTACGCTTTAAATCGGAAGAACTTCCACTTTATGGACTACAAGCAGGTGGCGTAAAATCGATGAGCATATCTGAGGGAGATAATTTAGTCAGTGCACTCTATGTCAACCCAAGTGATGAATTCATGATTTTAACCAATCGAGGACATGTCATCAAGGATGTTGTCGAAGAACTACCTATTTATAATAGAAATCGTCGTGGAATATTAATCATCGAGCATCAAAAAGCAAATCCACATCTCGCTGTATCTGCAGCAAGATTATCTCGAGCACAAACCAAAGAAAATGTAGGGGTAAGAATCGTGACTGATAAGTCATCTCTTTTACTCACTGTTGTTGATTTAAAATATTCAGGAAATAAGTTTGGTAAGAAGCTCTTTGATGAAGAAAGTCTTGGTAGAGGATATTCAATTGAAATCTTTAAAGCAGAAAGTGATGCTGAAGAGGAAAGAAAAGTGAATAAGCTTTCTAAAAAGCCGATTCAACCGCTTGAAACCATTGATATTCTAAAAGAAGAAGTTGTCGAAATTAAGGATCAAAAAATACATCTTAATAGACTTGATCTATTTGATGAGGATGAGTAGGAGAAACCTATGGAATTAATAATTGGTGAAAAAAAATATACGTATGAGAAAGCAATTAGCTTAAGTGATATTGCAAAATCAATAAAGATGGAAAAATATTTAGCAGCAACCGTCAATGGAAGATTAAGAGAACTATCTTTTATTATGACGAAAGATGCAGAAGTTGAATTTCTAGGCTATACCAATCCAGATGCGATTCGAATTTATGAATCGACATTAAGATATGTGATTGCGATGGCTGTTAAAAATTTATATCCTGAAGCGAAATTACGCTTCAATTATTCAATTTCACGTTCTATACTCGCAGTCATTGATGAATTTAGGGAAGTTATGGATATCTCAGTTGTCGAAAAGATAAAAAATGAAGTGCATAGACTTATTGATAAGGATATCAAAATTACAAGAAAAAGAGTCTCTATTGGTGAAGCGACGAAGCTATATCAAGATTTAGATATGCCTGAAAAGGTATCCATTCTAAAATATAGAGAAGAAGATTATGTCAATCTTTATGAGTGTGAAAAGTATATTAACTATATGTTTGGATACATGTTACCCTCTACTGGTTTTTTAAAGGAATTCAATATATTTTTATATCATCCAGGCTTTATTATTCAATATCCTAGAGCAGAATTCGGTGGAGAAATTCCACAATTTAAAGATGAACCAAGATTTGGTTTAGCCCTTAAGGAAGCCGCTAAATGGGGTCGTATTATCAAAGGAAATACCATTCCTAAGATGAATGAATATGCAAAGGACTATCAGTCAGCAGTCGACTTCGTCAATATGTGTGAAACCAAGCATAATCATCAACTCAGTGAACTTGGTGATATGATTCAATCCAATATGGATAACATTAGATTGATCGCGATTGCTGGTCCATCCTCATCAGGAAAAACTACTTTTTCGAATCGATTACGTGTTGAACTCATGACTAGAGGCTACAAGCCTGTCATGATATCGATTGATGATTATTATAATCCAAAGCATTTAGCACCTAAAAATGAAGATGGATCTCCTGATTTAGAGCATGTGAATGCACTCGATGTAGAACTCTTTAATCATGACATGTCAAAGCTTGTTCAAGGACAAAGAGTTACATTACCTCATTTTAACTTTAAAACAGGAACTAGAGAAATGGGAAGATCAGTTCAACTCACTGAGGATACTCCAATTATCATTGAAGGAATTCACGCTTTGAATGAAAAGCTAACACATAGCATTCCAAAACATCAGAAATTCAATATTTATATTGCTCCTCAAACACAATTGCATATTGATGATCATAACCCAATTAGTATAACTGAACTGAGATTACTTAGAAGAATTGTTAGAGATCAAAAATACCGGAATTCCTCAGCAATTGATACGATGGATATGTGGCCATCGGTTCGACGTGGCGAGTTTAAATGGATTTATCCGACTCAAAAGGAATCGAATTATGTTTTTAATTCTGAATTAACCTATGAATTCGCAGTTCTAAAGAAACATGCTGTTGCACAGCTTTTAGCGATACCTAGAGACAATAGACATTATATTACTGCAAATCGTTTATTGAAATTTTTGAAATATTTTTCGAATATCGATGACGAAATCGTACCATGTAATTCATTATTAAGAGAATTTATCGGAGGCTCAAGCTTCCAACACTAAAAGGGGTTGATGACATGAAAGCATTGACAAATATGGACCGGATTCAAATCAATAATGAAACCATGATGTTATTGTTATCACTTTATGAATCCAAGGGTAAATCTTTTTACTATGATGATCTCTTCGAAAGAGATTTATATGCATTCGAAAAGAAAACCATGGAATCCAATTTGATAGCTATTGCTAAATACTTGGATTTGAATATGACCGATTCAAGAATCAAATTATTTGCTAAGAAACCAATGAGTCCAAAAACAAAGGACGAATTTTTGCTTTCAAATATTAAAGGATCCTTAAACCAATTACACAAAAGACCTGAAGATTTTGAGCTTTTAGTCAATGAAGTCGGTAATTTATTAAAATTACTATCCAAAAATGTCGATCCTATTACCTTCAACACCTATGACCTCCAAGAAGAGGGCATGCTAAAAATGAAGAAACAATCAAAAAAAGATGATTTAGAAAAACTAATGAATCTTTTTGAGAAAAATTTAAAATCTAAGAAGCATGAATTGACCCAATTGATTGCAAATTTCTATATCGATTTTTTAAACATGAATATTGTTTCAAAGCATGCAGACTTAGTTGGTTTAATTCTGCTTTATGCACTGCTCGCAAAAGACTTTTCAGTCTTTAAATATGTTAGTTTTTTCAAATACTTCTTGAAGGATAAAGAAGGTTGGAAGAGTGGTGTCATCACAGCCAATTATTATTGGTCATCTGGATATGCTCAAACCGATATGATTTCTAGAATTTTACTCAATCTACTCATCGAAGCTTATGAAGAGGTTGATGACATGGCACACGAATATGTCTTTGAACGTGAGCTTAACAAATCCAATAATATCGAAAACTCGATATTAAAACTAGATGAAATATTCTCCAAAGAGGATTTAAGAAAAAGACATCCAAATGTTAGTGATGCCACCATTGATAGAACATTAAAGAGATTAAAGGATGAAGATAAAATTCGACCACTTGGTAAGGGAAGATCTTCAAAGTGGCAACGCATCGTTTCAGGTAATAAGAAGTTTGGTGTAGAACAACTATCTTTATTTGGCGATTAAGGGCAAAGCCCTTTTTTGTTAAATAAATGCGTATATTTAAGTAATTGATGCTCATTTAAGGTATACTATAGAAGGTCAGGAGGGTTTATATGACATTAGATTTGATTAAGAAATTAAGAGAAGTATCCAAAGCCGGAATTCTAGAATGTAAAAAGGCACTCAATGAAGCGAATGGTGATTACGATAAAGCTTTAGAGATATTAAATAGTCAATTTATAGCACATGAAGGCAATCAGAGAGTAGCTTCCAAGGGATTGTGTAATGTTTATGTCGAAGGTAACCAGGCTATTTTATATGAGATCAATGCAGAAACAGATTTTGTATCTAAAAATGAAGTTTTTAAAAGCTTAATCGATACCATTGCTAAGCCACTTTTAGATTCAAACGTTTCAAATGCTGTGGATGCAAAAAAAGTTGTGATTGAAAATAGAACCGTCGATCAATGGATTCAACAGACATCATCAATTATCAAAGAAAACGCCTATTTAAGACGTTTTTATCGTGTTTTAAAGGATGATTCCTATGGATTTGGAACTTATATCCATCAAGGTGGAAAAGTCGTTACACTCGTTATTTTAAATAAAGATAGTAAGGATTTAGCAAGGGATTTAGCAATGCAGGTTGCAGCAAATACCCCAACCTACCTAGATATCAAATATATCGATCAAGACACCATGAATTACGAGAAATTTATGTTTGAAAAAGAACAAGGTCACTTCGATGAATCCTTATTTCATAAACATTTAGAAGAGATATCGTTAACTAGTCAGTTATTTATTAAAAATCCTGATTTAAAAGTCTATGAGATACTGCAAAAGCATCAAGTAGAAGTGATTGACTTTTTCAGATTTGAGCTTGGTCAAGGCATTGATAGCAAATTAAGCTGTAGATTAGATATTCCATGTGATGGTTCAAAAATAACTGTAAAGCCTATCTATGGAGCAAAGCTTTAGTAATTGAAAAAATTTAAGTATATAATGAAGATGCGAGGTGGATATAAAATGAAAGTAAAAAAGAATGTAGGAAAGATTGATCAGTTGGTTAGATATTTGATTGCTGTTGTATTTCTAGTCTTAACTTTTACAGTAAGCTATTGGTTTTTCATTGGTGCAGTCGTGATGATGCTTACAGCATATTTCAGTTTTTGCGGACTATATAAACTCTTTGGAATCAATACCTGCAAGATTGACTATAGTAAAGTCGAAGAAGAAGAAGAATAGACCTGAATAGGTCTTTTTTTTATTGATATTTAAGAAGATAAATTATATAATGAGTTTAAATTACAAATGATTGATGTTTGGGGAACAAGTCATCAAATATATAAATTAGGGGGGATTTTTTATGTTAGATTCAAATAAGTGGTCAATTTATAAAATTTCAATGTTGATAGTTGCAGTTATTTATATCATTATACGCATTTTAGGAGTTTTATTTGTAGTTGAAATGTCTCAAATGCAAATACTAGGTATACTTTTATTGGGAATGATTCCTGAAGTCGCTTTATTATTAACTCTACTTTTTGTTCCAAATCAATATCGCATGCTAGCAATCATTCCACTGCTTTATATGGTTACAAAGTCAAGTGTTGAACTAGTTGGTTCAGTAAGTATTGGTCTACAATTATCTAGTTCTTTCGGATACATATTCACCAATATCATCAAAAGAGCTGCAGATGCTTTATTGTTTATGTTCATGCTTATTTTTATGTTACCTATGATTCAATATAAAAAAGATCATGTGATTATTCCTATAGTGATTTTAATCACATTTATCTTCCTATATTTAACAAATATAGTCGCTAATTTAGGCTATTTATCAGTGGTATCCCCCTTAGGATTCATTGATCACATTGTCATTAGGAACTTAGTTTTATATATTTCAATTCCAATCATTTTTACTCTATATATTCTCATTGGTATAGAAGATCAAAAAAAGAAGAACCTCATGGGTTCAACTGTATCATGAAATAAATGAAAAAAGCTCAATTGAGCTTTTTATTTTTCGTTAAACATACCTGATTTCAATACCTTCATGACGTTATCTGTAATTCGATCTAAATCTATATCTGTCAATGTTTGTCTAAAAAGAACTTGTAGACCTACGAAGTTGGATATTCCCATCAACATATAGGATAAAGTCTCTAGATCAACATCATCTCTAACCTCACCTTGATTGACAGCTAAATTCAACTGTCTGACATAGTCATGACTAAATGTCTCATAATATTCTCTAAAAAGTTCCTTATCTGCAAACATGGATTCCCAAATAATTCGATAAGCTAGAGGATCTTGCCACGCAAACTTCAAGAATGAGCGAAGTCCTAATCTTTCTTTTTCGTATCTCGTATGTGCATCATGGATACCTTCAGAGATTGCTTTTCTAATTGACTTTCTATATTTAGCTAATAAATAAGAATAAAGTGCAAATTTATCATCAAAGTATAAATAAAAAGTACCTGTTGCTATGCCTGCTTTATCAATAATTTCATTAATTGAAGTTGCTTGATATCCATTTTTTGAAAACAGTTTTTTTGCTGTCTCTATAATGTGATCGAACGTTTTTTGTCCGTCCCTACGTTTTGGTAGACGGTAATTGACTTGGTCCATTGTATCACCCAATATAAGTGTATACTAAAAAAAATAAAAAAACAATCAAAAAAATTGAATGCTACTTGACAAGGTATCAGAAGTAGATTAATATATAGTTAATGTGAACATTTATTCATATTCAATTATTTCTTTCCTTTTCTTATAGAACATCTGAATGAACTAGCGCTTTTGATCTATAAAAATGTTCAAACTGGTTCACTCTTTTCATAAACTTTACTCCCAAAGTATTTTTTGAAAAGAATATGAAATGTTCACGAAACTAGAAAAAGACGACTCTCCTCGTCTTTTTTTGTAAGCGCATTACATTTTCTAGTGAAAAGCGATTGAATTCATTGACAAAGCATATGCTATATGATAATATAAAAGCGTAATATGAATATCTATTCACATTAGGAAATATGGATTATATAGCACTATTCGCCTTAACAAGGGGATTTAATGATTTTTTTTGCTATGTAATATCTTTTTTATAATGATTTTGAAAACGCTTTTAGAAACGGAGATTAAAAATGGAAAAAGTTTATGTATTAGGTAGTAAACGCAGTGCAATCGGGTCTTTTATGGGTACGCTCGCCCCTATGCATCCTGCACAATTTGGTTCACAAGTATTGAAGGCTTTATTAGCAGAGACGGCATTAGACGTCAATGATATTGATGAAGTCTTAGTTGGTAATATCTTACCTGCGGGATTAGGTCAAGGTATTGCAAGACAAGTCTCTATTTTAAGTGGTGTTCCTGTATCAATCCCTGCATGTGCAGTCAGTATGGCTTGTGGTAGTGGGATGAAGACAGTGATGAATGCCTACACAAGTTTAGCACTTGGAATGCATCAATTGGTCATTGCTGGTGGTGTAGAATCCATGAGCTTTGCTCCATTCTTGGTTCCAGGATCCATTCGTAATGGTGTGAAGATGGGTGATCAAACCATGAAAGATCATATGATCTATGATGCTTTAACGGATGCCTTTGATGGACAACATATGGGAATGACTGCAGAGCGTATTGCAGAAAAATACAGCATAACTAGAGAAGAACAAGACGCTTTCGCTTGGAACTCTCAAGTTAAAGCAGCTAAGGCTCAAGATGCAGGAAAATTCAAGGATGAAATTGTTCCAATTATTATCCCTGCAAGAAAAGGTGATATCACATTTGATCAAGATGAATATATCAACCGTACTACCAATCTAGAAAAACTATCCACACTAAGAACAGCATTCAAAAAGGATGGCTTAATCACTGCGGGTAACGCTTCAGGTATTAATGATGGAGCAAGCTTTGTTGTATTAGCAAGTGAGTCCTATGTGAAAAAGCATAATCTAAAGCCAATTGCAGAAATCGTTGGTATTGGTCAAGGTGGAGTCGATCCTTCCATTATGGGACTAGGACCTACACCAGCAATCAAGAATGCCTTAAAGATGGCGAATCTAACTTTAGCTGACATGGACTTAATTGAACTCAATGAAGCATTTGCAGCTCAATCACTTGGAGTCATTAAAGAATTAACTGATGAATATAAATTAACAAAAGAAGAAATTCTTGCAAAAACAAACTTAAATGGTGGAGCAATTGCCTTAGGTCATCCAGTTGGAGCAAGCGGAAATAGAATTATGGTTACACTACTTTATCAAATGATGAAGAGTGATGCTAAACTTGGACTTGCAAGTCTTTGTATCGGTGGCGGTATGGGTACTGCAGTAGTTCTTAAGAAAATATAATTAAGGAGAAAACAAATGGGAAGATTAGACAATAAAGTCGCTATCGTTACTGGTGGTGCAAAGGGTTTAGGTCAAGCAATTGCTGAAATGTTTGCTGCTGAAGGAGCTAGAGTAATCGCTGCTGATATGGGTGAACTTACGTATTCAGCTAAGAATGTATTTGGTTATCATTTAAATGTCACAGACGTCAAAGGTGTACAAGCATTTTATGATGATGTAGTTGCTAAGTTTGGTAAGGTTGATATTTTAGTCAATAATGCAGGTATCACAAGAGATGCGATGACTAGAAAAATGACTGATGACCAATGGAATCAAGTTATTGATGTCAATTTAAAGGGTGTATTTAACATGACTCGTTTATTTGGACCACTTATGGAAACCAATGGTTACGGTTCAATTATTAATATCTCTTCAGTTGTTGGTATTTATGGCAACATCGGTCAAGCAAACTATGCAGCGACTAAAGCTGGTGTTATTGGATTAACCATGACATGGGCAAAAGAATTTGCTAGAAAAGGTGCGAATGTTAGATGTAATGCCATCGCTCCAGGATATATTATGACTGATATCCTAAAGACAATCCCACAAGACTTATTGGATGGCTTTGCTAAGCTAACGATGTTAGGTAGACTTGGACAACCTGTTGAAATTGCAAATGCTGCATTATTCCTTGCATCAGAAGAATCATCATATATCACTGCTCAAACACTTAATGTCAATGGCGGTATGCGTTTGTGAACTACTCCCACCACTTAATGAGACTCATTAGAAGTGGGGGCTTCTTGGGTAAAACAGACTAGTGTCTATTAATTTACCAAGCTATCCCGTCTGTTCCATACGCTTTGGTTACATATTTAATTAAACCTTGAACACCAATGTTAATTGCTGCATTTAAGTCTCTATCCATCACGTGTCCACAGGTACAGTGATATGTTCTCTCAGATAGCTTGATATCACGCTCTCTAC
>JAHIRQ010000110.1 GCA_018818645.1 Bacillota bacterium
AAAGTTAATGTTTCTAAATCATATCCTTCATCTTTTAACATATCATTGACGATTTGCATTGTGAAATTGGTTGCATAAACAGGAACATTTAAGTCTCTTAAAATATGAGGTAATGCACTGATATGATCTTCATGAGCATGCGACAAAAAAATGCCACGAATGCGGTCCTTTGCTCGAATTAATATTTTATAGTCAGGTATGATTTCATCCACACCATAGAGTTCAGCACTTGGGTATTTAATCCCAGCATCTAAGATGAATATTTGTGAGTCTGCTTCGATTGCATACATGTTTTTCCCATTTTCCCCTAGACCACCTAAGGCAAAAAACCTAATTTTACTCAATGTAACACTTCCTTTGTATCGTTTTTCACTATCAACATTATACCATGTTTTTCATATTACACAATCAATTTGTCTCATAACTATGTTATGATAGTTATAGGTGAATAGAATATGATAAACTATCCAATTAAGCGAAAATTACAAGTAAAAACAACCAATTATGCAAATTTAGGAATGACTTTAGAAAGTGATATTGAAGCGAGTAATACTTATTATTTGAATCATGGTATTGCAGTGATTCATAAAAAACCTACTCCTGTTCAAGTCGTCAATGTGAGTTATCCTGCAAGAAATAAAGCTAAAATTACAGAAGCTTACTATAAAACTCCTTCAACAACTGATTTTAATGGGGTTTATAAATCTAAATATATCGATTTTGATGCTAAAGAAACAAACTCTAAAACCTCAATGCCTTTAAAAAATGTTCACGAGCATCAAATAGATCATTTAAGACGAGTGGATCAACAAGGCGGTATTTCATTTTTAATCGTCCATTTTAAAGCCTATAATGAATACTTCCTACTACCTTCATCAGTTTTACTTGAGTTTTGGGACCTAAAATTTGATAAAGAAAAGGGACGAAAATCCATCCCTTATTCAGCTTTTCAAGAAAAAGCATTACCGATTCAATTTGGTTATCAACCTAGACTTCATTATTTAAAAGCTGTTGATCAATTGCTTTCTTCTAAACTTTCTGAAATCATTTGAAGTCTCTTATAGATCAGTAAACCAATACCGATAACGATAACTGAAGTTGTAAAGATATAGATAAAGTTGTATCCAAAGCTATATAGTACAAGGTTATCTCCAACTCCTGCAAAGATTCTAGTTGCAATATTAGGAGTCTCATTGCCTAAAGCAACCTGCTCTGAAGCATATGCTATACTACTACCCCATAAAATGACACCAGATATTGTGCTAGATACCAATCGTATCGCACTAACAACTAGAACTGCGATTACAAATTTCTTCTTTGCTTTCAATCCATCCTTAAATAATCCTGATAGACCAAATGCCATAAAAGGAATTACATAATCAAAGAGGATAAGCATCACAATCATACCAAACGTCCATGGAATGCCTGTCCAAGATTCAAGTGTCACTCGAAGAGTTTCAAGATAGATGATATAATCAATCCCAAAATTATAAAGTGCATAGATGAATCCAGAGAGTAATCCATACTTTAAACCAACTAGTAGACCAATTAAAACAAGTGGTAACATCGAAATTCCAAAAAATTTACCACCAAATGGCATACTCAAATTCAATCCTGGAATTGCATTTGTGACAATATCCAAGATAATTGCGAATGCTAATAAGTTCACTGCAATGAGCATTCGCCACGTTTCTTTCTTTAACTTCACTTTCTTTTTCCTCCTTAGAAAATAAAAAATTTCTATGGATGACCAAAGAAATTGCTAGTATGTATGCTTTACATCTAACTATCCCTCCGCTGGTACGATCCAGATCAGGTTCGCGGGTCGACTTTCGTCCTCTCAGCACATGGCTCCCCGTAGTGATCAACTATAGAATACTATAAAATAATATTTATTTCAATCAATAAGGAAAAAAGGTGGTCTATATATGACAGATATCATTATTGCAGTACTTGTTCTACTTTTTTTAACACTTTTATTTTTAATACCAAATTTTAAAATTGTACGTGCAGATGAAGCTCATATTGTTGAAAGACTGGGAAGATTTCATAAGATTCTAGATCAAAGTGGTATACACTTTATTGTTCCGTTGTTTGATCGAGTCATCCAAGTTGTTCCTTTGTCTGAATCTCATCAAAAAATGAACTTTAAAATACATAAAGAAGAAAAAGATATTCATTATCATTTAGAGTACCGATATAAAGTTGTTGATGTCATGTTATTTGTATATGCTGCCCTAGATTCACTTGAAGCAATCGAAATACATATGAAGAATGCGATTGAAGAGAAAGAGACAATCGATGATGAATCACTTGCAACACTTCAAGAGACTTCACTCACATTTGGTATCGAACTTATCGACATACAATTAAAATAACAAATAATAATTTTTTATAATTTCACTTGCATTTCAAATAATTCGGTGTATAATTAGAAGTGTAAGGAGTGATTAATGATGGAGATTACATGGTTTAACGAAAAACCAAAGGACTTAATTGTGACACTAGCTGCTGGTAACATCACACTTAATAAACCAGCAACATTATATTTTGAGAACGCATATAGCGTTATGCTTGGTATGGACAAAATAAAGAAACTTATTGTAGTTAAACCGCTTAATAAAGCGGAAGCAATGAGACATGATATCCCAGATAGCAATAAATACAAGATTACTGTGAGATCTTCCTACAGCAGAGTGACAAACAAAGCGTTTATGGATGAGGTCAGTGAACTTGCAGGACTAAACTTAAATGTTGAAACCCATAAGTTTAAAGCTTCTTGGAGTCACAAGGATCAAATCTTACTTGTAGATTTGAAGGAGGAGATGTAATATGGTAGAATATATGGTTTGGTTTTGGTTGGCTTTATTCGTAGTCGCGTTAGTTTTAGAACTCTTTACTGCCGACATGATTAGCATTTGGTTCGCACTTGCAGCAGTTCCTAGTTTTATTATGTCGTTGGTCAGTATCAATCCAGTTATTCAAATTCTTACGTTTGCAGTAGTAACTGCAGCTCTACTACTCTTAACAAGACCAGTAGTCAAGAAGTATATGAAAACAAACGAAATAAAAACCAATGTCGATGCCATCGTTGGCATGACTGGTCCAGTCATTAAAGAAATTACACCAGATACAATCGGCAAAATTAAAATTAGATATATGGAGTGGTCTGCTGTTTCAAAGGAAACATTGGTTGTTGGTGATATGGCTAGAGTACTCGATGTTGAAGGCGTTAAATTGATTGTAGAAAAAATAGAAAAATAGAAAGCAGGGTATAAAAAATGGAATTCTTAAGTATTTTTGTTACACCTATTGCTAATGCAGCCGTCATTACCGGTATTATCATAGCAGTAGTCTTTGCATTCGTTCTACTTGCACTAAGCTTTAAGCTTGTTCAACAAACTAAGGCAGTCATTGTCGAACGTCTAGGTGCTTATCACAAGACACTTGGTGTTGGTCTACACTTTATCATTCCTGTGTTTGATCGTGTGATTAAGACAGTTTCAATGAAGGAACAAGTCAAAGACTTTGATCCACAACCTGTTATTACAAGAGATAATGTTACGATGCAAATCGATACAGTCGTCTTCTTCCAGATTACAGACCCTAAATTATATACTTATGGTACTGAAAATCCAATTATGGCGATTGAAAACATCTCAGCAACTACATTACGTAATATTATCGGGGATTTAGACTTAGACCAAACACTAACATCTAGAGACCTTATCAACACGAAGATGAGAGAAATCTTAGATGAAGCAACTGACCCATGGGGAATTAAAGTCAACCGTGTCGAAGTTAAAAACATCGTTCCACCTAAAGATATCCGTGATTCCATGGAAAAACAAATGCGTGCAGAACGTGAAAAACGTGCTCAAATCCTTCAAGCTGAAGGGGAAAAACGTGCTCAAATTCTAAATGCTGAAGGGGAATATGAAGCTGTTGTCTTAAGAGCTGAAGCATCGAAGAAACAAAGAGTATTAAATGCAGAAGGGGAAGCTACAGCGATTCTTAGAGTTAAAGAAGCTGAAGCACTAGGTATTAAATTGATTAAAGATGCTGGTGCAGATCAAGCAGTGTTAACACTTAAGTCATTAGAAGCATTAGCACTTGTTGCGAATGGTCAAGCTACTAAGATTGTAGTACCTACAAATATTACAGATATAGCATCCACAGTTTTAATGGCTGCGGAAATAGCTAAAGACAATTTAAAGAAATAATTAAATCAAAAGGAGCAAATCAATGCTCCTTTTTTTGTTGTATCATCATGAGATTCATTTTTTCTAGTATTTATTTGCTTGTTGTTGTTTTATTTTTGCAAAAATTATAGTTATTAAGACTATCAATTGCATAACAAAACCTATATAAAAGAATATAATACCATTTTGACCATTTCTATTCAATTGGAGTCCTATTAAAACCAAAATCAATATAGAAACTTGAAGCGAAATTGCGATAAACTTGATTTTTTTAACCATAACATCCCCCTTTTATTTACTAATCATTCCAAATGATTTTTTACATTCGTCTTATTTGTGATACATAACCAGAGGAACTTCCATCTCACCTTGAGTAAGTCCTGCATGGTGTGCTACGAATTTTGAATGTGCACCTAGCTTAAACATATATTGATCAATTGCTATAGCGATAAAGTCTCCTAAGAAATCTTTGATCAAAGGATGTTTAAACCCAGTCCCTAATAGCTTGGAATCTAATAATTCGTTCTTGCTTAATAACATAAAATGTTTACTATACATTATATCAAAATGTCTTTGAAATGCTTTCTTTAAAAATGGTTTAATAAAGAAATTGGTCGCTCTTGGCTCCATGGAAGGCATTCTTAAAAGCATTGATAATAGTTTCTTATCTGCTAATAAATCATAGGAATCAACATCAACTAAACCATGATCAGCAATGACGATCATTAAAGCATCCTCTGATAACTCCTCTGATAATCTTTCTAGCTCCACATTCAAGTCATTTAAAACCTTAGCGGTTTCTTTTGAGTGAATTCCATAATCATGTTCAGTC
>JAHIRQ010000111.1 GCA_018818645.1 Bacillota bacterium
TATCAGTAGTCGTAACATACTCAATGCTAGCTTCTGATGATCCAACAGAGAAAAAATATACAATAACATGGCAATATGAAGATGGAACCGTTATTAAAACTGAAGATATACTATGGGGAAGAATTCCAAATTATACTGGAAGTACACCTGTCAAGGATTCACTAAATGAAATTAGATACGTATTTAGTGGGTGGACTCCTGAATTAGCAGAAGTTATAGGGGAGCAAACTTATACTGCGTTATTTTTAGAAGAAGAAAATGATTTTACAATTAGATGGAAGAACCACGATGGGACAGTTTTAGAAGTCGATAATAATACTAAATATGGAACAATTCCAGCCTATAACGGTGAAATTCCTACTAAAGATGCAGATAACGAATACACATATGTGTTTGATAAATGGAGTCCAGAAGTTTATGCAGCAGATAAGGAGCAAGAATATACTGCTCAATTTACAGCAGTTCTAATAACTTTCACTCTCGAATCAGCAAAAAAAGTTGTTCAGGTTGCTTTGACAAATTATATGGCACCAGATACACTTGACGACTCTGGAAACTATATTGATAGATCTAAATTTCATCCCTATTCATATTCTGGAAGTTACAAATTAACTTTAACATCAGCTGGTACATGGACATATCTTGGTGAAGATACTTGGTATGTGAGTAACATGCGCTTTAGAAGCTGGTTTAGTTCAACTACATATTATATCGTATATGCAAAAGTTACATATAATGGAGAATATTACATGATTTCTGAAGCTTATAATGGAAGAACAGATGGGCAAAGAATAGATTATGAATTTAACTACGATTATAGAATAACTCAAGAATTGATAGATAACTAGGATGGACTACAAAGGGAATTTTCAGCAGTCATTTTCGAGAAATACTTATTTCTAATGCGCGAGTCAAAGTTAAGTAGACACTTAGTTAAATTTGTGATTAGCTTTCGTTCACTTAAAAAAATTCTTTGTATTGTTTTGGTGTTAAATAGTTTAATGAGTAAGCAGAACTATCTTCATTAAAGAATTTGATATAAGCTTCTAAGGTTTTAACAGAATCATCAGATACCTTGATATTGAAATCATTAACTATTTCTTCTTTAAATCATCCGATAATCGATAATAAAAAGACAATGTGAGGTTCTGAAGTATCAACTTTGAGGACTAAACGACTGTCTTTTTTTCTTTTTGATTCTTTGCTATGACAAGGGGGATTTGAACTTTGAACACGAATGGTATGACTATCCAATAAAAAAACACTCTCAAGGAGTGCGATATAAGGCGATTTCATACGTGGGGGTTGAAATCCGTCATGGCGGAAATTGGCGGATTAAACATCTTTATGACTTAATAGAATAGAATACCATGTGTAGATTGAAACGCTGTCTTTCTAATGTTGCAGGAAACTACACCAGATAAGTAAAGACTACCTGTGATTTTTATGTTTTTGTAATCGTTTCTCATACCTACAACAAAGATGATTTGATCACGAGATTGAATAATGATTTTTGAGAATAGACTCTTATATGGAAACTCAGATAGCATAGATACTGGTTTTTGATGAGGTTTCAAGATTTGCTTTATTTCAAGTATAAAAGCATCGACATTCATCTCGGTTATTAGCTTGTTAGTTATCATTGCTTCTGTTATCTTTAGCTCGTACAAGTCCTTATCGAGTTGAGATAAAACTGTTTGATGAAACTCATCAATTGAATCTTTTATCAGTTCTAGTTTCGATTCTATAGCCTCAATTTTGGCTTGTGTTTGATTTAAATCAGACTTTGCTTGAATGATTCTGATGTCAGAGTTTAAGGCCTCCGTGAGGCATTTTATGAAGTGATTTTTGTTTTGAATAATCAGGTTTATTTGCTGGATGATTTGCTGATCAATGACATGACACGAGATGGTTTCAGAAATACATTTCTTTTGAAGCTTATTAGTGGAGCACTGTAGATATCGACATGCAAAATCACTACCGATCTTGTTAGTCTTCATATTAAAGCTTTTACCACAATGAGGACAGTGTATCAATCCTGTATAAGGTGTTTCTTTACTGAAGGCTATGTTTAAGTCTTTCATATCACTTTTATGATACTTTAGACTTTTTTGCTTTCTTAACGCTTGTACTTCATCAAACATGTCTATGGATATGATGGCCGGATGAGAGTTCAATACATAGAATTTGGGTAAAGCTCCATTGTTAATAACCTTGTCATTCGATTTGAATGATGGTCTATACGTTTTTTGAAGCATAGCATTCCCTGTATATTTTTCATTCTTTAAAATGCCGTAGATAGCACTTTTATTCCAGTGTGTGTTACCCAAGGGAGACTTAATGTTGTTATCCTCAAGATACTTGATAATTGGGGTAGAGCCATATCCTTCAAGAAACATTTCATAGATCTTTTTTACAGTTGAAGCCTCATGTTCGTTGATGATTATTTGGCCATGAAGATCATGTTCATAACCAAGTACGCGTTTAGTAACCATGTGAAATATACCGTTTTCAAAACGTTTGGTATTCCCCCATTTCACATTCTCACTTATCGTTCGTGATTCTTCCTCAGCCATACCACTCAAAACGGATATAACAAACTCGATTCCTGGATCAAAAGAAGAAATGTTTTCTTTTTCAAAATAGATCTCAACACCGATTCGTTTTAGATCCTGAATCGTTTTTAAGCAATCAATAGTATTTCTCGCGAATCGTGATATTGATTTTGTGAGAATTAAATCGATGAGACCATGATTAGCAGCAGTGAGCATCATATTGAACTGATTTCGTTTCTTCAAGCCAGTGCCACTGATCCCCTCATCTGCATAAACGGCGATGAAATTCCAATTAGGATTATTTAGTATCTCATTTGTATAGGTTGAGACTTGATATGTAAAACTGTTAAGCTGTGTATCAGATGCAGTAGATACTCTAGCATAGGCACAAACGTTTTTCTTTTTAGGATTTAGATCTAGTTTGTCTAGGTTTATAACTTTAATCAATTCTGTCATGCAACTTCACTTCCTAATCTTACAACCTTGTAGTTGATAGAAAATCCTGTCTTATCGTTTGTAACTGCGGATTCTAAGATTGATGATTTATCACTAGATGATTCATCACCCTTAATGTATAAGACTACTTCAGTATTACTGATTTGAACGATTTTCTTGATAACCATTTGAAGCGCATCTCTGCTCAAGTTCATGTCATTCTCTAAGAATGCTTTAAGTTTACTTGTCCGCTCATTTTGGATATGAAAGGTAGCCAATTTATTTTGCAATTCCATTAAATGTTCATGCAGCGTTTCAATTTCTTGTTTTTTCATTTCAAATGCTTTGATCAAATACTTATCATTTTGATTACCGGTATCAGAAATTCTTAAATCAATGAGGGCTCTAATATCATTTTCTTTCGATGCAATTTCAGAGTTTATATCCTTTATTGAATTAAGTATTATTGATGAATCGAAGTTCTTATTCATAGTTTCTAACAAGTTATCGATTAAAAAAGTGGATGAATAGTTGAGTCGAATTAACGCATCACTACATGCCATTTCAAGGGTTTCATTATCGATTGGTCGATTGTCACACGGAATGCGTTCTTTAGATGTGTTTTTACAGGTCAAAACCACTCGCTCCTTAGGCGTTCCGTAATTGTAGTAATTACGATTTAATACGCGATTACAACACCCACAAACGACCATACCACTCAATGGAAACTGATTCCCATATCTACTCGAATCGTTGACTTTCGAACGAGTCTTTAAAGTTTGCTTCACCACTTGGAATAATTCTCTTGAAATGATAGGTTCATGATTATTCTCAATATAATACTGTGGAGCTTGACCTGTATTGATAACTGATTTATGGGTTAAGTAATCGAGTGTAACGCGCTTTTGAAGTAATACGTCACCACAATATTTTTCATTCTTTAAAATGTTCATGATGTTTGCTGGATGCCAAATAACCTCGTTTCGTCCGTTTTTAATGTTGTTTTCTACCAAGTGTGTTGATATTTCACGATAAGACATCCCAGAGAGATACAAGTTAAATATCATTTTCACGGTTTTTGCTTCAACATGATTAATAACTATCTTTCCATTGGCATCTTTATCATATCCAAGAAAGCGACTTGTATTAATTCTGATATTGCCATCTTTATACCGTTTTCTAATTCCCCATTTAACATTTTCGCTGATGTTTCTGGCTTCCTCTTGTGCAATCGATGAGAAGATGGTCATCATGAAATCAACTTTTGTATCCTTTGAACTGATGTTTTCCTTTTCAAAGAAAACTTCAACATTGATTGCTCTGAGTTCTTGAATGATAGATAAGCAGTCGACTGTGTTTCTAGCGAATCTTGATAATGATTTTACGAGAATTAAATCAATCTTATCCGCTTTTGCATCTTCAATCATTCTTAAAAAGTGAACTCGTTTCTTGGTGCCAGTTCCCGATATGCCTTCGTCAGCGTACATATTCACAAATTCCCAATCTTGATTCTCTTTGATTTGTGTAGTGTATTCTTTGATTTGAGCATTATAGGAGTTTAACTGATCCTCTGTGTCAGTAGAAACTCTCGCATAGGCGCAGACGCGCTTTTTTCTTTTTATAAGATCAGGACGATCAGGTGTTAAACCTGGGGAAGCATCTATTCTTATAACTTTTCTTTCATTCACTATGTTGACCTCCATTCTGTCATCACACATATTCGCTCTAAAACAAACTATTATCAAGTCATATCGATATGGAGTTTATTTTGCATAATTCATTTGATGTGCTTCAAAAAGAGAAAGTAATGAATCATAGAATTCAATGAATGAAAGTTGACCTTGTTTGTATAGGGTACTTAACATGGTTTTTTTAGTGTGATAATCATATAAGTTTTGAGAATCTTGATTCATGAACGCTCCTTTAAAGAACAAAAAATCCTACGCATTGATATACGTAGGACATCTTAGGTCAAATGACCCATTCACTTTTATCGCCATTTCTATTCTATCAAATTAAAAAATTTAATGTGACCAACCAGTGTAGACGTTTTTAGTAAATTCCTGAAATATTATCTAAATCAATGATGACCTTTTTGATTTGACCGAAAAATAAGGTTTCGATCTCTTTTAACTTAGCAATTCGTATTTCACCTTCTTGGGTTGAATAATGGAAGTAGTTATAGGAATTAAGCAGTTTATCTGAATGCTTGGTTTCTGGATATCTAAAAACTGGACCAACTTTAGTAATGTAGATTCCATCTACACCTTTTAGCATACAAGAGATCGTATGATCTAAATCTTTGTTGATGATATCAAAACTTCGATCAACAATGAGAATTGAGCCTTTTGGAGCGTTCAACGTCATGAGTTCCTGCTTTAGTTCAACAGCGATAACGGCGTTACTTTTCTCCAACCCTTCATCAAGGTGATAATACATGTTATTTTCGGTTTCAATATCAGTGAAGTCATCTTTATCCAAAGTATCACTCATATTAATCGTGTAATCAGAGTAGACATATTTTTTGATTTTATTATCAAATTTATCATTGAAAAAACCTATATCTCTTTTGAGAAGCGCATCTGTAGATACATTTAAATGGTTTGCAAGTGCAATAAGGAGTGATGAGGGGATTTCTCTTTTACCATTTTCATAAGCTGACATACTTGCTTCTGTTGTTTGAAGCTGAAAGGTATCAATACATTTTTTGACTGTTAATCCTTTAGCTTTTCTATAAGCAGAATCAATACCTTTATATGACCACACTTGCTTATATAAATCATGACCAACTTTTATTATATTTTCCATTTGGTCGTTAGTTAGTTTGACTTTCTTTAGCTTATCATTGATTATTTTTTGAGTATCATTTACTGTCATCGGTATTTCCTCCTAATGTATACCATAATTTTAACACACGTATGTCAAACGTGATAAAAATAATGAAAAAAAGACCTAATACATAAACATATGTTTAAGTTGATATTTGCCTAGATTTTCCGTATTAATGGCTGAATAACGCAGTTCATGTGTTTTAATCGTTACCGATAATAATAGTTATCGGGTACTCTATTCATGCAATTATCCATGATTCCAATCGATATTGGATAAAAATGTCATGCGTTAAAATCTAGGTTATCATTAGGTTAACAGTGTTTAACAACCAGATAATTAGGAGGATTTTTTAATGGATTTAAGGATGTATTTAGTAAACGCAAGACAAAGTAAAGGGTACTCGCAACGAAGAACTGCAAGAGAATCAGGAATATCCTATCAGCACTATGCCAAGATAGAAAGTGGTGATCGTGGGAAAAAAGTATCATTTCTTACTATTGGTCGAATAGCGACAGTATTGGGCATATCGCTAGATGATTTATATCAACTTGAAAAAAGTTATCTAGATGAACTAGAACTTTCCAATGAATCAGTTAAATATTGATTTTAAGAAGCATATAGATCTATATATTCAAAGTCTAGATCTAAAGGAAATTACAAAAAAATCATATGACGACATTTTACAAAGTTTTTATAGGTACTTGTTAGCACATTCACTTTTATCGCCAAATAAAAAGGATATCTTAGGCTATAAGGAATATCTATCAAAACATGTGAGATCAGCAACGATTCAAAAGACAATAGTTGTCTTAAGGGGTTTCTTTACGTATTTAGATTCAGAAGAACTCTATCGAAACATCATGACAGGAATCAGAGGTGTTTCGATAGAACCAACATTCAAAAGAGCTGCACTCACATTAAGTGAAGTTGAAAAATTGATCAATAAAGCAAGTAAACTTGCCATATCCATTGAAGGTAAAAGGAACTACGCCATCATCGCATTAATTGCGACGACAGGGTTAAGAACCATCGAAGTAGAAAGAGCGAATGTGAAAGATTTAGTCATGAATAGTGGTGGATACAAACTTTTCATTCAAGGCAAGGGTAAGGATGATAAAGATCTGTATGTAAAAATATCTAGAGATGTTTATCAAATCATCATGACGTATTTGATGGATAGAAATGATGATCTAGAGCCTTTATTTATCACCCATGGTAGAAGCAATTCTAACGAACGAATCAGAACCAGGTCTATCAGAGGCATTGTTAAAGAACAATTAAGGCAAATCGGTATCGATGATATGAGATATACAGCTCATAGCTTAAGGCATTCTTTAGCGACAAATTTGATACTTCATGGCAATGGAACACTAGAAGAAGCAAAACAGATTTTAAGACATAAGGATATATCAACAACTCAGATTTATAATCACTCACTCGCAAGATCTCAAAACGATGGTGAGTTGAAAATGAGCAAATTACTATTTAAAGGAAAGGGGCGATAACATGAATGATAATGTGGTTTTATATAACGTTAATGACCTTATGAAGCTGTTAAAAGTGACAAGAGTAACTGTACTCAGATATATTAATCAGAAGAAAATAAGAGCATTTAAAGTGGGTCATAGTTGGTTAGTAACGAAAGACGCACTCGATGAATTCATTCGTTTAAGCGAACAGAGTCATGGCTGGAAAACCTAAACTAGGACTGGAGTTCTTTTCAGTTGATGTAGATATGAATCGAAACATGAAAGTAAGAAGATTGATGAGAGAATATGGGACAGAGGGGTATACCATCCTAATGTTCCTTTTATCTTGGGTATATGAAAAAGGACAATTTTGGCGATATGACAACATCGAAGATGTCATTTTCGGGCTATCTGAATCAACTAATGTGAGTGAAGAACGAATTAAACAGATTATCGACTTTCTAGTTGAAGTAGGTTTGTTCGATAAAGTTTCATTTGATCAAGGATACTTCACCTCGCATGAAATCCAAAGAAGATACTATTACGCAACCAAGAGAAGAAAGGTCAGGATTCTTGAAGAGTGCTGTTTATTAAGTCAAGAGGACATGAACTTGATTGATAGCAAATCTGAATACAATGATTCAATCCTTGTTAGCAAAGATACCATTCATGTAAACAAAGATGAGATAGATGTAAACAAGCATAGACAAAGTAATAGTAATAGTAAAAGAAAAAAGGATAAAGGAATGATAAATCATGATATTGGATCTGTCGATCCCGCTACTATTCCATTTAAACTTAATTATTATCTTTTAATTCTAATCAAAAACAATATCGTTACAGGAACTGAAGAATGGATAACCGTATTAAATGATTATCTATATACTGTTACAAGCAAGCGGAATAAAGATGATGTTAGAAAGGCAATCTATTACACCATCAAACGCATCAATCACAATCAATGGAGGGATGAACATGGATATGAAATCGTGAATAGAGAACCTTATCTTGAAACGACGATTAATAACAATATCGACTATAACGAATCAGAACCTGAGAGAATTCATAGATATAGGGAGTTCCAAGAAATATATTACAAAGAAAGTATGGATTGAAAGTGTTAGAAATTATCGTTGAAATATCAGTAATTATGTTAAAATATTCATAATAAACCTTTTCAATTAGTAATTATTGGGGGACATATGACATTTTTTGATAAACAAAGAACCAAATTTCAAGAAGACTTGAGTAAAGCATATCTACGCAGTGTTTGTGCTAGTCAGGGTATTTTATTTTTTGACCATGCTGATAGAGATTTAGACGGGACAGATTGCACGCTACGTTTTTATAGCGATAATGATAAACAGAGGGAACTTCTAGTACAATTAAAGTCGACACAAAATTTAAACACATCACAAGGGTTTATCCATTATGATTTAGATTCTGTAGTTCATAACAAGTTATGTGATAATGAATTTAGGGCAACATGTCTTTTTATTCTCGAAGTCAACCCCAACAGCAGTATATGGACTGAATTAAGTGGAAATGAATTACTAATTAGACATCGGATGTACTATTTTGAATATAGTCAAGAAGATACAACAATTAACGGTTCCACAAAAAGAATATCGATACCGGTTACAAATGTTGTGGACCCAAAGGATTTCTTAAGTAAATGTAATGAAATGCATGATGCTTGGCTAATCTCAAAAGGAGGAAACTAATATGGGATATTCTAATGATTATATTTTAGATTCCATAACTCCAAATAAACTGATGAGGTATTTAAAAGAAAATAATTGGACTATTATTGATGATTCATTTGACAGTCCCAATTATTTACTTTCTAAAAATGACGAGGATTTTAAGCAATTACTAATACCTAAGAAGAAAGGCTCAAGCCAAAGTTATAAAAATATAATACAAACCATAATCTATGAAATAGCTCTTGTTCAGCAAACTAATGAAGACGTGATTATAAATAACATTGCTAATGTCGATAAGTATGTCGTTAATATACGATATGCTAATCCAAATGTCAAAAATTCAAACATACCAGCTTCAATATTGTACGAGCTACTTGAAAATGCAAAAAAATTATATCTAAATTCTTATGCTGATGTAAATTTAAAAGATATAACAGCAACTCCATATCGCAGAGGAAAAACACTGGACCAAATACAAAATTTAGACGGTAGACTAGAGTTTGGACAAACTACAACCGGAAGCTACATAATACCATTGCTAATTCCTAAGGAAGACATCAATTTTGAGTTACATGATGGAGATATTTTCGAAAATCAAAACTTTGATTTTAATAATGAGACTGGTAATGAAGAACTCCTAGATTCCAATGGAAAAGCCATATTAAATATGATCGAGAAAATGGATTTAGTTAAATCTATTATTGATGATAAAGAGGATTTAAATATAATTATTGATCCTTCATCTGAAAATTTTGTTAGTGTCAATTATCTTAGCTCACTATCAAGTATTGGGGACGAGAGCGATGAAACGATAATAGAGTTTTCATCCACAGTGATTAAAAACAACGACGTAAAGAATATTAAATCCTCGTTTAGTAGTAGATATAAAAAAAAGGTATTTGCTTTTGTTGAAGAATACAAAAAGACGAATAAATTAGATAACATATTTACAGGCAAGTTATATAAACTAACAGTAGATAATACTGAGGTTATTGAAAGAAAGACCCTAGTTGTAAGTCTTGAAGGTCAATCGATATCATCTGCAAGTTCTAAGATACAGAAGTTGGTTTGCGAGTTTGAATATGAAAGATATAAAGACATAATCTTTAATGCAATCGAAAATGGTTTGACTGTGAAAGTTGAAGGCGATAGAACTGGAAATAAGCTTTCTAATTGCTCTGCTGAGATTATATATAAGTAACATCAAATGGAAAAATCTAGAGATCGTTGCACTAACTAATAAGTAGATACATGAAATTAACTAAATTTAACTTAGCCATATACCTGATTTTCAAAGGTCTGTGGCTTTTTAATTTAATTTATTACCGATAATCTATGTTAGCGGATGTATGAAGTATATCATCAGGGATAACGAGACTATTTATACCGTTCAAAATATACTAATTACATATCAAGTGATTTTTGTGTAAACGTCGCCACTGGTTGTCTATCTTAAAAAAGGAGTCAAATATATAATTAAGAGGTGAGCAAAGGGTGAGCGACTTACCCCCTCTAAAGGAGCAACCATTTTGGCAAGGGTTTTAGATTCATTCGAACGCTGGGAAAATCAAGGGACATTAAAAGAAAAGTTAAGAACGATTGAAGATCTAGTTTCTAAGAATGTCATCCAAGAGAAGATTGCTACTGTTTTAGGTATATCTGAAAAGACATTACAAAAACTTAAAAACAAGCATGTAGAATTTGCTAGAGCATTTGCAAAAGGCGAACTCGATATGAAAGATAATCTCATAGGAGCTATCTATAAGAAAGCCATGGGGTTTGAACATGAGGAGATTCAAACGTTAATTGAAGATCAGAATGGTCGTTCGAAGAAGAAGATAGTAAAAACAAAGAAATATTATCCACCAGATTTAAATAGCGCTAAGTATTTACTAGTAGTTAGGTTTGGAAGATCATTCAATGATAGAAAAGATGAACTTGATCTTATGGAACGCAGACTAGATGAAAAACAGGACGAATGGGTTCTTGATCCTGAGATAGGAAAAGAGGTTGAATCAGATGATTGATATAGATAACTTAATGAATGGAAACTTTCCCACTTACTACAAAGCCCTATTAATATCCGACTATACCGATGAAACAACCAATGGCAAACTTATCGGTAGACTAAAAGAAGATTTCAAGAGCATGAAGAATCATGAACTAATCTATATTACTTATCGAAAAGAACTGTTCAATTTCATAGTAAATGTTTTTAAATTTGATGATCATTATGTCGAGTTAACGCCAATTGAGTCGAGAACCTTCAAAGATATTAATGATGTTACCAAATACGTTAGAAGTATTCAGACTCATATGAGTAAAGAAGTTTATATTCATGAAACTCACCTTATAGAGATGCCAGAAGTATTCGATAATAATATTTAACAGTCTAAATTCACACAAGATAAAAACAACGCCACATTAAGGTTAAACTGCCTTTTTGTGGCGTTTTTATTATTGTTTTGAGTATTGATTGCCATCTGTATAAATGCTCGACACAAGCCAATATTTATGAAAATAATTATATTAACATTATTTTCTACCCCCCCATAGAATAAATATTCTCATTGACGGGTACCGTACGAGGGGACGTTTAAAATGCGTGGAACCAGATTTTTCAAAATCAAAAAATGGATTTTACTAAACATATTAATTAGTAAACAAATCAGGGAATATCTTACTTAATATAGGAAAATTAATCTGAAAATGTTATAATCTAGTAAACAAGTGTTAAATAGGCGGTGGTGCGATGTCGATTGTACTTGATACAAATAAGCGAGGTTCAGTAGGCGAGTACTTAAAAGAACATACGTCAAAAAAAGCAAAGATCGATATATCGTCATCTTTTTTTACGATTTATGCTTACGATGAACTTAAAAAAACACTAGACGAATCTGAAAAGATCCGGTTCCTTTTTAATGAACCGACATTTATAAAACGTTTGGAGTCCAATCAAAAAGAAGTTAAAGAATTTCAACTTCAAATGACTCAAAGAGAAAAAAACGTCTCTGAATTTCCACTTGAAATTGGACTGAAGAACAATTTAGATCAAAATCAAGTAGCAAGCAAATGTTATCAATTCATTCAGAGTAAAGCTGAAGTTAAATCAGTTATTAGTTCTGGTATAATTGCTTCAAGTAATATTAGCGTTAAAAACCCACAAGGCAAAGAATATTTAATCTCAGGTAATGGCATTAACTTTTCTCTCGATGGACTAGGTTACTCCGACAGAAAAAGATGGGATTTTAATACCGTATTAACTGAGAAGAATATCATAGAGGACTATGATACGTTTTATAACTCTATATGGAATAACCCAAGTCTTGTCGTTGATGTTAAAGATAAGCTTCTCGAACATATTTCAAATCTATATAAAGAAAATTCACCAGAATTGGTGTATTTTGTTACGCTTTATCATCTATTCAATGAAAAATTAGTCAATATGGATGATATGGCCAAAATCAAGGAAAGAACAGGTATTCATAATACCAAAGTTTGGCAGATGCTATATAACTTTCAACAAGATGCTGCAGTCGGTGCAATCAAGAAGTTGGAACTGTATAATGGATGCATCATTGCTGATTCAGTAGGGTTAGGAAAAACATTTGAAGCCTTAGCCGTCATGAAATACTACGAGCTTAGAAATGCAAGAGTATTGGTGTTAGCACCAAAAAAACTTCGTGGGAATTGGATTGGTTTTAAACAAAACACAAAATTAAATCCACTGGTAGATGATCGATTCAACTATGATGTTTTGAATCATACGGATTTATCTAGAGAAAACGGGTATTCTGGAGATATTGATTTAAACAAGGTGAATTGGGGTAATTATGACTTGGTTGTCATTGATGAATCCCACAATTTTAGAAATAACCCAGCACTTAAGGGTAAAAAAACAAGATATCAAAAATTGATGGAAGAGATTATTAAAAGCGGTGTTAAAACAAAAGTATTGATGCTTTCAGCCACACCAGTCAATAATCGACTTGCAGATTTAAAGAACCAAATCATGTTTATCACCGAAGATAGAGATGATGCATTTAAAGATAACTTAAACATTGATAGCATTGAAAACACACTTAGGGTTGCCCAATATCGATTTAGTGAATGGTCTAAGCTTCCGAAAGAAGATCAAACAACAGAAACCTTGTTACCGATGCTGGACTATAGTTTCTTTAATTTACTCAACACAGTCACTATCGCAAGAAGTAGAAAGCATATCCAAAAGTATTATGATACAAAGGACATTGGTGATTTTCCAAATAGATTAAAGCCATTATCAATAAAGACAGAAATTGATCAGAAACATAAGTTTCCAGAATTAAATGAAGTCAATGGATTAATTTCAAAGTTGAACCTACCAATTTACTCACCATTATTATATGTTATGCCATCTAAGATGGATGAATATGAAAAACTATACGAACAAGTTGTTAAGGGTGGGCAAGGTAGTTTTAAACAATCAGACCGCGAACGAAACCTAGTTAATTTGATGCGCGTTAATATTCTGAAGCGTCTTGAAAGTAGTGTACATTCTTTTAAACTGACAATTGAACGCATCAAAGACAAGATGGATGCAATGTTATCAAAAATCGAAGTTGGTTTAGATTATCAAGTTGATATTGAAGATGAAATCGATGATGAAGAAGTTGATGATCTCGAATTAGGAACCAAAGTTAAAGTTAAACTTAAAGACTTAGATATTATTAGATTGAAAGCTGATTTAGAAGAAGATAGAGTTGCCTTGGAATACTTACTTCAGGTTTCATCAAAGGTAAAAGTAGATGATGATGCAAAGCTACTTAAACTTAAAGAGCAAATTTCTGATAAGATTAAGCATCCTTTGAATCCTGGTAATAAAAAAGTCATTGTGTTTACTGCATTTGCTGATACAGCTGTCTACTTATATGATAATTTATCAAACTGGTTATTAAATGAGTTTGGAATCTATTCAGGTATTGTAACAGGCTCACAAGCTACGAAGACAAACGTTCCAAAAGCAAGAAATGATTTTGAAGAAATTCTCGCACATTTTTCACCGAAATCAAATAAAACCGCAGTGAAACAAGAGATAGATATATTGATAGCTACAGATTGTATTTCCGAAGGACAAAACCTTCAAGATTGTGATTACTTAGTTAACTATGACATACATTGGAACCCAGTGAGAATCATTCAGCGTTTTGGACGAATTGATCGGATTGGCTCTGAAAATAAAGATATACAACTCGTCAATTTCTGGCCAAATCTTGAACTCGATGAATATATCAATCTTGAATCGCGTGTAAGAAATCGCATGATGATGGTAGATTTGTCTGCAACTGGTGAAGATGATTTACTAAATCCTGAAAGTAAGAACTTGAAGTATCGTAAAGACCAATTAAAACAACTTCAGGATGAAGTCGTTGATCTTGAGGACTTATCTGGTGGTATCTCTATCACAGATTTGACGCTGGATGATTTCATGATGTCCTTAGATAAGTATCTTAAAGCACATCCTGGATTGTTAGAGTCATATCCTACAGGTATATACGGTGTAACAAACATTAATGATAAACTTAAAGATGATGCATATCCAGGAGTTATTTTTTGTCTAAAGCAAAAGAACTTCAATGAAGCAGATAAAGGGCAAAACTCTCTATATCCATACCATCTAGTTTATGTCAAAAATGATGGTAGTATTTTAGTTAAAAATACAAACCCAAAGAAAATCCTCGATGTCTATAAAGCGATTTGTATTGGGAAAGATGAGATTATTAAAGATCTAGTGAATGAGTTTAACACTGAAACAAGAAATGGTAACAAGATGGAGAAATACACATCATTACTGGAAAAAGCAATTTTTGATATTAAAGGATATATTGAAGAAAAAGGTGTCAAGTCACTATTTAGACTTGGTAAGTCAACAATCCTCGATAATAAGGTAACTGGATTAAATGATTTTGAACTGGTAACATTTTTGGTGGTCAAATGAACGATATTCTAGAGTATTTTCATATTCCCAAATCAGGAAAAACAAGACAACGAATATCAGTAAAAGAGATTTCTGATCAACTTAATCCAACCGCTCAAGATAAAAAAGTTTTGAATTTGGAAGTAAACTCAATTTATCTTGAAGGCGTATTAGATGCACAAACACTCAGAATACCATCTTATGTAAGTGATGAGCATTTATATGAAGCCATATATGTTCTTCAGGTCTCACTTAAGACAGATCAACATTTTTCACTAATAAATGAGAAACTACATGCAGCATTTCCAAATCCACTTATAATCGTTTATTTAATAGCTGATAGAGCAAGAGTGTCGCTTGCACCAAAACGAATTAATAAACTGACAAAGGATAAGTCTGTTATAGAATCAGTCTATTATACAAGCACTTTTGTAATTGATGAAAAGCATCATGACTTCTTGGCTTTGCTTAATGTATCTGAGGTCAAGGCATTAAATCTAAAAGATTTTTATGAAAAACTGACCGACACTATTTATTCAGAAAGATTAATTGAAATGATTGGGTCATTTCCTAGACATATACCAAAAACAATGGATTTGAAGCAAAGCATTAAGAAGATTGAGGATGAAACAAGTATTTTGAATGAATTGAATAATAACTATAAACAAGCAACAATGATGTCTGAGAAGATGGATTATCACATGAAGATTAAAAATAAAGAGCATGAAATTGACAGATTCATTTCGGATTTGAAGGAGGAACTGATTAATGAATAAAATAGAAAGTACAAGTCTAGATTTAGAGAAACTCAATGTAGAAAGAATCAAGGAATTGTTTCCCAATGTGGTTACTGAGGGTAAAATTGATTTTGATAAATTGAAAATTATCTTAGGTGATCAAGTTGATGATCGAGTAGAAAAATATCAATTCACCTGGAATGGTAAAAGCAGCACAATTAAGTTAGCACAATCTCCATCAACTGGTACATTGATTCCTTCGAAAGATGATAGTAAAAACTGGGATACGACAGGAAACTTATATATCGAAGGTGATAACCTTGAAGTGTTGAAGCAACTTCAAAAGACTTATTATGGAAAAATTAAAATGATCTATATTGATCCTCCTTATAACACAGGTGGAGATTTTGTCTATAAAGATGATTTTAAAGATAATATTCAAAACTATAAGGAACAAACTCAACAAAATAATCGTGCTAACCCTGAAACAAATGGTAGATATCATACTGATTGGCTTAATATGATGTACTCAAGACTCATGTTAGCAAAAAACCTATTAACACAAAATGGAGTTATATTCATCAGTATTGATGACAATGAAGATGAGAACTTATCCAAGATTTGTAATGAAATTTTCGGTGACAACAATTTTATAGGGAAGTTTGTTGTTAATTCCACCCCAAATGCTAGAGATTATGGACATATTGGGAAAATGCATGAATACGTTTTGTTTTATTCAAAAAGTATTGAACACACGACAACAAGTATGATTGCAGATTTGGATAGAAACTTTAAATATAACGACAATCGTGGTGGTTTTAATATTCATCCGTTATATAACAGTAATGTCGCATTTACAAATAAAAATAGACCAAATTTATATTATCCTTTTTATGTTTATATTGGTGAACAAGAAGATGATTTTTATAGAATTGGTCTTGATAAAAAATCTAACAGTATTGAAGTGTATCCTCCAAAGAGTGTAAAAGATAATGTTCAGTTTGTATGGAGATGGGGAAAAGAAAAAGCATCTCAAAACTTAAATACTGAAATTATTGGTTATAAAGTTAATGATGAATATAGAATTGTTCAAAAAATGAGACATAGTGAAAAGTTAATACGTAGTCTTTTAATCGATACAAAATATTCAAGTAGACGTGGTACTGCTGAAGTGGAAAAAATTTTCCAAAATAAGCTATTCTCATTTCCTAAACCAATTGGTTTGTTATATGATTTAATAATTGCTGGATCAGAACAAGATTCTATTATTCTAGATTTTTTCTCTGGATCTTCAACAACAGCTCATGCAGTTATGCAACTAAACGCTGAAGATGGTGGAAATAGAAAATTTATCATGGTCCAATTACCAGAATTAACAGATGAGTCTTCAGAAGCTTATAAAGCAGGATACAAGAACATTTGTGAAATTGGAAAAGAACGTATCCGTAGAGCGGGTGAACAGATCAAACAGGAGTTAATTGATAAGAAAAACAAAGCTGGTCTACTTGATGACAACATCGTTGATCCAGAAACTTTTGATAATGGATTTAAAGTGTTCAAACTTGAATCTACAAATATTATTCCTTGGGATGGAACTATCAAATTTGATGAAGACACTATTTTTTCACAAACAGAAGTTATAAAAGAAGATAGAACAAGTCTTGATGTCTTATACGAAATCATGCTTAAATACGGTGTGTTCGACAAACCTGTTGAAGAGATTAAGGTTAATGGTAAAACAATGTATAGCATTGCTAAGGGTTATTTAATTGTTTGTCTTGATAACAATATCTCACTAGAAGATGTCAAAGAAATTGGCAAATTAAAGCCACGTAATGTGATATTCAAAGAATCTGGATTTAGAAACGATAATGACAAGATTAATGCAACATATACATTAGAAAAACTTGGTGTAGAAGAAGTTAAAAGCATCTAGGGGGGATATTGATGAAATTAAAATTTATTGATCAACAATATCAAGCCGATGCTGTTGAATCTATTGTGAATATATTTGAAGGGTCTAAAGTTAAAGACTCGCTTTTTACCATCGACATTTCTAAAGGTAAAGGATTAACTGAATTAGTTGAGTATCGAACTGAAGGTGTTGGGGTAACTTATGAATTAGGATATGCCAACAAACTACTGCTAGATAATGCAGAACTATTAGCCAATGTTCGTAAGATACAAGAAAAAAACGGCATTCTAAAGAGTACGGATATCAATGGTAGAAACTTTACCATTGAAATGGAAACTGGAACCGGAAAAACATATGTATATACCAAGACTATCTTAGAACTTCATAAACGATATGGCTTTACTAAGTTTATAATCGTTGTTCCTAGTATTGCGATTAAAGAAGGGGTTTATAAGAGTTTTCAAATCACAGAAGACCACTTTAAGCTCAAATATGATAACGAGATTTATAACTATTTCGTCTATGATTCTAGTAAATTAACTCAAATACAGACATTTGCTACCAGTTCAAATATTGAAATCATGATTATCAATATCGACGCATTTAGAAAGAGCTTTGATGATCCTGAAAAAGAAACCAAAGCGAACATTATCCACCGTGCGAGTGATAAGTTAAGTGGTAATAAACCTATTGACCTAATTTCAAGCACAAATCCAATTGTAATCATCGATGAACCACAATCTGTAGATAATACACCTAAAGCGAAAGATGCGATCAAATCGTTAAATCCTTTATGCACATTACGGTATTCAGCAACGCATCGTGAATTGTATAACTTGATGTACCGGTTAACACCAGTTGATGCGTACCAGGAAAATCTAGTTAAGCACATTGAAGTATCTTCACTTCAAAGTGATGAAACGACAGCTAAACCTTATGTCAAACTAATATCAATTAATGATAAGAACGGATTTTCAGCAAAACTGGAGATTAATGTTTTAAAAAGTGA
>JAHIRQ010000013.1 GCA_018818645.1 Bacillota bacterium
ATATTCGCAGTAAAGCCATCAGAAAGAAGAATGTTCGCTTCGGTTGTGAGTAATTCTTTAGGTTCTAAATTCCCATAAAAATGAATATCTTTACTAGCCTTGAGTAATGCGAATGTTTCCTTATCGAAATCTCTTCCCTTACTATCTTCAGTTCCAATATTAATTAAAGCAACTTTTGGTTCCTTTATTTTTAAAACTTTATTTGACATAATCGTTGCATAAACAGCAAAATCTAAAAGATGTTCAGGCTTGAAATCAACATTCGCACCAGCATCTAATAAAATTCTACCTTTACCATCATAAGAAGGAATAACTGGAGCAATCGCAACTCTTCTCATTTCAGGCATTCTACGAATGATAAAATGACCTCCAACAACTAAAGCTTGTGTTGGTCCAGCGCTAATGACAGCATCTGATTTTCCATCTTTTACATGCTGCATCGCTAAAAACATTGAATGCTCTTTATTACTTCTATACTGCTTGATTGGATCTTTTTCATCCATAGCAAGATAGTACGGAGTATGCATAACGTGTAATCTTGGATGCTGTTTTAAAAATGGTGCCATCTTTGTTTCATCACCAAAAAGTGTGATTTCAATATTGTCAAATTTCTCTAATGCCATTAAGGTTCCCTTAACCATTGGCTCTGGTGCGTAATCTCCGCCCATTCCATCTACTGCTAAACGAATCATATTATCCCTACTTTCATTCTTCATTATTATATCATATCTTCAAGGACTCTAGCACAAACTTATGCAAATGTTTGTACATCGAATTGGTTTTGAAATCAGGTTTTAAAAGTAGACTAGATACATTTTTTTGTGCTTCAATTAAAATTGGATAATCAGTAACTAAATCTAAAAAATCGAATTTTAAATATCCGGATTGCTGAACTCCTAGAAAATCACCAGGACCTCTAGCAATTAAATCATATTCAGACAATTGAAAACCATCACTTGTTTTGGATAATAATTCTAGACGTTCGACATCTTCTTTCGTAGAAACAAGATAACAAAAACTAGGAAGATTTCCTCTACCAACTCTACCTCTTAATTGATGAAGCTGAGATAACCCAAATGACTCTGCAGCATAAATACCAATAAATGTAGCAGTGGGTATATCAATACCAACTTCAATCATTGTTGTTGATAATAAAATACTTCCTGGTGTATAAATGAATTTTTCCATGACACCTTCTTTTTCTTCATACGGCAGTTTGCCGTGAAGAACAAAGATAGGTGCACTAAACTCATTCTTGATTTCTTCATAAACACGTTCTATATTATCTGTGACATGCTCCGAGGTGATTGCAGGAACAACTAAAAAGATATGTTCCTTTCTAAGTATTGCTGAATGCATTAAATCATACATTTCTTGAACTCGATCTTTTGTTATGTACTTGGTTTCAATTAGAATTCTATGCTTTGGCTTCTCTTTAATCACTGAAACATGAGAATCCCCAAATGCGATCATCGCGAGTGTTCTAGGAATTGGTGTAGCAGTTAAATATATAACATCCTTACTATTCGATTTTAAGATGAGTTCATCTCTTGTGTTCACACCGAATTTATGTTGCTCATCAATGATCACTAACCCTAAATTTTTAAATTGAACATCATTTTCTATTAGAGCGTGCGTTCCTATAAGTAAGTCAATTTTCCCATTTAAAACATCTTCTTTTAACTGACTCTTATTTTTTGTTTTACTGGTTAATAAAGCGATATTCGTATCCTTCATCAAGCTTTTGAAATACTGATAATGCTGATTTGCAAGAAGTTCTGTGGGAGCCATTAAGGAGACTTGTTCACCTGCAGTGATGACTGCATAGCTAGCAATTAAAGCAACCATCGTTTTACCTGAACCAACATCGCCTTGTATTAAACGGTAGCTTGCATACTCCTTTTTAAAATCTCTAAAAATATCGTTAACAGCTTCCTTTTGATCAGCAGTTAATTCAAAGGGAATAGTTCCTATTAACGCTCTGACTCTATCGATATCATAAGTTTTGGGAGGTCTTATAAAATGAACTTGCTGTTTCGATTGTAACCGTAGCTGAAGGTAAAAAGCTTCTTCATATTTAAATCTTCTTTCAGCTTGGTGGATTTCTTCTATCGTCTTTGGGAGATGAAGCATTTGATATGCATTTTTCCGATTTAACAATTTGTATTTATCAAGAAATTCTTTAGGTATGGTTTCATAAATAGAGACTTGATCGTTTTGAAATATGGTCTCCATGACGTTCATCATTGTTTTATCATGAATCCCCTCAATTCCATAGATAGGTTTTAAGGGTACTTTTTTATCAAGTTTAATGACTGAAGATGCATGAATCTGTCTTTTAAATAAATGGTATACACCTTTGATAATGACTTCTTCATCCTTCGAAAAGCTTTTGATTAAGTAGGCTTTCCCAAATGCAATGACATCGATTGTTTTATCGAGAATTTTTACCTTAAATGAAACGAATCCAGTTTTTCCATATCTATTTAGTTTGAGTTCACTGATAATCGTTGCATGAGTTGTAATGGTTTCTTTATCTTGGGTGCGATCAAGGGATGTAATTGAGAAATCTTCATAGCGCTTTGGATAATTTAAAACAAGGTCATAAGTTGACCATAATCCGTGATTTCTTAATATTCTTAGCATACTAGGGCCAATGCCCTTCACTTGATCTAACTTAATTTCCATTTCTTCACCTAATAATATTATACTCTATTTTTTCACCAAAGAAAAAAGCCAAAACTGAGTTTTGACTTAAGCCTTCGTTCTAAAAATTCGCATAGCATTTGCTACCGCTAAAATAGATACACCAACATCCGCAAAAATAGCTAACCATAGATTTGCGAAGCCAAATGCTCCTAAAATTAATACAACCCCTTTTATTCCTAATGCCATGATAATATTTTGAAGTACAATACGCATCGTTTTCTTAGCAATCCTTTGAGCGATTAGGATTTGATATGGATCGTCATTCATAATGACTGCATCTGCAGCTTCAATCGCAGCATCACTACCTATACCACCCATCGCAATTCCTAGTTGCGAAATTGCTAACACTGGTGCGTCATTGATACCATCTCCGATAAATGCGACTTTCCATTTTTTAGAGAGTTCTTCAACTATTCGGATTTTATCCTCAGGTAAACAATTTGCATAATAGTTTTCTATTTCCAAATGGAACCCAACATCCATAGCAGCTGTTTCATAATCTCCAGTAATCATGGTAATCTCTTTATTTTGTTTTTTAAGTTCCTGAATTAAACGTTTGGATCTCTTCTTTAATGTATCCTTTATTACTAAATATCCCATGTATTCCTTATCAGCAACAACATAGACGATGGTTCCTATCTCATGAGTTTTCATGTATTTAATTTTGTTATCATCAAGTAGCTTATGATTCCCAACCAATAAGTTTATACCCTTATAGTTCGCTTTCATCCCTTTACCAGCAATTTCACCGATTGAATAGACTAAATCAGGGTCTATTTCTTTCCCATATGC
>JAHIRQ010000112.1 GCA_018818645.1 Bacillota bacterium
AATTCTAATCATTTCTAACCTCTTTTTTAGTAACCAATCAATTGGATTTATTCAGTCTAAATTCAGTATAAATGATTATCTAAAAATTGTCTTAATCATCTTAGCAAAATGAAAGTTTCTTCCATAATAAGAATAAACCAATAAACTAAAAGGTTTAGTCTTGCACATGCACTAGTCTTCGACTATACTATGGGTACATCACACCAAAGAAAGTGAGAAATTTATGAAGAAAATTCTGAAAACCTTTTGGGTAACCATGTTCATATTGGTACTTTATGGTTGTACTGAACCAATCGAAGATACAACACCTATCCTATCGAATCCAACTGAATATGTCGATGTTGATGTAACCTTTCAATTAGAAGGTGGACATTGGGATAGTCAAATATTTAAATTAAACGATCCAAAAGATCAACTCACAGTTACAGATTTAAACAATACTACAGGGACAGTCTTTTCTATAATCGACTCTAAAGATGTTTCTTTAAGATGGTTTTATAAGCTTTTCATTGTCTATAATGAAGCCTATGAGGCATATGAAGTCGTTTTCAAAGATTTAGCAACCGCTTCAATTTCAAACCTAGACCTACCAGATTATGATTATATTCTAGCTCTTCACGATAATTTAACTGATCAAGAAACTAAGGATATATTCATAGATTATGTAGGTGCGGAAGAAGAATTGTTTTTACTATTTGATGTAGAACTAAGTACATATACTTCAGGAGATTTAATAGTTTCATTTTATCCTGAAGAGTCTATAACATTTGATTATTTGAAACCTATGAATGAAAGTGAGTTGTTACCAATTCCCGTTCGAAATGAATTCTATTTTGTAGGTTGGAGTGACGGTACAGAAATATTTACTACATTTCCAAGATATCAAGCTAAAGACCTAGTCACAAGTATTACCTATCAAGCAGTTTGGGAGGGATATTCTATGCAAGCTCTTGAAACTTATTTAAACAGTTTCATTCCAGTCAAAGCTATAGCTGATCTTACATTACCTACAAGTTATAGTCAATATCAAATAACCTGGTCATCTAATGAAGAAAATGCACTCAGTTCAACAGGTATATATCGAAGACCTTATCAAGACACTATCGTGACTTTAACAGCAACTATTACATCAGATGATGGTACTGAAATCAAAACCTATGAAATAGAAATGGATGGATATAAAGAGTTAACAACAGGAATTGCTTCAAGTTATATCTATAGAAACTATCATTTACTCAATAATGAGTTTTTTGAAACACTAGATATTATCAATACAGCTTTTATCATCGCTTCAGAAGATGCATCCTTAAACGGAACAGCCTATTTATCTAATGTTGAAACCTATATTTTACCAAGAGCTAGATTACATGGAAATTGGGTTATTATGTCGATAGCACCGGAATCTGCATGGTCTACTATTGCAGCAAGTCCAATCAAAGTCAATTTATTCGCAGATAACATTGTTGAAGCGATCAATACATATGGCTTTGATGGTGTTGATATTGACTGGGAAACACCTACATACGGTGAAATGACTCTGTTTACTGAATTGATGCGGATCGTTCATACAAAGGTTAAGGCCAATAATCCTAATCATTTGGTTACTGCAGCGATTGCTGGAGGTATCTGGCAACCACCAAGATATGACTTACTCAACTCTGCACAGTATATGGATTATATCAATATGATGACATATGGTATGACTTCAAGTAATGGATATTACCAAAACGCTTTATTTAAAGATTCAACATATCATCATACTGAGTTTAGTGTAGGAAGAACTTTAAATAGTTGTTCGATTGAAGAAAGTGTTGCTATTTATCACGATGACTTTAATATTCCTTATCATAAGATCATTGTTGGTGTTGCTTTCTATGGTATGAAACAGGTAAGAAGCTATAATCAATCCACTAATACATGGTCAGCTTGGACTGGTGATGGATCCGTTTATTATGCCTCTATTTCAAATAACTATATTGGAAACAGTAATTACACAAGATTTTATGATGCAAGTGCTGGAGTTCCATATATCGTTAAAAACGATGGTACAGAATTCATATCCTATGATGACCCAAGATCGATTGCAGATAAGAGTGCTTACATCTTAGAAAATGAGCTTGGTGGAATGATGTTTTGGGAAAATGGAACTGACACAACAGGAACTTTACTCCTAGCGATGCGTCTTGGTTTAAACAAATAAAAATACAAATGAACTCTTTCCAAAATGGAAGGAGTTTTTTTGAAAAAAAACGATAATAATTCAATAGAAAAAAGATATAATAGATATAAATAGCAACAATGATTGGTTGAGTGGTTTTAAAAAGGTGTTTAAATGCCTACAAGGGAAAAACTATCTGAGCAAAAGAGAATAAAATCAAGATTGGAGATCCTAAAAACCTGGATGTCCTCTTTTGTTATGGCTACAGCAGCTATCATTTCTATCGCTTTATTTGTCCCTTCAAGTCCGAAGGCTTCTATCTTAAATGTCACGATATTTCAAACAGATGTTATCTATCAAGTCGAAATCACAGACGAAGATCAAGCATTGATTTTAGATTCATTAAACATTGTTCTATCCAATCAATTTGGAGCTGTCTCAAAGCCATTAAGTCTTGGAACCAATGTTGGAATATTTGAGGAATTAAACCCGAATACACAATATGTATTGACTGTATATGGTTCGAAGGGCTTTGGTAATGAGAAACTCGATGAGAAAATCATCAAAACAAAAGAAAGCTCTGGTGGTGCGATTATCTCTCAAGCCTTGATTGAATCATTTGAGTGGAACCATCATTATAATATCGAGGTTTTAGTCAAAGATGAAGAAAATATATATGGGGATGTTTATTTATACTACGCATTTATCTATCAAGAAGAAATGGAGCCAATCTATAACAACATCTTGATTGTAGAAAATAGAGAAATAATTGAGATATTTGATGTTCCCACCTATAACAATACTGTGCATCTTTATTTAGAAGCTGAATTGCTAACTGGTGGTACTGTGATACTAGATGAGTTATATTTTAAAGTACCCTTTCGATTGGAAACCTCTATCTATCTTGAGCATACCGGTCAAGATGTTATCGAGTATTCTTTTTATCCGGATTATTCAAGTGATCAAGTCATAACTTATACCTTTGACCTTTATTATGGAAAACAAAAAATAGATTCTAAAGTCATGGCTTACCCTAAAGATGAAGATATGATGCATACATCAAGTAGTTATGTAACCTTTGACAATCTTAGAAAAGAAAGTGTTTATCAAGTCATCGCTTCAGCAAGCTATCAAAATCCAATCACACTTAGAAATGAAACAGTGATTCTTTTAGATGAAGAGGTTATGACATTAGGTGACTATGATATTAATTTTGAGATTACAAAGACACTTGATTCCTATGAAGTTTACGTGTATCTAAACGATCCCAATCACTATTTTCAAAATGTATCCTATACCTTGTATGACGTAACCAGTGAATTTCCTTCCTATATTGAATCCATGAGCTATGGATTTATTCCTGAAGCGAATGGGAAGTATCAAAGTTTTAATTTCAATGTTCCAAATGCTTCAAGTTATCAAATTGTGATTCGCGTATTTAGTGATTCAGAATATGTTATTTATCATATTCTATTGGATCAAACCATTAAACCCTAGGAGGTAGTCTTATGAAAAATATGAATGAAAAAAAGAAATTGTTTATTGTTGGTGGCATTGTTCTCGTTTTTATCCTGATTGGTAGTTTAGCTAGCATCATATTTCCAGGTACAACCTTCGCGCTGATTATAGAAAACTCAATAGGTAAGTTCTTCAATATAGTTGATTTTGTTAAAAATCACTACGTTACTATCTTGGAAAGCTTGACGATAGTAATCTTTGTTTGGGTTTTAAATAAGGTGCTTCAGTTTCTAATTCTTGTTTTAACGAATAAAAAGAATCGAAGTATGACCTTAGGGAAGCTGTTTGGATCAATTGTCAGATATTTAAGCTTTATTGTTGCTGTATTCTTAATATTATCTGCTTGGGGTGTTCAAACACCTACACTGCTTGCTGGTGCTGGTATTTTAGGTTTAGCAATTAGTTTTGGCGCACAATCCTTAATCGAAGATATCTTTGCAGGACTCTTCATCATTTTTGAAAAACAATTTGTTGTCGGTGATATTATTCAAATTGGAAGTCATCGAGGTATTGTCAAGGAGATCGGGATACGTATAACTAAGGTTGAAGATTTAAATGGAGATGTTTTAATCATTAACAATTCGGATGTTAGAGGAGCGATTAATACATCTACAAATCCATCCGTCTCGATGTGCATGATCTCGATTGAGTATGGTTCTGATCTTAAAAAGATTGAAAAAGTCATCATGGAGAATCTGGAGTCCATCAAAAAAAGTATTCCAGAAATTATAGAAGGACCTTTCTATGATGGTCTAGAATCACTTGCTGATTCATCGATTGTAATCAGAGTAAGTGCTAAAACAGATGAACTTTATAAAAATAGAGTGAAAAGAGCATTAAACAGAGAAATGATATTGCTATTTGAAAAGAATAATATTAATATTCCTTTTCCACAACTTGTTATTCATCAAGAAGATAAGGGAAGTAAGTAAAAAACTATCAACTATTTAGTATAAAAAGAGGTAAAAAAATAACGGTCATCTTAGCCGTTATTTTTCTTCACTCAATTCCAAATTTTTGTTTTTGTTCTTATTTTTCCGATTCGACTTCATTTTCCCTAAATCTGTTTCGCTTAAGATAATCCCTAAAAATACAAAGATAATTCCAAACAATATATAGATGTTAAAGGGGTCATTGTAAAAAAGAATTGCGAGTATTGGTCCAAAAAGACTTTCAGTAGAAATAAGAATTGCTGCTTCAGCTTCATTGGCATGCTTTTGACCGACACTTTGCAATACGAAACCAATAAAGCTTCCTAAAAATCCAATACCGATTGCAGCTATTAAGACCTTGATGTTCAGTTCAGAGGATAACACATTTTTAGGTAAACCACCCGAGAAAATCATATTGATTGTTGCAAATACTGTAAAGATTAAGAGTTGAAATGCCATGAGTACATAAGGATCTTTTTGCTTCGCTTTTTTTCCTAAAAAGAAGATATGAAATGCATAGAAGAATGCACCGATAAATGTTAGAAAATCACCAGAGGCTATCGTCAATTCTTTAAAATCAACTGAGATTAAGGAAATTCCAAGCATAACGATGATTCCAGCCAATATGGTTTGGTTACCGACTCTCTTTTTATCAAAGATATAAATGATAATTAGCATCATGAAAATATAGGCTGCAGTAATTAATGCGTTATTAGAAGCTGTCGTATGTGCTAATCCCCATGTTTGAAAGAAATAGCCTAGAAAAAGGAATATTCCTAAAAATAATCCAGCTTTGATGGTTTCTTTATCTGTATTTCGTATTCTTTTATGAAAGATAAGAAAAATAGATAGACTAGCTACTAGGAATCTAACAAAAAGAAGCTGTGAGTAGTTCCAGCCATTATCTAAAATATATTTATTGGCGATAAATCCAAATCCCCAAATAAATCCTGCAGTAATTAAAATGACTCTTGCTAAATTTTTATTCATCTAAATTCTCCTAACCACCTCACTATTATATGATAATCGAGTAAAAAATGAAACTATATTTCTATAGATTTAAATCAATTGACACTTATATCTTTGTCAAAAACTAAAAGAACGAATGCGATTTAAGATATAATAGAAATATAGATAAAAAATTGGAGAAAAATATGAAGCAATCAACCTTTATTATGTTTAAACCAGATACACTAGAAAGACATTTAGAAAGCGACATCATCAAAATCTTTCTTGAACAAGGCTATCATATTGAAAGAAGTAGAGAAGTCATTGTGGATGAAAAACTGATATTAACTCATTATGAGGAAGTCATCAAAGCGGTAAATAAAGATTACTTTAAAAATGGAGTTCTTACTGCTTTTCGAGGAAAAAGAGTTTTAGCATATGAAATCTCAAAGGATTCAGAGGATGTTGTTCATGAAGTTCGTGATTTAATTGGAGCTACAGATCCATCAAAAGCATTATCAACATGTATTAGAGGTAGATTTGGGATGGACTCTATTGAAAAAGCAATGAGTGAAAAGAGAATGGTCAATAATTTAATTCACGCATCAGACTCTATAGAAAGTGTTGAAAGGGAGCTCAAACTTTGGTTTGAGCAGGACTAGGTGTTGATATGATAGGAAATGTTAAGGATTTAAAGAATATCGATTTTACTGGACCACTCGTCAATGAAGCAAGTATGAAGGTGCTAGTAGCCGAAAATGAGGGTTGGGATAGTCATGTCATGAGAGTTGTTGAGCTTAAAAAAAGTGGTTATTCACCAAAACATCAACATCCATGGCCACACATCAACTATTTTCTTGAAGGCCAAGGTGAATTGGAGATAGACGGAGTTGTTCAAGCAGTAACAGTAGGAAACTATGCCTTCGTACCAGGGAATACCCTACATCAGTTTAGAAATACTGGTGATCAAACTTTTAAATTTATATGCATTGTACCTAAAGAAGGACATAGATACTAATACGAAATAGAGGAAGTGTTTCTCGTTTGAGAACTATTGAGTTAAAAAAACTATTTGATTCACAATTTGATATTGTGGGTATCATTTCTACAAAAAGATATTTGGATGAAGCGAAAAAAATGGGTAAAAAAGTTCCTCAAGTAAGCTGTCAAACGATGGTTGTTGTGGGACTTTCTTATCCTTTTCGTATGATGAAGCATACAAACACACATTTAGTGCCTTCCTTCTATACCTTTGGTAGGGATTATCATGATGTTCTTAAAGATAGAATCGAGCTTGTGATGAAAGATATACCTTATCCATATCAACTTGGAGTAGATAATCATCCACATAATGAAAGATTAGCTGCTACGCTTGCTGGAGTTGGCTATTTCGGAAAAAATCAACTTATCATCAATAAGGAATTTGGAACCTATATGTTTCTAGGAATTGTCTTTATTGATGTTAATCTAACTGATGAATTTATTTTAGAGATTACTGATGATTGTGGGACATGTAGAAAATGTATTGATGCTTGTCCACCAAAAGCACTATTTGAAGGTGGATTTGATGTTAAAAAATGTATGAGTCATTATAATCAAACCAAAAGAGTGCTAACTGATAAAGAAGTAGACTTAAACTATTCATTGTTTGGCTGTGATATCTGCCAGATGGTATGTCCCAAAAATATAAATAAAGGTAGGGTAATTCATCCTGAATTTGAACTAACTGATAAGGAAATGGTATCCATTGTTGATCTCTTTAGTGACTCTGAAAAAGTATTTAAAGAAAAATATAGTGATATGTCTTATCTATGGAAGGGAAAGACTATTTTAATTAGAAACGCATTGACTATTTTATATAAACAAAAAAATACTCAATATATTGATTTGATAGAAGCATCCATAGAAAAACATCAAGTACCATGGTATAGAGATAACGCTACCAAAATTTTAGATAAATTAAAGATGAAATGATATATAATCAAAATAGATAGATTGAAATGACCAGGGGTGGAATATCTTGAGAAGAAGAAGATTTTTTTATCGTCGCCGTTATCGGTTTCATCAATTAACAGATGAAGAAATGCTTTTAGAAATATTGATACCGATTATCGCTGTTTTTGTTATGCTAATCGTATTTTTAATCATCGAGTACGGGAAGATATTGTTAATTTTTTTAATCGTTTTAGCTATAGGTTTGTTCGCGTATTATATGACATCTTTGATTGTTAAACGAGTAAGGTTTATAAAGACGAAAAATATGTATTTATCTACAGATTTTTATAAAGATACTGAAACACCTTTTTCTAATGATATTCTTTCTCGTGAACTCAATTTTGAAATCTCAGTTTATAATTCTATACGTGAGACTATTGGTAAAAGATACTATTTAATGCATCGCTATTCAATACCAATTAATGAGCATTCAACATCACCCAAAAATATCGACCTTCTACTTTTTCATACGACTGGAATCTATGTTATAGAGACTATGAATTTAAGTTCTAGTATGATTTCAAAACTTAAACCTAAAGAAATCGAAGAATTGAAATTTGAAAAAGCGACAGAATATAGTCTTTTTAATATCCATAAAATCGAAAAAGTCAGACAATATGAGAAATGGATTCGTTCCAATACTGCAAATAGTCCAATTGCACAGAATCAAAAAATAATCGATATATTGAAAAAAATGCACAATATAGAATTTGAAAATGCTTTAGTGTTTTCTAGAGAAATGCTAATGGATGAAGAACATATTCCAAGGACTATTTCTTCAATCTATAGTGAGAAGGAATTCATGGAACATCTAAAAACAGCAAAAACTCAATATAATGATTTTCAACTTTACAAAATATATCTTGCATTTAGAGATGGAGTTAAAACTAAGAAACATTAAGATAAAAACATGAAATGATGAATCATAACTAGGTTCATCTTTTTTATTTTTGATGAAACGAACAAAAAAATCAAATTAAATATATTAAGAATATCTTAAGTTACATTATATTTCTATCTGTGTATTGTATAATAAGTTCGAGTTCTATATACTTTAAAAATCACTATATTGAAATAAAAATGAAGTTAAGCAATAGTCTAGAGGTGTATTATGTTCGTGAGAAAAGGTTTTGATTTAGATACTGAGAAAAGATTCAAACAATCCAAACAATTTACTGATCCTCTCTATATAAGAGGAATTTTTCTTTTATTCATTCTCTTATATGCATTATTTGGATTTTTAGATATGGTTTATTTCCCAGAAATGTTAAACACCCTAATTGTCATTCGCTTTGTAATCGTTATTCCAATATTAAGCCTCGTTGTCGCTCTAACTTTCACGAAACATTTTTATAAATTGAATCAAATAGTTATCTCTTTTGGATTTTTTATTGGTGGTATCGGTATTGCTCATATGCTGATTTTAGAACCAGGAAACATTGTTTATAATGGTGGTCTATTTATGGTTCTCTTTTCAGGATTTTTACTTTGCAAAATAAGATTTATTTATGCTTCAATTGCTGGATGGTGTATTTTCTTATTCTTAGTGATTGGACATTTAATTCTACATAGACAAATATCTACTTCATTTTTTTATAGCTTGTTATTTTTTGCAGGAGCCATTGTAATAGGTATGGCTGGATCATACAACATTGAAAAAATGAATAGAAAGCAATTTCTACATTCCATTCGAATCAATCAGTTTAATGAATCTTTAAAGTTACAATATGAAGAAAAAAATAACCAATTAGAACGTCTTCAAAAATCAATCAAAGAAAATGAGATTTTACAAAAAATTAATATTGAAAAGGATATATTGACTAAGTCACTTCAGGAAAGTGAAGAGCAATACAAGCTTTTAGCTACTCAAATGCATATGGGTCTTGCATTGCATGAAATGATCTATGATGATCAAGGAAATCCAATTGATTATCGATTCATTAGTGTTAATGATAGCTTTGAACGATTAACAGGACTAGATAAGAATAAGTTGATTGGAAAAACAGTTCTTGAAGTAATACCTGAAACTGAAAAATATTGGATTGAAACCTATGGTGAAGTTGCGAAAACAGGCAAAGCTATTCAATTCGAAAATTATGCCAAAGCACTCGGTAAATACTATAGCTTATCAGCATACTCTCCAAAAAAGGGTCTATTCGCTGTCATTGTTGATGATATAACCAATCGTAAGAAGCTTGAAGAAGAACAAATTCAAAGAGAAAAAGATTTGCTAACATCACAAAAGATTGCTCATTTAGGGACCTGGAGACTTGTTTTAGATTCAAATGATGTAGTGTGGTCAGAAGAACTTTATAAAATGTATGGATTTGATCCTACACTACCACCACCTCCTTATAGTGAGCATATGAAGCTATTCACGAAACCAAGTTGGGAAAAATTATCCAATGCACTCTCTTTAACCAGTACTCAAGGCATTCCCTACGAACTAGAGCTTGAAACAGTCAATACTGATGGTTCAAATGGATGGATGTGGGTTAGAGGTGAAGCGGAAAAAGATGAAAACGGAATAATCAAATCTATTTCAGGAGCAGCACAAGATATAACTCAAAGAAAGCAGCTAGAACAAGAGCTATCTATTAGTAATCAAAAGTTTATTGCGATTTTTGAAAAATCCCCAGTTGCCATTGAATTTTATGATGCTTATGGAAGGCATGACTACGCAAATGATGCGGCAAATGAACTATTTGGAGTTTTAAATCCTGCTGAACTCAAGGGATTAAAATTGTTTGAGAATCCAAACTTGGATCCTGAGTTGGTTAAAAAAATCGAAAACTTTGAAAATATCCAGATTGAAATTGAGTATGACTTTGAAAAGGTGAAACAAAACAAATTATATCAAACTACAAAATCTGGGAAAAGAATGTTAAAAATATCCATCACTCCTTTAATCAAAGAAAACCAGTTAAATGGGTATATCCTACATTCTGAAGATATTACATTAGAAAGACAAAAACAAAAGGAAATTGAATATTTAAGCTACCATGATTATTTAACAAATCTATACAATCGTCGTTATTTTGTTCGCTCTTATCACCGAATGGTATCTAATAATAGTTTTCCACTAGGTATCATGATGATTGATATCAATGGTTTAAAGATTATTAATGATGCATATGGCCATACTCAAGGTGATATTACAATTAAACTCGTTTCTAAATTATTTATGAAGGTGTTTGATAAAGAAGATGTTGTTGCAAGAATTGGTGGAGATGAATTTGCAGTACTAGCTCCTGGAAAAAATGCACAACAAATGCAAGCTTATAAAGAGAAAATCACTGAACTCGTTAAAGAAATAAGTGTTGGGAATATAGAAATTTCGCTTGCTATTGGTTATGATGTTGTAATGGATTCGGATAAAGACATTGACGAATTACTCAGTACAGCAGAAAACTATTTGTATCGTCATAAGGTAACTGTAGGAACAAGTATTAGAAATCACGCGATTAAGGCAATTTTGAACACACTTACAGATAAGTATCATGAAGAAAAATTGCATTCTGAGCGTGTAAGTACATTTTGTAAAATGATTGGAACTGAACTTGGTATTAGTAAAGAAGAAGTTGATTTACTAGAACTTGCTGGAATGTATCACGATATCGGGAAAATCTCGATACCTGATGCAATTTTAAACAAGCCAGGTAAGTTAACCTATGAAGAATTCGAAATTATTAAAACACATACACAAGCAGGTTATCAAATATTAAAAGCAGCAGATGAATACTCCGGTCTTGCAGAATATGCATTATCTCATCATGAAAGATGGGATGGAAAAGGTTATCCAAAAGGTTTAAAAGAAACAGAAATACCTTTATTTTCAAGAATTATCAATGTTGCCGATTCTTTTGAAGCAATGACAGCAGATAGACCTTATCGTAAAGGAATGAGTGTTGAAGAAGCTATTGCTGAGATTAAAAGATGCTCAGGAAGTCAATTTGATCCACATATAGCAATGATATTTGTCGAGCAAGTGTTGACAAAATAACAATCCATTAAGTGAATACTTGATTTAAACGTGCCTTTTTGGCACGTTTTTTTACGTAGAAAGCGTGTGACTTTATTCAAGAATCAGAAATGATATAATGAAGAAAAGAACAGTATTAAAAAAGTCATGTATTCGTCAAAGGAGGAAGAAAGATGGATGAAAAAGAATTATTTCTTGAAAAAATGAAAGAAATGACAGGAAAAAGTCAAGATGATATCTATAAGATTTATCTAGAAAGTAAAATGGTCAAGCATAGTGAAATTAGAGCGCTTTTCATCAATGAATTGGGTTTAACCTATGGTTATGCAAATACACTAGCTCATTATATAACTCATACAGATGGTGCTAGCTTGAGTGAAGGTAAGTCAATCAACGAAGTTTTAGATGAAATCTACTCAGGTGAAAAATCAAAATTTAGATCAATCCATGAGACAATCATGAAAAGAATTGAAGGATTTGGTCAATTTGAAGTTATTCCTAAAAAAGGCTATGTAAGCTTAAAGCGTAAAAAGCAGTTTGCCATGATTGGACCTAAAACCAATTCAAGAATGGAAATAGGTATCAATCTCAAGAGTAGTGTGGAAGATCAAAGATTAGAAGAACAACCCAAAGGAAGTATGTGTCAATATATTGTCAAAATTAAAGATATGAGTGAGATAGATGATCAACTCTTTGAGTGGCTATTTCATGCTTATCAGCAATCTGTGTAACACCTAGATGGATCCAAGCTAACAATTTTGACGAAGAACTTTTTTAATTGAAAGGTAATCAAGTAATGAATGTGATGTATAATAAAGAATTTGAATTTATAAACAATTTTATCAAAGAGCATGCAGAATTGAAATTAAAACAAGTCTTGATGAGAAAAATAGGAACATTAGATGCTTTTGGTCTATCAATGAAAGATATTCGAGCATTAGGGAAGAAAATAGGTCTTCATCATGGACTTGCTATAGAGTTGTTTTCTACAAATATGTATGAATACTTGATGTTAGCGTCTATCATTGCAGATCCAATTAAGCTTGATTTAGAAACCACTAGGGATTGGTTAAAAAGAGCTCAATCCACTTCAGTTGTTGATCAAGGGTTATCACCATTATTGATGAATCATCCAGAAAGACTAGAATTTTTGAAATCGTTTCTATATGATAAAAATGATGATATTCGATATGGTGGATTTAGTTTGCTATCAAGTTATCTAAGAAGCGAATCTTTGGAAACCCTTGATACTAACCTTGGAAATGATGCTTTATTGATGATAAAAAACAATATTTCAACTGAACCACTTACCATCCAAAACGCTATGAATAACGCAGTCGTAATGGCAGGTTTACATGTACCCCTTTTAGTAGACATAGCGCGTGATGTTGCCTCACATGTAGGGCACATTATGCCACTCGTTGCCCGCAATCAATGTAATATACAAAGTGCAAGCGACTATTTAAAGCGATATAGTAACCAACCAAAGTATAGTCGTGTAGCAATGTTACAAGCAAGGAAAGGTTAAATTTCAATTCTTCGTTGAATAGTAAACTCGAAATTAAAACTCAAACAGGAAACTATTTTTGTTGTAAATTACTCCCACCACATAATGAAATTCATTAGAAGTGGGGGTTTCTTTTGCAAAACAAACTCGTGTTTGTTAATTGACCAAGTTATAAGTGACTGTTCCATATGCTTTGGTTACATATTTGATAAAAAGGACTTCATGACATTATTCATACAAAACAAAGATTGATCACGTAATTTAATATGTAAATAAAGTTGACAATATGAAAATAACGGAATATAATAGAAACAGAACAAGAAGACGATTCTTTATATTTTCATGGAAATTGGAATAAAGATATAAAAAAATTAAGTTATCAATAAAATGATTTTTCAAATAATCTATTTAGGTGACTTAAATAATAGAGAGAGGTGAAAGCATCGAAGATCCTAAGCTATACACTATTGAAGAAATAACAAAAATACTTAAGATATCTCAGCGCACACTATACAATTATATTAAAAATAAATCTCTAAAAGCGGTAAAAATAGGAAAGCATTGGAGGGTTAGACAAAAAGATTTGCAAGAACTAATAGATAAAGGTACTCCAAAGGTATAAATATTTTTATTTTCTTGCTCTAATAATAAGTTTAAAGTTACATTTAGAATAAGATAGTTAGCTTTGCTAATTGTCTTTTTTATTTCCTAAAAAAAATGGCAACATATGCTTATAAATAATAAAATAAGCATATAAAAATAAAAAAATACATAAATAGACATATTATTTCATATATTGATGTATACTTTGTATATAACTATCCTGTTTGAGATATTGTGAATTACTGGGTTTGTGAAATAATGAAGCTTACTTAGATGAGCTAGAAGGAGTTATATTATATGTGTATTTTATTTTGGAGAAAGAAAAAACCTCATATTGAATCAACAAGTGGTGTAAGTAAAACAGTTCATTTAGAAAAGAAGAATGAACCCTCAAAGCTTGTGACTCATATCAGTGAAGAAGTTCCTATCGTTGATTCCAATGATGAGAAAAAAGTGAAAATTCAAAAGTATCATGTTTCTCAGAATAAGGATAAAGATGCGGAATATTTTATGAAGTGGCGTGTAAGAAAAGAAGGGTCTGACAAGACCATACAATTTTTTGATACGCAAAAGATTGCTATTGATTTTGCACAAGATTTAGCGGAAAAATCAGGATCTACAGTTGTTATTCATAAGCTAGATGGTTCTATCCGTAAACAAGACTATACAAAAAAGTAGTACTATTGTTTAGTTTTAGGTAACTACAAAAACGTAATGATGATAAAAGACCACATGGATTGAATTTCTCCTCCAATTCAATGTGATCTTTTTTTTGTTATAATTTATTTTAGATGATTATGATTTAATGATAACCATCAAAAGAATTCCAAGAATAATTGGAACGACAACCAATAAGATATCCATCCATTTGAGTTTTGCAGAACGACGCATGATAAAGAAACCAATAAATCCTGCTACTGTTAAAAAACTAATTGCTAACATTGTTGTTGTGTTCGCCATATTAAAATATAGGCTAGCAATTGCAAAGAATAAATTCATTGGAATTAAAGTGACGTAACCGAATTTGCTTGTACTCAGTCTTCCAATCTGTTCTGTTTTTTCTTTTAGAATGAACTGATGATTGAGTAATAAGCTAGATATAGCAATGATTGAGAAGACAACTGTATTGATGATGATTGCAATTAAAGTATTCGTGTCATATCCATACGGTGGATTGACTTGATAGGGTTTAGCAAAATGAAAGAAGTAATTCGAAACTCTTCCTACCGAGTAATACGGATTAAACATAAATGCTTCCGCTCTAACAATTCCCCTTATTACAAAATTTGTGAAAAATGTAGATAGAAAGACGAATGCTGTGTTAAAAATTATCATAAATGCTATTCCATCAACAACCGTATTTCCTCTTAAAAATAAGAATGTGGATATACTGTATAAGATTGCAATATATAGGATAACAATTAGGTAAACTAAAAACAGATATAAAGTATGATAATCACCGCTAGTTAAAACTGTGAATATAAAGAGTCCGCTTAAATACATGATTGTCCAAATGAATATGAGTTGTAGAAAACCAAAGATCAGTTGACTAGATAGTAAATTTTTTCTAGATATGGGAAGACTATAATAGAGGTCAACATCCTTTGAGTTTCTAAATATATATAATCTAAAAACAGAAACAATTGGAACAATAATCATGATAAAAACGATTGGAAAAAAGAAAATGATAGGTACACTATAATATGGAATAGATTGTGGGGAATTTGGGATATATTGATCGATTGAGGAAAAAACGAGCATGACAAAAATCAGTGTAGGGAGAAACGCAATAATGAGTGATTGAAGCCATTTGGTTTTGATTAAGTATGTGAGGTAGTTTTTCATTTAGTAGCACCACCTTGATAAACCATGAAGTATTCTTCAAAGCTAATACTTGATTCATCGATTGCATGATAATCATTAGCATTGAAAATCTTTTCAAGTGGTTGATGATTTCCCTCAATAATTAAGGTAAGTACTCGTCCTTCTTGTTGAAAGTATAATAGATTAAGATGCAAATCAAGAATAGGGTAAGGATTTTTATCTTTCAAAATGATTTGATATTTTGTAAGCTTAGAGAGTTCATCACTTAAATGCCCAAAGCGCTTAAAATAGCCCTCATCAATGATTCCAAATGAATCACAAATATCTTCAAGCTCACGTAGTGAATGGCTGGTTAGGATAAAAATCTTATCAACACTTGCTGAATCTATCATCAGCTTCTTAAATTTGAGTCTTGCTACAGGATCTAGACCATCAAAGACTTCATCGAGTAGTAGATACTTTGCATTCGATGCGAAAGCAGCTGCTATATAAGCTTGTCTTTTCATTCCTTTAGATATTCGATTGAGAATCATTTGCTCTGATAAATTGAATAGATCTAGGATAGATTGAAATGTTTTTTCATCGAATGGATAAAAGACTTTATAGAGTTCCTTTAAATCTTTGATTGTCATGTGAAGGGTATAGGTGGGTTGATCAGATAAATAGAAAACATTTTTTCTTAGTTCTTGATTTTCTCCTAGTTCAATCTCATCGACATAAACATTTCCGGATTCTGGAAGTAAAACACCAGATAATAACCTTAAAAATGTGGATTTACCTGCACCATTGATACCTACTAAGCCAAAAATGGTTCCTTTTTCAAGCGTTAAATTGATATTTTTCAGAACATGCAAATCGCCAAAAGATTTATTCAAGTTGGTAACGTTAATCATTTTTTTCTCCCCCTAATAATGATTTTATGTATTTTATGATATCTTGACTTTGATGTGTTAATTTTAATCGATTGATGATTGGGTCGAGCTCGGATAGAATAGCATTATTTTTTGGCTGAAATGACTTGACAAAAGCCCCTTTTTTGGGGATGATTTCAATTAGACCATCAGACTCTAGTGATTGATAGCTTTTCATGACTGTATTTGGATTAACACCCATATCCATAGCAATCTTTCTAACACTAGGTAATGCTTCACCCTCTTCAAAAGCATTCGTTTTGATTAAGTGCTCAATATGATTTTTTATGCGTAGGTATAAATCTATTTTATCGTTCATAGAATCCTCCCCATCTGTATTAACTGTATTATTTACTTTATTGTAGCATGCCTTATTAAAATTAGCAAACCATAAAAAAATGATATGAAACCAATATTACACATGGTACAATTTAAGTAAGTGATTTAATTCTAATTAGAAATTGTTTCTATTTGTCATTAACAGGGGGTTTCGATGAAAAAATATTTTGGTTTTATTGTTTTCCTTTTATTACTTTTTTTAGTTGGTTGTGTTGACTCTGTAATTCCTAGTGATGAGGACAACTTGCCTATAATCTCAGAACCACCAATAGTCACAGAACCACCTATAGAGACTGAAGAACCAGTTGAAACAAATCATTGCACATATACTGATGATAGTGCATTATTAGGTTTTTCTGATTACTCGAATATCAATAAAGTAAAAATATGCAAAGAATATCTCGATTTGCTTGCAGAAATGCCTTTTAATTTAGGAGTGGACCATACCAAAATTATCTTTCATGATGAAGAAGAATTGGTTTTTCTGGGTAGTAATGGAATATATTATAGATTCAAAGAAGAAATTCTAGAAGAACATGATATTTATAATGTTCTAATTATGGATTGGATAACGCCTGGTGTATTAGGTTATGTTAAGACCAGTTCAACACTGTATGCAATTCAATCTAACTCTCAAATTAGTGGTGGTAGTGTTATATCACATATATATCAGTACAATTTGGACACAAAAACAGGTATGAAGCTTCCAATTGATCTCGGAAGAGATCCAAAGTTTGTTTATGCTGGTATGAATGGCTATGTCATCGAAGCTAGGGATAAACTCTTGATTTTTGATGGTAATTTTGAGTTGATTAAAGAGTCTACTGAAGCTGTTTTTCTTGGTGCTAGTAAATATCACATCGATAAAGAAAATATAGTTGCATTAGTTGGAGAAACTATTGGCACCCAGTGCCAAGTGACAATGTATAATGGTTCATCAACTCAAACAATAAATCTAGATGATACATGTAACTCTGTTCAAAGACTGAATGTGTTTTCGGAACAAGTCTATTTTGTTATCAATTATAGACTTTATCAATTTGACGCTTTAACGAAGACATTTAGTTTGGTTCCATTAACAACTGATACAGAGACAGTACAATATGTAGTAACAGATAGCATATATTCAAGAAATAGAGTTTATGCTCTTAAATTATCTCAAAATTTTATTACAGTGTTTAACAAAAATATGGATATTTCACAATCTGCAAATGCTATGGAAGTCATTCAAGTCGGAGAAACCTATTATCTTGCTAAAAGGCCAAATAGTGATCTAATATTTGTCTATAATTTTGACGAATCAGAAGTTCTTGAAATAGAAGAAGATTTTAATTATACAGAAGTGAAAAATAACCATCTTGTGGTTCATACAACTCGGTGCACTCTACTTTTCTGTCAAAATATATATAAAAATGGTATAGAACTTGTTTTATCTGACGTGATGTGGTTTCACACAGTTGACAATAAGAATGCTGTTTATATTGATAATTTGACAGATACAACATATGATATTATGCATATTAACTTTGAAACCAATTTTACTAAAAAGATAGTTACTTTAAACTATAGTACAGATCCATATGTTAATTACAATTCTTTGTATGCATTACCCAATCAATTGATTCTCATTAGAGATTCAATTACGAGTCAGTATCACTTTTATGATTCGAATGGTGATTTTATAGAGTCATTGAAATACATTGGGCACTACAAAACTGCTAGCAGTGCTCCTCAAGTCTTTCTATTAAGAGAAAATGGTGAAGTTATCTCATTTGATTATTTCTTATAATACACATTAAAAAACAGGAATCGGGTTCCTGTTTTTTCATAATAAGATTAAACTTAATGCCATAATCAGCATACCAGTGATTACTCCGATAATAGATATATGATGTTCACCATATTTTTCTGCAGCTGGGAGTAGCTCATCTAGTGATATATAAACCATTATGCCTGCAACACCAGCAAACAAGAAACCAAATGTTGAATCATTAAATACGGATCTCAATAGGAAAAATCCGATGACCGCACCAACAGGTTCCGCAAGACCTGATAGAAATGTCCAAATCACAGCCTTTTTCTTAGAGCCAGTCGCTTGATATATTGGAATCGCCACTGCAATACCTTCTGGGATGTTATGGATCGCTATAGCCAGTGCAATCGATATACCTAACTCAGGTTCAGCAACAGTAGCTATAAATGTAGCTAGTCCCTCAGGGAAGTTATGAATCGCGATTGCTAATGCTGTAAATACTCCTAACCGCATCATACTTTTTTTCTTTGATTCTACAGTTTCTTCTTGTCCGTGCAGTTCATGAGGGTTTTGTTCATTTGGAATGATATAATCAATAAATGCAATAATTCCTATTCCAACGAAGAATGCTAAAGTTGTGAAAAAATAAGCTTTATTAGAACCATACACATTGCTTAATGATTCGAATGCTTTCGGGAATATCTCAATAAATGAAACATAAATCATTACACCTGCACTTAAACCGAGTGCAAATGATAAAAACTTGTGGTGATTTGTTTTTTTATGAAAGGCAAACAAACTACCTAATCCAGTCGCGAGACCAGCTAATAATGTAACTAGAAAACCTAATGCTATGTTGCTCATCATAATCTCCTTTTAATGCTAACCATAAAATATAGTTAAGTATAACATTAAAAATAATTGCTTGTCAACGAATTGACATGAGCTAACGAGCATAAAGATGATTTTACCACGTAACTTGAGATTCATGATTATTAAACTGGATTTAACAAACTTATGTTTAAAATCTGGTTAAAGCATATATCTAAATAAAATATACTTCTAATTATATGATAAAGTGAACAACGTCTAGTTAAAGGTGTTTCTTAATTTTTAGTCAATGAGTAGGTGAATACTTAGAGTCTATAAAACTTTACAATTAAACGTTTTATGATATAATAAATCGATATTTTAAAAAAGGGAGCACACTATGCAGCAGCAGAAACATACACTCATGATTTTATCTAGTATATTAATGATGTTAATGATGGGAACTGTATATTCATACAGTGTGTTTCGGTATCATATAGAAGCTGAGTTTCAAATTAGAACTTTTCTAAGTGGTTTTCCTTATATGACTTCACTATTTTTTTACGCATTATCGATGATGATATCTGGTCGTTTCTTAAAACCTTCAAGACTTCTAGGATTTGTTTTTTTTGGAACCTTATTCATTTCTTTAGGTTGGTTAATCGCTTATTTATCCAGTGATTTTGTAATATTTGTTATATCTTATGGTGTATTGATTGGAACTGGTGTTGGAATGGTTTATGGTGTTCCAATATATATGGTTCAAAAACTTTATCCAAAAAAAAGTGGTTTAATGACTGGTCTTATTTTACTTGGCTTTGGTATGTCTCCACTCATTACTGCCCCACTAGCAAGCGTATTGATTCAAAATACAAGTCTTAATGCAACATTTTTAATCTTTGGTATTATGTTTTTAGTCATTCAACTACCTCTCTCGTATTTATTTATCTTGAAAGAATATACAGATTTCAAATCTTTCGTACCCGATCAAATCATACATGAAAAACTCAAACCTTTTAAAAGGATTTATGGGCTATTTGTTATTGCAACTACAATTGGATTAATGATGATAGGATTATCATATCAAATAGGAGTGGTTTATTATGCTTTTGATGCGAGAGGTGTGACTATATCTTTATCCTTTTTCGCCTTAATGAATGGTATTGCTAGACCAATTTTTGGTAAATTGATGGATCAAAAGGGATTTAGATTTTCCGTATTATTGAGCCTTTCTTTGATTTCTTTGGCTTCTATCATCGGTTTACTCAATCAGGGAGAACACATAGTCTTATATGTCATCTCATTTGGTCTATTTTGGTTTAATTTAGGTGCATGGCTTGCGATTGTTCCAGCTACTATCAAAGAGTTTTATGGTGTTAAGCAATATTCTAAAAAATATGGAGTCATGTTTACAGCTTATGGTATAGGGTCTATCCTAGGTACATCAATATCAGGGACTGTTATGGATATATTAGGTTGGACAGGATATCTTTATATAATTATTTTGTTGTTTGTTGGTGTATCGATATTTATTTTACTCCATATCAATCATTCCAATGTTTTGCTGAACAATGTCAATATAGATTCTAAAAGTGAAGTAACTATAAATATACCATCTATATAATGCAAAAAATATTAAATTTAAGAGTTTGTTTTAAGTTATGATTCAATAATAAAGACATTTTAATCGCTTGTATGAAAGTGATTCAAACCAATTAAACAAGGAGGATTTTTATAATGAAAGCAGATGTAGTAAAAGTAAAGTTTGATAAAGATTTTGTTGGTGAAATGACTTCACCTACTGGAACAATAAAATTAGGAAACCAAGATCAAGGGATGAAGCCTTACCATTTATTATTTGGTTCGATTGCTTCATGTTTTTATGCAACTTTCTTGAGTGTAGCAAATAAGATGAGGTTATCATTTATTGATGTTGCAATTGAAGTTTCGGGTAATAAAAGAGATGATGACATTGCCACACTTGATTACGTAAAAATTGAGATGGTTATATATAATGGATCTAACGAGGAGAAACTCAATAAAGCAGCTGAGTTAGGTGCGAAATATTGTTCAATTCATGAGACCGTTTCAAAAGTAGCTAATATTGAATTGGTTATTTTATTTGATACAAAATAGTTGATAAACTCATATATATAATAAAAAACTCTAGTTTTTCTAAATTTAAGAAAACTCTAGTTTTTTTTCTATTCATCTAATCGTTTCAGAAAACTCCATCTTCAAAGAATTAATTGGGAGATGAATGAAATCAACTTTTTTCTTTAAAATGTCTATAATTAACATTCCCCCATATATAATACATGATATAATTGTCTAAATACGAACGATTAGAACCATCTCTTTAAAAATCACTTAGTCCAAATTATGCAATTCGTAGTTAAATCATTATATATGTTGAAATATATATAATTTCATCGATTTGCTTATCAAATAGAAATCTTAAAGAAAACATTTTAGAGCAATATTTTTGATGATGGGGGAATCATATGTCACAACCAAAAAAGATAAGAAACCAAAGAATATTATCACTGACACTACCCTTTTTTATACTTGTTGTCACAATGATTACATTATTCTTTATGATTGCTAAAAAAATTGAAATAGATGTTGAAACTGAAAGTCTACATGTTGAAACCAATAACTCCATGGAAATTTACGTTAACTGGATTGAAGGGTATCGATTTGAAGTTATTAAAATATCTGAACAAGCTTTTGTTTTAAAATATAAGCTAGATGGTGAAATAGTGAGCGAATATAAAGTTATTCTTATTGATTCGAGTCAAGATGTAAAATCAAGATACATTCATTCAAGTGCAGATGCCAATTATATTGGCAAAATTGAAAACGAAGGACAAGGGAGTATATCATTTAAAGTGGATTATCTTAGGGGAGAAGAACTCGATTTTGGTCTAAATTTCACTGATTTTGGAAATACCAATATGAGTTTAATATTTGTTCTTTCTTTCATCGCTCATGGAGCATTTGTTGTATTATTGAATGTCTTCATCAACAAAAAATTATGGAGAAGATTAAAAAATGTTGATCAAGAGCAAATTAAACTCTCATGGATGGAAAAAACACTGTATTTCATTGCATGTTGGTCAGTTCCACTTGCAGGCTTTATCATTTATGTTTTGATGGGTACAGAAGAAAACGATTATCGTGGTATTCAAAAAAGCAGAATTGCAGGCTATGGATTATTATCAGGATTTTTAATATTATCTATTGTTTTTATTTTGATTATAGAATAGAAAAGGAGAAACACAGGATGAAGTATGTTTACAAGTTTAGTTTTATTTTATTATTGATATTTTCTTTACTTTTTGCACCAAAAATAGGGGGATGGGTTGCTGATTTATTCAATTATCAAGCAATCGATCCAGATGGAGCATTCATGTGGATCAGTGTACATCATATTGTGCAAGCAAGTGTAATCATGATACTTATGTTTATTTTTGTTAAATTTACAAAGGTGAAGTTTCATCTCGGCCTTGGTGATAGAGTACAAGGATTCAGATATTTAAAGAAGTTCATGATGGTCTTTTCAGTTTATGCTGCAATTGCATTTACTATATCGATTGCTTCTGACGCATTTGGACAGTTTGCATATCCTCTCAATGCTAGAAATATCACAGGCTATCTAGGATTTCAATTGTTACTCTCAGGACCTTCTGAAGAACTTATCTTTAGAGCATTTGCAATCAGTTTATTTGCTTTCTTTATTACTGAGAAAAGAATCAATAAACATTTAAGCTATGCAGTTTTGTTTGCAGCTATTATCTTTGGTATTGCTCATATAGGATTTTCATTCAATCCATTTTCAATTTCCTATTCATTGTTTCAGGTTGGTTATGCCATGGTTCTAGGTTATTTCTATGGAGATTGTTATGAAAAATCAAAAAGTGTAGTCTATCCTATGATCATGCACAGCTTTACAAATGTAGTTATGATCGGAGTGACTGTTATACTTTCATTTTTACTATAGATTCACTATAATTTTATAGTTTGATAGGTAGAGTTGAGAAAAATGGGATATTTCAGTTCAAAATGATAAATATGATACATATTAGAAAATATAGTAGAACGAGAGATAGATGGGAGAACAAGTAAAAATTCATGTTTTTGAATTTCTTTGGTATGGATATAATCAAAAAAGGAATGGATAAAACGACGACAATCAGTAAAAAGGCTATCAATATTAAATAAAATCCAAATCTCAACCATCCACTATCTGGTAAAGAGGCTTCAATTAAGTATTGAATGAAGACCCAAATTAATGAGATCGAGAAAAATATACTTATTAATCCTAATACATTTGTCAGCTTTTTCATAAATAACTCCTTAATGTTTTATTTTATTTTATTATAACACGTGGATGTTTCTTTGAAAGTTTAATGATTTGAAGTTTATTGGGACTTCAAAATAATGAGGTTTATATGAAAAAAATCAGATTTAAATCAATGCTTTTATATTTTTACTCACATAGTGCTGTATTTTTAATAAGTACATTTATACTTTTATACTCTACACTAAGATTTGGATTTCAGGAAAAACTGATTTACATTATTTTAGCTTACATACTGATTGGTGGGAGCTCTCTTTTTTTCCTGTTTTTATCATTATATTATTATCAGTGGTGTGAATTTGTTGACAACAAGTTCATTTTTAAATGTTTGTTATATAAAATCAAGGAGTTAGATATCTCTTCGATAAAAGAGATAGAAGTATTAAATCTGATATCCGGTAATTCAAAAGGAGCGAATATTTTACATAAAGTTATATGCTTAAAATCAGAAATGTATGATAATGAGCGAATTAAATATCATAACTTACGAAAAACATCATATTGCAATATTGCGTTTACTGATGATAATTTAAAACTATTCCGAGAGATTTACAAAAATTCTACTGAAAAAGAAGCTGTTATCATTGATAAATGTAACTTTGCTAGGAACAGAAAGAACATAAAAAAGCACTAAATAGTATTGGTAGTATTTCTTACGATTGATCATGCAAAATGGTACCGATAAAGTATGTTTATAGAATAATAAATGCATTTTTTCAAGCATATAAGCGAATGCGAGTTTGTTCTTTGAATTTCATTTGGCTAATACTCAAACAAAGAGTATCAAAGACTTATTACCCTATTCATCATCACTTAATAAGTCACTAAAAAACACATAAAATCCACTAGTTTCCATCAGGTGAGATTTGAACCTCTAACATAAAACACCATTTAGAATAATCCTCTAAGTGGTGTCAACTGTCTTTAGTTATATTGTTTGATGTTTACTGTCTTTCAAATGTCAATATCATAAAAAAAGACTCCTTCGTTTAGATTGGGTATAAATATTATACCTTCTCTCCAACTTTTTGGAGTCAGTTCAGATCAACATGGTGGAGATGAGGGGATTTGAACCCCTGTGCAAAACACTTTCTAAAGTACTTTCTACATGTTTATTTCATTTATGTATTCATACAATAATCGAAACGAACAAATGACTACTATACTATCCTATGGAGTTCTTTTATTGA
>JAHIRQ010000113.1 GCA_018818645.1 Bacillota bacterium
ACTGATATTGATATAGGCTTCAATTGTGTCTCTAGTTGTTCCTTCAATCTCTGTAACAATCGCCTTTTCTTCATTTAATAAAGCATTGAGTAAGCTGGATTTACCGACATTTGGTTTTCCAATAATAACTGTTTTGACACCCTCTCTGATCAATTGATTCTTATGAGATTCAATCAATAAAGCATCTATATCATTGATTAAATCGATTGTTCTTGGTTCTATAATTTCCTTACTCATTACAATAGCATCATCATATTCAGGGTAATCAATATTAACCTCAATTTGTGCAATAATGGTTAGCAGTTTTGATCTTAAATTTCTAATTAATCTTGAGGTTTCCTTCTGAACACCTAGGTTAGCTATCTTTAAAGCCTGTTCGCTTTTAGCATGAATTAAATCCATAATAGACTCGGCTTCAACCAAGTCTATTCTTCCATTTAAGTAGGCTCTTTGTGAGAACTCGCCTGGTTCAGCAAGTCTGATATCTAAGGATAATATACGTTCTAAAACCTTTTGCGTGATTAAAATACCACCATGAAGAGATACTTCAACAGTATCCTCCTTAGTGAATGTTTTAGGTGTCTTTAATATAGCAACCATTACCTCATCTAATACACTACCATCAGTATTCATGATATGTCCATAATGTAAAGTATGGCTTTTGACTTTATTCAAATTTTTGCCTTTAAAGATTTTATTGAATTCAGAAATAGAGTTTTCCCCTGTTATTCTGATGACAGAAATTCCTGCAGTTCCAAAGGCTGTTGAGATTGCAGCAATCGTATCAAAGTTCATATGTTATTCCTCGACTGAGTTTGGCTTTCTACTCTTTACTTTAGGCTTCAATGGATTGAATCCTCTAGAAATATCTCTTAATAAAATAAACGCAATAACAAATACTCCTAGGAATGCTCCGATCATAATATAACCACTACCTAGAATTAACCCAATCATAGCAGTAAACCAAATGGTAGCTGCAGTGGTGATTCCTTTAACAACATGTGTTTGATCTTTTATGATTACCCCTGCACCGACAAAACCGATACCAGTAATGACTTGAGCAATGATACGCTGTCCTTCAGGGTCTATAGCAATTCCTGTAGATTGTAAGAATATCTGATGTTCAAACATTAAACGTTGCATGATTGCTATCCCAGCACTACCCATAGCAACTAAGATATGCGAAGATAATCCTGCAGCTTTCCCAACATTTTGTCTTTCTAAGCCAACGAATGCTGCAACTAAAAATGTAATCACTAATGGTAATAGTACCTTTAGTAATACTTCTGTAAACGTTAAGTCAAAATCTAAAATCATGTATTTCTCCCTTCTGTTTCACGAAGACGTGAAACCTTAAACTTTTTTATTACGCTCTTTATACATTTGATTGAAATGTGTTTTTTCTGAATCCTTTGTATATCCTAATATCATTTCTAAATTGACATTGGTAGCTGCATTGAAGATATGATCATCGACATTGGGATTATCCTTTTTCATTATTTCAATCATTTGCTTAATCTCTCTTCTTTTTGAAGAAGTCTTTTCAGCAACAACTGTACATCCACAATTCATCGATTGTATTCCACTATGCTTTAACCATCTAATAATATCTTTTTCTTTAACGAACATCATCGGACGAATCAGCTCAATTCCTTCAAAATTCTCTGCCTGAATTTTAGGAACCATCGTTTGAAATGAGCCATTATAAAATATACTCATCATGGTTGTTTCAATAACATCATCAAAATGATGTCCTAAAGCTAACTTATTACACCCTAGTTCTTTCGCTGCATTGTATAAGAATCCTCTTCTCATTCTTGCACACATATAACAGGGGTTTTCCTTAGCAATCTTACCAACTACACTGAAAACTTCAGAGTTTCTAATCGTTAATGGGATATTTAAGTAAGTTGCATTCGATTCTAAGAGCTCTCGATTCACTTCTCGAAACCCAGGGTCCATCGATAGAAAAACAAGTTCAAAGGGAATTTTATTATGTCTCTTCAACTCTTGAAAAAGCTTAGCTAGAATTAAAGAATCCTTTCCCCCTGAAATACCAACAGCAATTTTATCACCAGGTTGAATAAGTTCATATTCATTGATAGCTTGAACGAAAGGTCTAAAAATATCCTTCTTATAGGTCTTTATTAAGCTTTTTTCAATCTCATCAAGTGGTAATTTTGGAGTTGTTACGGTTATAACTTCACAGGATGACATGATTTATAATTCTTCCTTATACTTTCTAACCACATCTTCAACATCCTTGATAAATGCAGGAAGTTGTTCCCAACCCTCTAGCTTAGCTCCACTTGCTTTAGCGTGTCCGCCTCCACCATAAAGATTGGCGAGTTTATCAATAGTTGGTCCATTTGATCTTAATCTAATTCTAATTTCATTTGGATACTCAATCATTAATGCCCAAACAGGATAACCTTGAATTCCTCCAATTAAACCAACCATTGATGCTGCTTGTTCATCTGTTACACTATACTTTTCAATTACATCTCTAGTCATTTTAATATATATAAAACCATCTGTTGTAACGAAATTCGAATAAACATAACCCTTTAAGGCAATCATATCTAATGATTCTTGAGATAGTTTGTTATCTATATATTCGACATCAACGCCCTTTTCAATTAGCATACCTGCCAATTGATGGGTGAGCTTTGAAACTCCTCTGAATCTAAATCTCCCTGTGTCTGTGACGATTCCTGTATATAAAGCGATAGCTCCATCTAATGTAAGCTTCAATTCATTTTTAAATTTATAGTAGAAATAAGCAATCATTTGTGCACAAGATGGAAAGCTAGTATCTACCCAACGCAAATCACCATAATCATCAACAGGAATATGATGATCAATTTTAACAACTTCTTTTCCCTTAATATATCTTGGATCACTAATTCTATCTTGTACTGCAGTATCAACAACAATGGATAATGCATTTTCATATGCATCATCTGTGATATTGTTCATCTTACCGATGAAGTCAACAAAATCAGATTTTTCTCCAACAACATAAACATTTTTCTCTGGAAAAGAACTCTCAATGATATTCTTTAATCCAAACTGTGCTCCATAGCAATCCCCATCAGGTCTTTTATGACCATGAATGATGATACAATCATATTCTTTAATCTTATTTAGTATTCTTTGCATATTCTTTTGCCCTCTCATCTAAGTCTTTTAAAACTAAATCGACTTCATCCCAATCCTTCAAACTCGCTCCACAAGCTAAGTTATGTCCACCACCACCATATTTTTTGGCGATATCAACGATTGTAATACCTCTCGCTCTGAATTCACCAACAATTAGGTTGTTTTCGACATCCTCAGTAAAGTTTGCCCAAATAGGAACTTCCTTGATTCCTGCCATTTGATTGACCATACCTCTAGAAATAGCTTGAAATTCTAATCCGCTCTTTTGAATAATATCAATATCATTTTTACGATAAGCAACATTATGCTCTGTCATCTCAAAATTTGAAAATAAATTTTTGGTCTGTCTTTTTAGAAGTGTTTCTGTATATATATAATCATAGAACTCCTGAAAGGATGGATTAAATCTAGTAATATAGGATGCAAGTTCAAAAGTCTTACTTGCGTTATTTAAATATAGAAATCTTCCTGTATCAGTGACCATCCCACCATAAAGATAAGTTGCTGCTTCAGGAGAAACACGTAAGCCAAATTCTTTTATAAAGTCAACAATCATTTCAGATGCAGATGCAAAATTAGGATCCTTATAAAATGCTGAGACGTGAAGAACATCTGTATCATTTTGATGATGGTCAATAATGACTACATCACTTGCCTTTAAATATCTATCATCTGAAATCAATCTAGAAACTGAAACGTCAGTAATAATTGCTAGAGCATTGATATAATAGGCATCTGGTATATCATGCATTTTGGCTTGATAAACCATTTCATTCATATCCCCAACCACATAAACCTTCTTTTCGGGATAATTCTCCTTAATGGTTAAATATAAACCATATTGGGAACCTATCGCGTCCATATCGGGTCTTATATGTCTATGAATAATGATTTGATCATATGATTTAATAAGTTCAAAAATTTGTTTTTTTATATTCATATTCATTTAAAATTCCTTTCTTTAAGTATTAGAATAGTATAACATAAATTGATGAAAAAAGCGATTAGGTATCGCTCTTTTTATACTTGGATTGTTCCTTAATTAGGATATCTGAAGGCTTCTTTTTACCTAAGTATTTCTTTTTAGCGAAGAATACGATATAGGTTGAAAGAATCAAAATAACAAGATAAACAATGAGTGATACCCATAGGGTACTCATGTACTGATCCATCTCATGGGTAAAGGCTGGATAAATGTCAAAATCAACTAACTCTGTTAACGGCAATATTTCATTTTGATCATAGTATGAGGTTAATCTTCCTTCAATAATGAAGTCTGATTCAAGTACTGAGAATGATTCAGTAAAAATCGTATTCTTATATTCATCTAAAAGAAGAATCTCTGTGTATGTTTTTTCTAAAATGACCTCTTTCGCTACTCCGAATTCTGTCATCTCTTGATTTAAAGCCATCATGATATTTAGTGTTCTAAACTTCATAAACTCAACATCAAGAGTATCAACACCATTTGAGAATCTAAGATAATATGGTGTAGTCATTGGATTATCGCTTTTTAGCATGATGTAGGCATAAGAATTCACTTCAATGTTATTGTTAGTGATTCTCGCATCAGCAATCTCATAAATAGATATTTTGTACCCTAGATTCTCTGATTCATAGATAGCAGTTCTTTGATTATAGTCTCTAGCACTACCATAAAAGAATACATCATCAGATAATTCTACAGCTTCTTTGCCTTCATTTTCAAAATACTGAATGGTCATGGAACCTCTTGCATAGTCTAGGACAAACCAAAAGGTAAATACTGCTAGAAGTGCATAAACAACACGTCCAAATATTTTCATTAGCTATGTATTCCTAAATTGTTATCTTGAGCATATTTTTGTGCATCTTGGAACCAACGATATAAATATCTATGGTTATAAACAAGCTTGGTGTCTGTACTTAAGTAGTTCCATGAAAAACCATTTTTAATTAACAAGTAATTTAGCATTTCCCCATCGACCCAAACATAGCCTAAGGATCTTCCATATGTTTCAGTAGCCCCTAGATAAGGATCTGATTGAACATAAATGGTAGCTCCTACTCTATTTAAATAACTGGTTGTAAAAGCTTTTCCTTCTAATCCCCAGGGCTCAACTGATGGATATGTTTCAGGTGTATCGACACCTAAGAATCTCATGCGTGAATCGCCTTCGAATCCCGGTGAAAAACTTGCAGTATCTCCGTCATTAATACCAGAAACAGTGACTTGAACCATACCTGAAACTGTTGTATTACCCCAAACATTATTTAAGTAGCTTAAATTGATATCAAATGTTTCCGGTTTAGCAAATGGATGCGTTCCAAATGGAGTTATATAGCTTGGGATATATGCATCCCACTCTGTTAAATTGAACGCTCTTGAACCACTGGTTACATCTTCTGAACGTATAAACATTTCATTCCACATTACAAATAACATGTTACCTAAATCATAGATTGTATCAATAAAGGTATCATTTTTATATCTCAATTGAACTACATCATTACCATCAAATAGTAAAACATTACTATCTTGATCAGCAATATCCTTTAAGGATTGAGTAGACCCACGATAAATAAGTATATGTGTTCCCTCTGATTCAAGCATTCCAGTGAGTTGAATTCTATGTGTCATTTCATAGGAACCATTCATGAATAATGCAATATGATAATCCGCTAAATCAATTGTTCTATCTGTTGGATTGTAAATTTCAATCGCTCTATTGACTCCTTCACCAGAAAGATACTTAGAAATAAATAAGGTTTCTGTATCATTCGTAAATGAATTCTTATAAAGATATACCGTGATTGTTCCTGTATCAGGAGCAGGATGACCTATTTCTAAATCTTTATAACCTGCAAATAAATCCTGTTGATATTCATCATTTTCAATATATTCGAAAGTGTAATTTTGAATAAAATCATATTCAAGTGCAGCTTCAATTTCTCTTTTTAAAAGGTTTGTCAAATCAGGAAGAATAGATCCATTCCATGTAATATAAACCTTTAATTCTTCTCCGGTAGGTAGAAGATCTCCTGCTTCATAATCCATATATCTAGAAAAATCATAATCTTCTTTAGCAAAATTGAACTCATATAAGAAACTGTATTCTATATCTAGATCATTAAGAATGACTATAACATCATCTTCTGTTTTATCAGAAAGTGTAGGAAGTGTCGTTCCGTTATTGGCAATATAGATTTTAATGACTTCGCCTGAAATTACTTTTTTACCTGTTGCATAGCCTGCTTCATAGCGAATAAACTCACCATGTGGGATGGTGATATCGAGTTCATATAATACTTCATAATCAATATTTAATTCTGTTAATTCTGTTATAGCTTCTTCTTCGGTTAAATTGGATAAGTCAGGAAGAAGAACATCCTTTGAACAAGCTGTTAATAGTAGTATCAACAATACCATGGGGATTAATTTTCTCATAGCTTGTCTCCTTTCGTTATTGGCAAGTATTATTATAACATATTTGATAAACATTATATGAATATAATGAAA
>JAHIRQ010000114.1 GCA_018818645.1 Bacillota bacterium
AGCGGTTCAGTGCCAATGGGGCCATTATACAAAATGGTATTTTCTGGGAAATACACTCTTAAAGAAATTCAAAGAAAAAACTATGGACAAGGTGGATTGGTTGCTTATTTAGGTACCAATGATGGATATACGATTCAAAACAGAATTAAACAAGGTGATGAACAAGCCAAGTTTATCTATGAAGTGATGTGCTATCAAATTGCTAAAGAAATTGGTAGTGGTTCTACAGTTCTAAAGGGAAGAGTGGATGCTATTATTTTAACTGGTGGTCTAGCCTATGATCAATTTTTAGTCAATTATATAAAAGAAAGAGTAGATTTCATCGCCCCACTATTGGTTTATCCTGGTGAAGATGAAATGGAAGCTCTAGCTTTAGGTGGTCTTCGTGTGTTAAATGGCGAAGAGGTAGCGAAAGAATATAAATAGAGGTGAATAATTTTATGATTAGAACTATGGATGATATCGTCAAACGCGCACAATTACTTAAACCAAAAGTTTTAGTAGTTGCTGCAGCAGCAGATGAACATGTTTTAGAAGCTGTTCATATGGCTAAGGAAGCACATATCATTACTCCTATCTTAATTGGAGATCAAAAGGAAATTGAAGATATTTTTAGAAAGCTTAAAATCACAAAAACAGATTATATCATTATAGATCAATCTGATACACAAAAAGCATGCGAAGAATCAGTCAAGCTCGTTAGTCGTGGTAAAGGTGATATTTTAATGAAGGGTTTCGTTGATACATCTGTAATTCTAAAAGCAGCATTAGATAGAGATTATGGCTTAAGAACTCCCAATAGATTATCTCATGTGAGCGTCATGGAAATCCCTAATTATCATAAAATATTGATGATGAGCGATGGAGCAATGAATATAGACCCAGATGTTGATATTAAACAAGAAATAATTGAGAATGGTGTTCAAATATTACATGCTATTGGAATTAAAAATCCAAAGGTTGGTTGCCTTGCAGCTGTAGAAAAAGTCAATCCAAAGATGCAATCCACACTGGATGCACAAGAACTAATCTTAAGAAACCAAAATGATCGTATCAAGGGTTGTACAATCGGTGGACCATTTGCGCTTGATAATGCAATCAATAAAGAAGCTGCACTTCATAAAGGTGTAACAGATCCAATGGCAGGAGATGTTGATTTTCTACTCATGCCACAAATTGAGTCTGGTAATATATTTTATAAAGCAATGATGTTTTTAGCGAATTCAAGAAGTGCTTCTGTCATCGCAGGAGCAAAAAAACCAATCGTTTTAACATCAAGAGCAGATTCAACTGAAAGTAAATACTATTCTATAGCTTTAGCAGCATTAGTTGCTGAAGCTTTATAACTTTTTCATCTTATTGCAAGGAGATCATGATGATTATACTGAACGGAAGAGACTTAACTCTAGATATTTTAGTTCAAATCGCTAGAGATCACGAAAAAATAGAAATTGATATAGAGAGTCAAAAACTGGTTGAAAAAGCGAGTCTTTTTGTCAAGGATATAGCAGCTCATGATGAACCAGTCTATGGAATCAATACTGGATTTGGTCATCTCGCAAATGTGAGAATCGATAAAAAACAATTATCTGAACTCCAGTCTAATTTACTGATGAGCCATGCTTGTGGTGTTGGAGAACCACTTCCCATAGATTCTGTTAGGGCAATGATGGCGTTAAGAATTAATGCACTGATCAAAGGATATAGCGGAATTAGACTAGATACAATTTTAAAAATGGTCGAATATCTAAATTTAAATATCATACCTGTTGTCTATGAAAAGGGATCATTAGGTGCTAGTGGTGATTTAGCACTACTCTCTCACATGAGTCTTCCTTTAATTGGATTGGGAGAAGTTTATTATTTAGGTGAAAAATTAGAAACAAAAATAGCCTTAAAAAAAGCAGGTATTCAAGCCCTACCTCATCTACATGCAAAAGAAGGACTTTCTTTAATCAATGGTACTCAGGCAATGAGTGCTATCGGAGGTTTGGTTTTATATGATGCACTGAGACTCCTTCGCATGTCAAATCTTTCTCTATCCTTAACGATGGAAGCACTTGAAGGAATTACAGATGCTTATCATCCAATGATTCATGAACTTAGAAATCAAGATGGGCAAATCATCGTTGCTAAAGATGTACTCAATATGCTAAAAAACAGTAAGCACGTGACAAAACAAAATGAAAAAAGGGTTCAAGATGCATACAGTATTCGATGTGCACCTCAGGTGCATGGAGCATCTTTAGATGCGTTCCAACACATCAGAAACATAGTCGAAAGAGAAATGAATGCTGTAACAGATAATCCAATACTTTTAATGGATGAACATAGTGCGATCAGTGCTGGAAACTTTCATGGTCAACCATTAGCATTATCATTTGATTATATGGGGATAGCAATTGCTGAACTGGCAAACATTAGTGAAAGAAGAATTGAGAGAATGGTGAATCCACATTTATCCAACGGTCTTCCACCATTTTTAGCGAAGTATTCAGGGTTAAACTCTGGTTTTATGATTGTTCAATATACAGCAGCATCCCTCGTATCAGAAAATAAAGTGTTAGCACACCCAGCGTCTGTAGATTCAATACCATCGTCAGCGAATCAAGAAGACCATGTTTCAATGGGTTCAATTTCAGCTAGAAAAGCAAAATCAATTTTTGAGAACGCTCGAAAAGTCATTGCTATGGAAATGTTTACTGCATGTCAAGCTATTGATTTTAGAGAAGAAAAAGAACTTGGAGAAAAGACTAAAAAAGCATATCTTTATATTAGAAAGCAAATACCTTTTATTGAACGAGATGAGGTATTATTTCCGCATTTACACAAAATAGAAGAAACTATATCTAGTAATGATTTCTATAATTACATATTTGAAGGAGAGGATATTTAAGTGATTGAAGTTAATTTAAAGGAAATATTAAAAAAATTACCAGAATATCCATCATTTGAAGAAGGAATCCGAAGAGCACCAAAGAGAGAATTGACCCTAACAAATGAGGAGATTGAACAGGCTATTAGTAATGCATTAAGATATATTCCTATCGAATGGCATGATCAATTGATCCCTGAATTTACAGAGGAACTCATGACAAGAGGAAGAATCTATGGGTATCGTTTTAGACCTGTAGGTCCGATTCATGGAAGACCAATAGACACCTACTTTGGGCAAATAGTAGAAGGTAAAGCTTTTCAGGTGATGATTGATAACAACCTTGATTTTGAGGTTGCTTTATACCCTTATGAGCTTGTAACTTACGGAGAAACAGGTCAAGTTTTCCAAAACTGGATGCAATATCTACTTGTAAAAAGATACCTGGAAATCATGAATGAAGATCAAACTCTAGTCATTATGTCTGGTCATCCGCTCGGGTTATTTTTATCCAATCTGTCATCACCAAGAGTCATCATTACCAACGGTTTAATGGTTGGATTATACGATAACCAAGAAGGCTTCAATCGTGCAGCAGCATTAGGTGTAGCCAATTATGGACAGATGACTGCAGGTGGCTTTATGTACATTGGACCACAAGGCATTGTTCATGGAACGTACTCAACATTACTCAATGCTGGACGTATGAAGTTAGGAGTTGATCCTAAGGATAATCTTAAAGGAAAGCTATTTGTTTCATCAGGACTTGGTGGAATGAGTGGTGCACAAGGTAAGGCAATAGAAATTGCTGGTGGTGTCGGGATTATCGCAGAAGTCGATCTATCTAGAATAGAAACTAGATACAATCAAGGCTGGGTATCCTATATTGCTAAAACGCCTAGTGAAGCCTTTTCACATGCTAAAAAACATCAAGACAAATTAGAATCTATTGCAATATCGTTCCATGGAAACATCGTGGATCTCTTAGAGTATGCAGAAAAGAATTCTATCAAAATAGATCTCTTATCTGATCAGACCTCATGCCACGCTGTCTATGATGGAGGCTACTGTCCTTGTGGATTAACATTTGAGGAAAGAACCGAATTATTGAAAAATGATAAATCATTATTTATGACTAAAGTTAACGATAGTTTGAAAAGACATTATGAAGTTATTGGCAAGCTCGTTTCACAAGGGACATATTTTTTTGATTATGGGAATAGTTTTTTAAAAGCTATATATGATGCAGGAGTTAAGGAAGTCTGTAAGAATAAAGAAAATGATTTAGACGGTTTTATCTATCCTTCCTATGTTGAAGATATCATGGGACCAATTTTATTTGACTACGGATATGGTCCATTTCGTTGGGTCTGTTTATCCAATAATCCTATCGATCTAGAATTAACAGATCAAGCAGCTATGGATATGATTGATAAGGATAGAAGATTTCAAGATTTTGATAATTACCAATGGATCTTGAATGCTAAAAAGAATAAATTAGTGGTTGGTACTCTTGCAAGAATTTTGTATCAAGATGCATATGGTAGATTAAAGATAGCATTGAAGTTTAATGAAATGGTCAGAAATCAAATCGTTGGTCCAATCATGCTAGGTAGAGATCATCATGATACCGGAGGAACTGATTCACCATTTCGAGAAACATCGAATATAAAGGATGGTTCAAATGTAATGGCTGAAATGGCTACACATGTTGCTTTAGGCAATGCATCTAGAGGAATGAGTTTAGTCGCTCTTCATAACGGTGGTGGTGTTGGAATCGGTAAGGCAATCAATGGGGGCTATGGAATGGTTTTAGATGGATCTAAGCGTGTTGATGAAGTCCTTAAGACTGCAATGCTTTATGATGTCATGGCAGGGGTATCTAGAAGATCTTGGGCTACCAATCCTAATGCTATGGAAACAGTGAGAGAGTATAATGAACTTGATAACAATTCTCATGTTACAACTCCTTATCTATCCAATAAAGAACATATTAAGAAATCGATTCAAGACTATTTGAAAAGAGGAAAATAAGATGAATAAAATTGTACAATGTGTACCAAATATTTCAGAAGGTAGAGATTTAAACAAAATTGAATACATCATTTCACCTCTTAAAAATCAAGAAGGTTTTAAATTCATAAGTGCTGAACCTGATAAGGATTATAATCGAACAGTCATCACTTTATTAGGAGATCCTGAAAAGATGATTATTCCATTGATTAACTTTTTTCAGCGAGCATTAGAAAAAATTGACATGAGAAATCATCATGGGGAACATCCACGCATGGGTGCTGTAGATGTTACACCATTCATTCCAATATCAAATATAACCATTGAAGAATGTGTCGAATATGCAAAATCACTTGCAGACCACATCTCCTATATGTATCAAATTCCTGTATTTCTTTATGCAAAAGCTGCAACAGATCCATCCAGAATAAATCTTCCAGACATTCGAAAGGGTGAATTTGAAGGCATGAAGGAAAAGATAAAGGATCCCTTATGGAAACCAGATTATGGAAAAGCTGAAATCCATGAAACTTTTGGTGTCACAGCTATTGGCGCAAGAATACCTCTAATCGCTTATAATATTGATTTAAGCACTGATGATGAGAAAATCGCATCGACGATAGCCAAAGCAATTCGAGCATCCTCAGGAGGATTTCAGTATATTCAGGCAGGACCTGCTTTATTAGAAGAAAAAGGTTTTGTCCAAGTGACAATGAATATATTAGATTATAAGAAAAATCCTATCTATCGTATTTTAGAAACTGTAATGATGGAAGCTAAAAGATATCAAGTCACTGTCACAAACTCTGAAGTCGTTGGTCTAATACCAAAAGAAGCATTACTCGATTCCATCAAATATTATCAAATGAGTCTAGGTATTCCATTTGATAAGAATATGAGTATTGAACTGATAGTTGAAAACTCAGTCAACTACATGAAAATTAGAGATTTTGATCAATATAAAATTATAGAAGCCAATCTTTAAGGAGGTTACCATGACTGCAGATTTAATTATCCATAACATAAAAACAATCTACACTCCATATCTGTCTCCCCCAGTTCGTGGATCGATGATGAACTCAATTCATGAGATCCACAACGCATTTATAGCAATCAAGGATGGGGTCATCATCGATTTTGGTGCTGGTGACTATCAAAAATATGAAAGTGAAGATACCATATTTCATGATGCTCATCAGCAAATTGTTTTACCAGGCTTGATTGACTCACATACACATTTAGTTCATGCTGGCTCACGAGAAGATGAATATAAAATGCTTCAAAATGGAGTTCCATATCTAGATATTCTTAAGAATGGTGGAGGAATTTTAGGTACAGTTGAAAAAACTAGAAACGCGTCAATCGACTCGCTTTATGAGAAAGCTTATCATTCATTAGATGAGATGATGTTACATGGAGTCACAGCAATTGAATCTAAAAGTGGATATGGTTTATCTCTAGAGCATGAAACCAAACAGCTATTGGTCAATCAAATGCTCAATACGAATCACCCTGTTCAAGTTTTATCTACCTACATGGGTGCTCATGCAGTACCTAAGGAATATACCCATGATAAAGCAAGGTATATAGAAAACATCAAAAAAGATTTAACAAGGATTCAAGAGCTATCTTTAGCAGATGCAGTGGATGTTTTTTGTGAAACTGGAGTATTTTCGATTGAAGAAACTAGAAATATTTTAACGCATGCAAAAAACATGGGGTTTCGAATCAAAATGCATGCTGATGAAATACATTCCTTAGGTGGTACCGGTCTTGGAGTTGAACTTGGATGTAGTTCAGTTGATCATTTGATGGCGATATCCAACGAGGATATCAAGAAGCTTGCTCAAAGTCATACGATTGCGAATTTATTACCTGGAACTTCATTTTATTTAAACAAGGATTATGCAAATGCAAGACATATGATTGATTCTAATGTAGCAGTTTCAATTTCAGGTGATTATAACCCTGGATCTTGTCCAACTGAAAATTTTCAACTGATTATGCAATTAGCAAGTAATAAACTGAAAATGACCCCTGAAGAAGTATTAAATGCAGTAACGATCAATGCTGCCTATCATTTGGGGCTAGATAACCAAATAGGGTCTATTGAAGTTGGGAAAAAAGCAAATATAGTCGTGATGAGAGCTCCAAATCTAAGTTATATATTTTATCATTTTGGAGTCAATCACACAAAAGATGTAATTATTAACGGAAAATTTGTTGTCAAGAATAGACAGATTGTGAGGGAAATATGAAACTAGTTGATATGAAGGTCATTGATTTTATCCATGAGATAGACTCCAAGTCTCCTGCTCCAGGTGGCGGGTCTGTTTCAGCACTTAGTTCTGCTCTTGGTGTTTCACTGGCACGGATGGTGGGACATCTTACCGTAGATAAGAAAAAGTTTTTAGCATTAGCACCTGAGATTCAATTTGAATTTAAGGATACATGTAATTCTTTAATTATGATTAAAGATCAACTGATTGCATTGATTGATTTGGATACGGATTCATTCAATATGATCATGAAAGCATTTAAAATGCCTAAAGAAACAGAAAATGAGATAAAGCTTAGAAGCGAAAAGATACAAGAAGGAACAACTGAAGCAATTATGATACCAATCAAGGTTGCTAGCCTATCCTTATCCGCATTGCATCTCATCCCATATATATTAAAATATGGAAATAAACAAACGATTTCTGATTTAGGAGTGTCAACCTTGATGTTATCATCAGGTATTGATGGAGCATGCATGAATGTCTTAATCAATCTACAAGGTCTTGAAGATAGAATTGCTGCTGCACAGTATAAAAAACAGGTGGATGATTTAATTGATAAAGCACACCAGATTCGTGATGAAATTCTTGATATAGTTTATAAAGGGCTAAATCGAAACTAATATTAAAAATGAAAAAATGAAAATGATTTTTATTTGTTTTCATCCTTGATAAAATAGGTGCGGTAGTCTATAATTGAAGTAACTGAATAGATGATTTGGTGTATGAATACATAACAGGGAATCAAGTTAAATTCTTGAGCTGTCCCAGCAACCGTAAAACGGACGAAATGCGAGAGCCACTGCGAAAGCGGGAAGGTGCAAATTAGGATGATGTTAAGCCGGGAGACCTACCAAAGAGTCAATAGTAGTCATCTTCTGGGGTTGAGACGGGCAAAAAGTCCTTTTTTGTCTATTTCCATACCTCCCCAGGGGTATGGTTTTTTATTTTATAAAAAAAGGAGAAAAGAAAGCATGAAAAAGATTTGGACTATCGTTTTATTTTTCTTGAGTTTGGTAGTACTTGCTGGTTGTCAAGATAATACCGAACCAACTGCAGAATTATTATCGTTTAAGGTTGAAGTGATTGAAATTGATGAATTTGTGTTGTTAAGTGAAGATGTAGCATTTGCTGAGGGTGAAACCAAGAGAGTGATTGACTTAATTGAAGAAGCTATCGGTATTGATTATACAGTCTATCCGTTCGGTTATTTCATTAATGGCGTTGGCGATTTATATCCAAAAGAATATGGAGTAACATTCAATTACTCATTTGCTATTTATGTCGATGATGTCGCGATCACTACAGGTGTTGAAAATATTAATTTAAGAGATGGTATGGTCATAACTTTTCAGGAAGTGACACTTTTAGATGAAACAGATCGAATGGTCGATGTGTTAATTCAAACATTCATTGAAAATCATTTATCGACTTATGTTAGCTTATCAGGTCTAGAGCCTCATGTTGTTGCTGCACTCCGCCATTTGAACGCGAGAAACTACTTTGCTCCACAACTAGGATCTTTGATTCCAAAACCAACTAACTTCCCTGTGGATACCATTTCAAATGCTTTTAAGTCAGCTTTATTAGCGAAGTCATTTGTATCCAATACAGATGATATTAAGGATGCTCTATTATTAATGGAAGCACAAAATTATTATGAGTCCATATCATTACTCAACGCATTAACAATGGTTCAAGCAGATGGTGCATCTAGAACTGCAGTTGTAGAAGACCTAATTGCTGGAACACCTGAATTTATGGATGCTGATTATGCGGGTATGCTTCTAACTGCACTTGCTCCCTATGTTACTGTTGAAGGTGTCGACTTACAGGTTGAAGCGATGATCACCTATATCAAAGAAAATCTTTCGGAAGATGGTATTACTTCTTGGGGATCAGCAAATTCAGCTTCAACTGCAGCTGTAATATTTGGTTTAATCGCTCATGCGATTGATCCAAGAGGAGAAGACTATCAAACTGGCGGTGTAGATCTTATCGAAGCGTTGATAGCGTATGAAGTCGATGGTGCTTATAAATGGACACTAGATTCAGAAACTACCGATATGGTATTTTCAACACCTCAAGTATTTTCTGCACTGGTCGCATATAAGGTTTATCGAGATGTATATTTGAAACCAGCATTCTATTTTTATTATTTAGGATAGTTTGATGTAAAGAGGATTATTCATGAAAAACTTGGTTATAAAAATCTTAATCAGTGTAGTTGCTATGGTTGCAGTATTTTTTGCTATCAAGTTTTTTACAAATGAAAATTTAGCTTTAACTCAGGGGTCTATTCATTTATTGATTGAAGATAAAGAAGGTCTTGTTTTGTTTGATGATGAACTTACCTTTTATGAAGGGGATTCCTTTTATGATATTTTAAATCGAAATTTTGATTTAACATGTGCGAACGGATCTTATCAAGCAGATGAAACATGTAGCTATGAGTTTCAAAGTTTTGGGTTTCAAGGTAAAGTGATACTTGGAATCAAGAATGAAGATTTTGAGATCATATCGGATTGGACAAATTCATTTTTATCTATTGAAAAATTTGATGGTGATACATTTAGACTTTCTACACTTGGGGTAAGTAACTTAGAGTTTGAAGATAATGACAGGTTTAAAATTAGTTTAAAAAATGCTTGGGAGTGATTGTTGATGCGCTTTGAAAATACATCAATTAAAGATGCAGCATTAATTGCGGTTTGTTCCGCGATTCTTTTTGTGCAGCAACTTGCCCTTTCATTCCTACCAAACATTCAATTTACAACATTATTGATTATTTTATATACTAAGGTACTTGGTTTCAAGAAAACAACTTTAATTATTGTCATCCATGTAATCATTATTAACATTCTTTCCCCTTATGGTCCATTGATGCCGATGTATATTCCATCCATGCTCATTGGATGGATGTTAATTCCAATTGGATTATCCACTGTTTTTAAGAAACTTAATTCTCCGTATGGATTGGCTATATTCGGATTTTTCTTTGGATTCGTTTATGGATGGTTGTTTATACCGGTTGCAGTCTTTGTTTTAGGGACACCATTTGAAGCATACTTTATGATGGATCTACCCTTTGAATTGATTATGGCACTCAGTAATTTCCTAACTGTGCTTTGGTTATATACTCCACTTAGTAAAATGCTTGTTAAAGAAAAAGAAAAGTATTATCAAATCGTATAACAACAAAATGGCAATCCAAATCGGATTGCCATTTTGTTTATCACGAAGTAAATTATGCTAACCAAACCAGTTTCTTATAAAGAATAATTGAAACCATGTCAATAATCCATAAGATGAAGATTCCTAAGAAGATCCAAAGAATACCAATTATAACTAAAACATTGTCTTTTTTTGACAATCCTTTGAACACACGGTATAATCCCCATGCTATTCCATCAATACCTGGTAAAGCTAAAATCAGTTTGACTAACCAAGGTAGCCCATCATAAGCTTTTACAATATCATGCATTTTCATTCCTCCTAAATAGTTTATATACATATAGTATACACCTGATTACAGTTAATGTATCTTGTCTATCGGTTTATGTAAAATATTAGTCGTTTTTGTGAAAGTAAGTTTTTTGTATCGAATAGCATTGACAGCGCTTTCACTTATCGTTTATAATTAGATTAGAAACGATACAGAGGTGCGGTCTGTTGGGTACTTAAATCACGAATTGATTGTGGACAATCAAGTGATTTATGGAAGGTGCATACCGCCGAAAGTTTAATGACGTCCACTCATTAACCTTGATGATTGAGGGTACACCTCCTTCATTGCCATTTAAACCTAAATGGAGCGCTGGTTTTATACAGCGCTCTTTATTTTTTTGAAAAAGGGGATATAAAATGATAAAAACGATGCATGTTGGTGAAGAGAGAAGTTATAAGCGTGTTATAACAAAGGAAGATGTGAAGAAATTTGGAGAGTTAACAGGCGATATGAATCAAGCCCATTTTGATGCTGATTATTGCAGTAGAACTCCATTTAAAGAACCTATTGTTCATGGTATGCTCATTGGTTCACTATTTTCAAAGATTTTTGGTACAGAATACCCTGGAGAAGGAACCATTTATTGTGGGCAATCCTTAAAGTTTATCAAACCAGTATACCCAGGAACAGAACTAACAGTCAAAATTACTGTAAAAGAAATTATTGAAGAAAAGAATAGAGTCATCTTCTCAACAGAAATATTTAATGAAAAAAATGAGTTAATGCTAACTGGTGAAGCACTCATGATGCCGAGAAAGGAAAAGAAGGATGAATAAGTGGATAGATAAAAAAGCATTTCAGAAATTGATTAAAGAGGGACAATCTATTATGGTAGGTGGCTTTTTAACCTGTGGAACACCTGAGTTATTAATAGATTATATCGTTGAAACCAATATCGGTAATTTAACGATTATTTGTAATGATGCAGGATACCCAAATAAAGGTGTTGGAAAGCTTATTGCAAACCATCAAGTCAAAAAACTAATAGCAACTCACATAGGAACTAATCCGGATGCTGGAAAGCTCATGAGTGAAGGAAGTCTTGAAGTTGAATTAATCCCACAAGGAACATTTATTGAACAAATTCGAGCAAAGGGTGGAGGATTAGGTGGAATCCTTACACCTACTGGGTTACATACACCAGTTGAAATTGGAAAACAAAAAATTACAATTGATGGAAAAGAATATATCGTTGCAGAAGCATTTGGTGCAGATTTAGCAATTATTAATGGCTATTACTCTGATCATCTAGGAAATTTAACGTATTCTGGGACTGCAAGAAATTTTAACCCCATGATGGCTACTGCTGCAGATAAAGTAGTTGCACTTATTCATGAAGAAGTTGAGAATATTGATCCTGAGCATGTAATCACTCCACATGTATTTGTTGATTTCATTTTAGGGGGTGCAATTTAATGGATGCTAAACAAATAATCGCGAAAAGAATTGCTAAGGAGCTCAAGGATGGAAATCTTGTGAATTTAGGCATTGGTATACCAACCATTGTTGCTAACTATATTCCTTCAGACGTTGAAGTCTTTTTACAAAGTGAAAATGGAATTATTGGTCTAGGACCACTTGCTGATGACACGAATATTGACTATAATCTCACCAATCCTAGTGGACAATACGCAACTGTTTTAGAGCATGGTATGTTTTTTGACACCTCTCTATCCTTCATGATGATTCGTGGAGGACATTTAGATGTTACAGTTTTAGGAGCGCTTGAAGTCGATCAAGAAGGATCGATTGCATCATGGATTATACCTGGTAAATTAGTCCCAGGTATGGGGGGATCCATGGATTTAGTGACTGGTGCGAAGAAAGTTATTATTGCTACTACGCATATGAACAAAGAAGAATCTAAAATTAAAGAAAAATGTTCGCTTCCCTTAACCGGATACAAGAAAGCGAACTTAATTGTTACTGAGCTTGCAGTCATGGAAGTCAGAAGTGATGGACTATATTTAATCGAGAGACATCCAGATGTTTCAATAGAAGAAATCATTAAAAAAACAGATGCTAAATTAAAATATGATCAAGTTCGATTGATGGAGGTATAAAAAATTGGAAAAAGTTATACATCGCTTAAGATTAAGTCAAGCAGATGCCCACTATGGTGGAAATCTTGTTGATGGTGCAAAGGTCATCGCTTTATTTGGAGATGTTGCTACAGAACTTTTGATTCAATATGATGGTGATGAAGGATTATTTAGAGCATATGAAAAAATAGATTTTTTAGCTCCTCTTTATGCAGGTGATTTTATTGAGGTTGTTGGTGAAATTACTGACTTTGGTAACACCTCTAGAAAGATGAAATTCGAATGCTATAAGGTCATTTCAGCAAGACCAGATTTAAGTGAATCTGCAGCAGATTTACTGAGTGAAAAGATATTGGTTACAAAGGCTATTGGCACTTGTGTTGTACCAAAGATTAAACAAAGAATAAAACATGAATAAGCTCATTATTACATGTGCAATATCAGGCGCAGAAACGACGAAATCGGATAACCCATTTGTACCCTATACCATCGAAGAAACTGTAGAAGAAGCCTATCAAGCATATCTTTCTGGTGCAGCTATTATTCATCTCCATGTTAGAAGAAATGATGGAACTCCTACTCAAAGTAAATCGCGCTATAAAGACGTTATCAAAGGTATTTTGAAGAAGTGTCCAGATGTCATTATTCAACCATCAACTGGTGGTGCTGTTGGTATGTCTAGAAAAACGAGACTTAAGCCAACTGAACTTGATATCGAGATGGCTACATTGGATTGTGGAACCTTGAACTTTGGTGGAGACCAAATATTTATAAATACTGAAAATGATATCAAATTCTTCGCAAATCGTATGAAAGAAAGATCCATATTTCCTGAATTGGAGTGCTTTGAAAAAGGTCATATCGATATGGTCTTAAGACTACATAAGAAAGGGTTTATTCATAAGCCAATGCACTTTAGTTTTGTATTAGGTGTCAACGGGGGAATGACGGGTGAAGAAAGAGATTTTTACTTTATGAAAGAAAGTATTCCAAGTGACTCAACCTTTAGTGTTGCAGGTATTGGTAAGTATGAATTCTCTTTAGCAGAGTTATCGATTAAAAATGGCGGACATGTTCGAGTGGGTTTAGAAGATAATATCTATCTAGAAAAAGGTGTTTTAGCACGTGGAAATAAAGAACTTGTTGAAAAAGTGGTTTCGATCGCGAAAAGATATGGTAGAGATATTGCCACACCAAATGAAGCGAGAGAAATTCTAGGCATAAGGAGAAAATAAATGAAACTATCAAGATATGGAATTCACAGAGTTATCGGACAGACTGGTGTACTTCCTCAAGCAGCAAGTCAAATTGATTCAACACCTACATGCTATGAAAACGAATTATTAATTGAAGTGGATACGTTAAATATTGACTCAGCATCATTTCATCAAATTAAGGAAGCATGCAATTCAAACCCATCAAAGATGAAAGAAATGATTCTAAGTATTGTAAAAACCCAGGGTAAAATGCAAAATCCAGTTACCAAAAGTGGTGGAATGCTACTCGGCACTGTTAAGGAAGTTGGAAGTCAATTTTCTGATCAATCCCTTCAGGTTGGTACGGAGATTGCAACTTTGGTTTCTCTATCTTTGACACCACTTCATATCGAAGAAATTATTTCAATTAATCTTTCAAATGAACAAGTTAAAATCAAAGGTCAAGCAATACTATTTGATTCAGGGATTTATTCAGTAATTCCAAATGATTTAAGTGAAAAGTTAGTTCTTGCAGCACTTGATGTTGCTGGAGCACCTGCTCAAGTGAAAAAACTAGCAAAACCAGGACAAACAGTTTTTATTATTGGTGCAGCAGGTAAAAGTGGAGTTCTCTGTGCCTATCAAGCTAAAAAAAATGTGGGACCTAATGGAAGAGTCATTGGCTTAGTCAATGAAGAATCTCAAAGAGAGTTACTACAATCACTTGGATTATGTGACGATATTATCTTAGAGAATGCATTAAAGAGTTTGGATGTTTATGAAAAGATTCTAGAACTAACAAATGGTCAGTTGGCAGACTTGACCATCAATGTTGTCAATGTTCAAAATACAGAAATGACAGCTATCCTGTCAACCAAAGATCATGGAATCGTATATTTCTTTAGTATGGCAACTTCGTTTACAAAAGCAGCATTAGGTGCTGAAGGTGTAGGAAAAGATTTAGAGATGATGATTGGTAATGGATATACAAAAGGACATGCTGAAGTTACCTTAAATATACTGAGAGAAAATAAAAAACTTTATGATTTGTTTATGAAGCGTTACGCGTAGGGAGGAAAAAACGTGAAAATAGAAATGAATGAAAAGTACATCGAACGAAAGAATAAGTATTTTAAGGATGTAGCAGATAGCGATTGGAACGATTGGAAGTGGCAGACATCAAATCGTATCAAAAATGCTGAGCAACTCAAGAAATACATCAACTTAACTAAGGATGAGGAAGAAACTATATTGAAGGTTCTTGGTCATCTAAGAATGGCAATAACTCCTTATTATTTAACTTTAATTGATCCTGATAATCCCAAGTGCCCCATTCGTCAACAAGCAATCCCTTTCGGAAGTGAACTGATCACAGGTAAAAATGATTTGTATGATCCGCTTCATGAGGATCATGATTCTCCAGTGCCAGGGTTAACACATCGATATCCTGATCGCGTACTTTTCCTTATTACAGATATGTGTTCTACTTACTGTAGACATTGTACAAGAAGAAGATTTGCTGGACAAAAGGATGCAGAATTAAAAATTGAACAAATCGATCAAGCAATTGAATACATTAGAAACCATCCTGAAGTTAATGATGTTCTACTTTCTGGTGGTGATGCATTTATGGCAAGTGATGAAAGAATTGAATATATCTTAAAAAAATTAAGAGAAATTGATCACGTACAAGTGATTCGTTTTGGTACACGTACACCTGTTGTAATGCCACAAAGAGTTACTGAAAAACTAGTTAACATGTTAAAAAAATATCATCCAATTTGGGTCAATACACATTTTAATCATGCTGATGAAATCACGAAAGAAAGCAAACATGCAATCGACCTACTCGCAGATGCTGGAATTCCTGTAGGTAACCAAAGTGTATTACTAAGAGGAATTAATGATTGTGTACATGTCATGCGTAAGCTTGTCAAAGGCTTGATTGCGATTCGTGTTCGTCCTTACTATATTTATCAATGTGACTTATCCTATGGTATCGAACACTTTAGAACAACAGTTTCTAAAGGGATTGAAATCATTGAAGGCTTAAGAGGTCATATTAGTGGTTTTGCTGTACCTACATTTGTCGTCGATGGACCAAATGGCGGAGGTAAGATTCCTGTTATGCCAAATTACTTAATTTCCCAAGCACCTGGTAAAGTCGTTCTTCGTAATTTTGAAGGTGTGTTTACAACCTATAGTGAACCTGATCATTATGTATCAGCATGTGATTGTGAAGATTGTAAGAAGGAGAAACTAGAAGGTATTAGTGGATTATTAAGCGGAACTAGAATTGCACTAGAACCTGAATACTTGAAGAGAAACGAGCGAATCAATCGTGAGAAGCATAATTGATTCTGTTGAAACATTAGGCATTATTGGTTTGTCAAAAAATACTGGAAAAACAACAACTTTAAATAAAATTATTGAAATATATCAAGATTTGACACTGGGGTTAACTAGTATAGGGTTAGATGGTGAATCCCTAGATCAAGTCAATTTTCTCCCAAAACCAAGAATTGTTGTAAAACCAAGAATGGTAGTAGCAACTGCATATGAATGTCTAGAGTCTTCACTTGTTGAATTTGAAATATTACATGCCACAAACTTACAGACTGCGTTAGGCAATGTTCATATCGTAAGAATTCGAAGTGAAGGAACGATGATTATAGCAGGACCTACAACCAATCATGATTTAAATGAACTAATTCTATTGTTAAAGCCATATGTAGATAAAATACTTGTTGATGGAGCATTCAATCGTATGACTTTTGCAAGTATTGAGTCATTGGATGCAATTGTTTTAGCAACAGGTGCAGCTTATTCAATCGATATGAATAAAACCATTCAACAAACCAAGCATATTGTTGAATCGTTTAACCTTGAACAAACCAAGGAATTTGAATCTACTCCTCATGAGTCTCTCCTCATTCATACAAATCGAAGAGATTTGGTTTTTCATGAGAAAAATATAAGTGTATTTCACAAAATCAGTTTTGAGTTGAATGAGAAGATTCTATATATGTATATCAAAGGAGCAATCACTGAGAAGATGATTGACTACTTTATTGCTCAAGATTTAAGAGGTTTTACATTAATATGTGATGATCCAACAAAACTATTATTTAAGGATCAATATTTTGAATACATTAAAAAGCTAAATATTGAATTAAAAGTTATCCATCAGACTCCACTGTTATTTGTTACCATTAATCC
>JAHIRQ010000115.1 GCA_018818645.1 Bacillota bacterium
AGAACTTCAAGCAAAATATAATTATGGTAGAAAAGTAATTATTCCCGATTTAATATATAAAATTGCCAAGGAATAATCGGTTAATTGAATTATCATTTACAGGCTACGAAAGAGGTAGATTATGAAAGAAACGAGATTCTACTATAAGGATAATTCCGCACCAAAACCTAACAAACCAAATCATATAGGGACATCAATCATAATTAAATATAATAATATGATTTTGCTAGAGCAAAGGTGTGACAGCAATAGATGGGCAATCATTGGTGGTGGGTTAAAAATTGAAGAAAGTTTAGCAACTTGTGCAATTCGAGAAACTTTTGAAGAAACGGGGATAAACATCGCTGAAGATGACCTGGTTTTATTTAAAATTTATGATGATCCATCAAGAATAGCCAGTTATCCTGATGGTAATGTATTGCGCGTTATAACTGTAGTATATGTAACTGAACTAGATCATTTACCAGAATTGGTTTGTAGTTCAGAATCGAGAGAGATTAAATTCTTTTCTAAAGATGAAATAAAGAACATTGATCTTGCAGAAACACACTTGCATATCATTAAAGATATTTTTATGATCAATACTAATATAAAAAAATCTTAAGGCTTCAACTTAAAACCCATAAAAACATACTTGATATAACCCAAATAAAATTAATGGAGGTGAATTTGCTATGTCTGTAATTATAAGAAAAGCAACTCGAGAAGACGCAGATGGAAAAGGGTATGTACACTATAAGTCTTGGATTGAAACATACACTGGACTTTTTCCTGATGATGTCATAAAAGGATTATCTCTTGAAAGATCCGTAGACAAAGCAAGAGAATATCCGGAAAATACATACGTAGCAATTGTTGATGATAAAATTGTAGGTTTTTCATGTTATCTTGAATCGAGAGATGAAGATTTAAAATACTATGGTGAGATTATGGCGATTTACATATTGAAGGTGTTTCAAGAAAAAGGAATCGGAAGATTACTTATAAATTCTTGTTATGAAGAATTGTCACATTATAGCGGTATATCACTATGGGTTCTCAAGTCAAATCTGAACGCAATAAATTTCTACGAATCAGAAGGATTTATTAAAGATGGAAAACAAAAGTATCTTTATGGTAAAGAAGTTATTAGAATGATTAAAACAAATAAGGTGACATAATGAAAACAGGGTTCGATGTATTTGGAAAAGAATATGGCGTCATGTTCAGAAATGATCTTCATGATCATGACTCAATCGATCTTCAGTTTATAAAAGTAATGATTCTTTTAGATTTTGAGTCAGAGAATTATTTGTATGATGCCAAGAAATATACTATTGATAAGAAAATAACTAGGCACGAACTATATGATTTTGCTCAAAGTTTTAAAGGGAAAACTGCTCATGATTCAATTAAGAATGTTGCCAATTATACTAGAAAGATAGTTAATGACTACAATTTTCCATTTAATGGAATGCTGTTTGGTGGGACAGAAAAAGAAATCATCGAAAGAGGAACAGATTGGTGCACAGATATATCACGCGTTGGATGTGCATTAATACAATGTTTAAACATACCTTGTAGAATAGTTATGTTAGTTAATTCCAAAAAAGCATATAACGGACATACAATCTGCGAAGCAGTAGTAGAAGGACAGTTTCTGATGTGTGATTTTACTTATGGTGTATATGGTCTTTTAGATAAACCATACTCAGTAAAATCACTAATCAATCATCATAAAGTAGTTGTAAAAATTTATTCCGAAGACAATAATTTGGAACAAGACATAGAGTATATAGTTGGATTATATGATAAAGCTGCATTTTGCGATTATGATATCACTAAAAAACACAACTACTCAATTAGCAAGCCAAATGAATACTATTTAAAAATAATGAAACTCAATCATGATGGAACATGGAAATTAGGAGAAAATACATAGAAAGAAAGAAACTTCGTATGAAATTGAGTAAAACTCGATACGAAACAGAGTAAAACATCGTTGAACTTTTTACGGGTTAAAGAGTTATATAAATTCAATGAACTAAGCAAAAGCAAGTTTCCTTTTGAATCGCTAGATGTTATAATATTATTAACAAATATCTTGAAAACGATAAAAAACATAAGGAAGTGGTAATGTGCAACGACTATTTCATGGTTCCATCTTAAAAGGTATTAAATGTCTGAAACCAATTTCAAAATTCCATGAAGATGATTCGAAATTAGTAGTATATTTAACAGAAAATTTAGCCTACTCACTTTTTTATATTTGGGATGAAGTAAAAAACAATAGAATTAAAAAATGGGTAACATGTAAGATTGAAGACGGAGTTGTTATTTATGAAGAACAATTCTCAGATCAATTAAAGAGATTTTATGACGGAGTAAAAGGATATGTGTATACATTTAAGAAGGATGAGTCATTCATAAGGACACAAGAAGAAGATATGTGTATATCATTTAGTGAAGCTGATGTAGATGGATGTGAAGAAATCTCAAATGTATATGATAGACTCATAGAATATGAAATGTTAGGAAAAGTGATAATAAAAAGATTCGATAGCCTATCAAAAACTGAAAAAAGCAAAATGATAGATAAAATGTCTGATTATATTATTATGAAAGGATTGCTTAATGTTGATAACGAGCAATCAAGATTTATTTCTTCTAATCATATCGATGCCTGGGAATATGCTAAAGAAAAAAGCAAGACAAGAAATTAGAACAAAATTAATTTACGCAAGATAAAATACTTTAAGTATCTATTAAATACTGACTAAGGAGTTGAAGTTATGAAAATCGATTATTTAGTATTTGATCATTCAAATGCTATTGATATAATGAAAATACACACTGACTCTTCTATAGCCGAATACATAAATATAAGTTCTGATTATATAAGATATGTCACAGAAAATAACGATGTGAAATATTTTGGTATTTATATGAGTGGCATACTTGTAGGGGGATTACAAATAGACTTTGTTGATGATCAAATTAATATATCAATTATGATCATTCATAATTTTCAGAAAAAGGGAATTGCAACTTCAGTTCTTAGGGATTTGAAGGATAATACTTTGAATCTTCCATACAAAAAAATAAATGCCAGCATTGAATCAAAAAATATAGGATCAATCTTGCTAT